>JBDRKO010000031.1:0-26847 GCA_043813915.1 Candidatus Omnitrophota bacterium
AAAGTCCTTGGGAGTTGGCAAGAGAAAAAAATCCGAAGATAAGGAAAGAAGCCTTGATGTTGCCAACGATAGATTTAGACGCAGAAGTAAGAAATATAGCTTTTTGTGCTCAGGGGGGTAATGATGTGTTTACCAATCCCACAGCGATAGGTCATTATGCTTGACACAAGAGGACTTATCGTTATACTCTAATATAACAAGGGATAGTAAGGGTATACTTTCTGTATAATACGGAATAAGGAGGCAGATATGGGTATAGTAGGGGTTATTAAGAAAGGTTTTGTTGAAGTGCAAAAATTAATGAACGTTGTTCTGGCATTTTTCTTTTTCAACGCGTTGATCGGCCTGATCAGCCTGCCTATATCGAATCCGGATCGTGCCGGGCAACCCGGGATAATGCTTATTTCCGTTGTGTCCAGCATCTTATTTTTTTTCGTGTTCATCCTTCTTCAGGGAGGCGCTCTTGGTCTTATCAAGGACCATATAAAGGGAGGCACCGCTGATATTTTCCGGTTGATGGAATACGGTAAAAAATTCTATGTAAGAATATTATCGCTCCTGCTCCTCTATATACTTGTAGCGGTGGCAGTTGTTCTTCTGCTCAGTCTTATAAGCGCGGGACTATTGTTCATGGGAGACAATGTCATGACCAGGACATTAGTGGCTGTGATAGTAACAGCGGCGGCTATTGTCATGATAACGCTTTTGATCTACCCCATATACGCAATAGTTGCCGAAGACAAGGGTGCTATTGAAGGGTTCAAAAAAGGTATTCAGGTAGCTAAGAGCAATTTCGCGAGATCATTGGGGCTTTTTATGGGGCTTCTTCTTGTAAGCCTTTTAATATCGCTCGCAGTGGGTTTTGTTACCGGACTTTTGTCGGTTCCGTTAGGCGGGAACATAAGCCAGGTGGTAATAGCCATAGTGAATGCGGCCGTACAATCGTATATATCGGTAGTGATGATGATAGCGTTCATGAGTTTTTATCTGTCGATAACAGGTTCTTCGGCGGGAGCCATAGAATAACTCCCGGAAGGATCGGCGATAGAAGATATTAAAAAGAAAGCGGGCCGTTAACGGCCCGCTTTCTTTTTTTGTATAGAGGCTTCCCATCCCATTATCTGTCCCTTACGGAAGTCGCGGGAGTGACATGCTCAAGGACAGAAGAACACCGGAATAAAGGCATAAATTTTCCTACTGTTTATTTTGTTAATCTCCCTCAAAAATGCGGATATTTGAGCTTAACAACATAGTCCTAGTGTGATACAATATAGGCCCTTAAAGTCTCTAAAACAGAGCTGCATATAAAAAAACGAATACGGAGGTTCTGAAATGAAGCGTAAAATGGTTCCCCATGACGGGAATAGCGGGGTAGCGTATGTAGCGCACGCGACCAATGAAGTAATAGCTATATACCCGATAACCCCTTCTTCGGGAATGGGTGAGATATCCGATGTCAAGTCGGCAATGGGTGTAAAAAATATATGGGGAACGGTTCCTTCCGTTGTTGAGATGCAGTCCGAAGCGGGCGCGGCCGGGGCGGTTCACGGCGCACTTACTACGGGGGCTTTAACCACAACGTTCACCGCTTCACAGGGATTGCTTCTTATGATACCTAATATGTATAAGATAGCCGGGGAATTGACGTCCACAGTGTTCCATATAGCCGCGAGATCCATAGCGTGTCAGGCATTATCGATATTCGGGGATCATTCGGATGTTATGGCCGCCAGAACAGCGGGATGGGCCATGTTGGCTTCCGCCAGCGTCCAAGAGGCGATGGACTTCGCTTTGATAGCTCAGGCGGCCACGCTCGGCTCCAGGGTCCCGTTCCTGCATTATTTCGAGGGATTCAGGGTATCTCATGAGATACAGAAGGTAGAAGAATTGACGTTCGATGATATGAAAAAGATGATAGACCCCAAATTTGTGCGTGAACATAGAGCAAGAGGTCTTAATCCGGAGCATCCTTCTTTAAGGGGAACATCACAGAACCCGGATGTATATTTCCAAGGAAGGGAATCGGTCAATAAGTATTACAGCGCGTGTCCGGATATAGTGCAAAGGACAATGGATAAATTCGCCGAAATTACGGGAAGGAAATACGGACTTTTTGATTATGTCGGCGCTCCGGATGCCGAAAAGGTGATCATCATAATGGGGTCGGGAAGCGAAGCCGTGCATGAGACGGTGGAATACCTGAATGCCAAAGGACAGAAACTGGGGGTCTTAAAAGTGCGACTTTTCAGACCGTTCAGTATGAACGCGTTCATCGAAGCGCTGCCGCGGACGGTCAAGGCTATAGCGGTCCTGGACAGGACAAAAGAACCCGGCAGTTTGGGCGAACCTTTGTATGAAGATGTAAGGACAGCTATCGGTGAAGCTATGTCGGAAGGATCGGTATCGTTCAAGGAATATCCGAAGATAGTCGGAGGAAGATACGGCCTGGGATCGGCGGAATTCACCCCGGCGATGATAAAAGCCGTGTTCGAGAACCTGGACGCAAAAAGACCGAAGAACCATTTTACTGTGGGTATCAACGACGATGTTACGGGAACAAGCCTGGATTACGACGCGTCATTCAGCTCGGAAAGCGATGATACGTACCGCGCTATGTTCTACGGGCTTGGCGCGGACGGGACGGTCGGGGCGAACAAAAATTCCATAAAAATAATCGCCGAGAAGACCGACAACAACGCGCAGGGATATTTCGTATACGATTCGAAAAAAGCGGGTGCTGTTACTATCTCTCATTTAAGGTTCGGGAAAAAGACCATAAGGAGCCCGTATCTTATAAGTAAAGCCAATTTCCTGGCGTGTCATAATTTCTCTTTTCTGGAGAAATACGACATGCTGAAAAACCTGATGGACGGAGGGACTTTCCTTTTAACGTCCATGCACGGTAAGGACGAGGTGTGGGACACTCTGCCCATGAAAGTGCAGGAACAGATAATAAAAAAGAAGATCAAGTTCTATGTGATAAACGCCGTCAAGATCGCCGAGGAAGTAGGACTTGGCGGGCGCATAAACGTCATAATGCAGACGGCATTCTTTAAGATATCGGGTGTCATAGACGCTAAGGTCGCTTTGGAAGCCATTAAAGAGGCTATAAAGAAAACTTACGGCAAAAAAGGCGATAAAGTGGTAAATATGAACATGCAGGCGGTCGATATGGCGCTGGATCACATAGAGGAAGTAAAGATACCGTCCGCGGTCACCGCCAAAGAAAAGAAGGATTCGGGGATATCGGACAAAGCCCCGGATTTTGTAAAAGAGACCACGGCAAAGATCATGAGGGGAGAAGGGGATACGGTAAAGGTCTCGGAGATGCCGGATGACGGGACATGGCCTACGGCTACGACACAGTACGAGAAAAGGAATATAGCCATCAATATACCTGTTTGGGACCCGTCTACGTGTATACAATGCGGTAAATGCACTATGGTATGTCCGCACGCCGTTATACGGGCAAAAAAATACGCCGGGAATTTGCTGAAGAAAGCTCCTAAGACATTCAAGTATGCTCCTGTCAAGCCTAAAGCCGAAGAGGGCGTTGTATATACTCTGCAGGTAGCGCCGGAGGACTGTACCGGCTGTGCGGCATGCGTAGAGAACTGTCCGATGAAAGCCAAAGACGCTATCAAAATGATGCCTCAGGAGGCCTTGCGAGAGGCTGAGAGAGAAAATTTCGAATTTTTCCTCGGCCTGCCGGAAACAGACCCCGCGACATATAACATCGCGGCTATGAACGGTATACAGTTCGTGAAACCGCTGTTCGAGTTTTCGGGAGCTTGTGCCGGATGCGGAGAGACAGCGTATGTTAAACTGCTGTCCCAGCTTTTCGGCGACCGAGCTCTGATAGCCAACGCTACGGGTTGTTCCTCCATATACGGCGGCAATCTTCCGACCACGCCGTATTGTACACGTCCCGACGGCAGAGGACCTGCTTGGACCAATTCGCTGTTCGAGGACAATGCGGAGGTCGCTTACGGGATGAGACTGGCCGTGGATAAATATACCGAACTTGCCAACGAAACGGCGGACCGTATCATCGGCGCTAAAGGATGTTCGGACGAGATAGCGCCGCTGCTTAAAGAGATAAAAGCCGCCGCGCAGGTATCTAGGGAAGATATAGAGAAACAGAGGGAACGTGTCGGGAAACTAAAAGGTCTTCTGGGTAAGTGCGACTGTGAGGATTGCAGAGACCTTTTCAGCGTAGCCGATCATTTTATAAAAAGATCGGTGTGGGGCCTCGGCGGTGACGGATGGGCGTATGATATCGGGTACGGCGGTCTTGACCATGTGCTGGCATCCGGTAGGAACGTGAATATCCTGGTGCTGGACACGGAAGTATATTCCAATACCGGAGGCCAGGCGTCAAAATCCACTCCTATGGGAGCGGTAGCTCAATTCGCGGCAAGCGGGAAGCCTATAGGAAAAAAAGACCTAGGTCTTATGGCAATGAGCTATGGTTATGTTTATGTGGCTAAAGTGGCTTTCGGGGCCAATCCTATGCAAGTCCTTAAAACTTTCATAGAAGCCGAAGCGTATAACGGACCGTCACTTATCATAGCGTATTCCCATTGTATCGCGCACGGTATAAATATGACGACCGGGTATAACGAACAGAAGAACGCCGTTGATTCGGGACATTGGCCGCTTTTCCGTTATAACCCCGCACTTTGCGAACAGGGCAAGAACCCGATGACTCTTGACAGTAAAGAACCCAGCATAAAACTCGAGGATTATGTGTATAATGAGAACCGTTATAATGTTCTCAAAAAAAGCGATCCGGCAAGGGCCCAATCGCTTCTCGAAGAAGCCCAAAAACAGGTCAACATGCATTATGACCTGTATAAATATCTCTCCGAAAGAAAGATCAAAGGATGCGAAGAAAAGAAGTGATGCAAAAGAACGAAACGCAATATATGAGATAAAAAGAAGGGCACGGTAAAGCGTGCCTTTCTTTTTATTAGGACATATGCTATGAGAGCGCGCGATATGATGACAGAAAGGCCTAGATGGATCCGTGGTAAAGCCTTATCACCGGACGATGCCGAGGCGATAAGCAGGATAACGGATGGACTTGGACTTAAGACCGTATGCGAGGAAGCGGTATGTCCGAATAAAGGTGAATGCTGGAAACAGCGTCATATATCGTTCATGATACTGGGAGATGTGTGTACCAGGAACTGCCGTTTTTGCGGTGTGGGATCCGGGAACCCTGCCGCGCCCGATCCTGCCGAGCCCGAAAGACTGGCTATGGCGGCCAAAAGATTGGGAAAAGGGTATATGGTCATCACATCCGTTACGCGCGACGATCTCCGTGACGGCGGGACCGAACATTTTATGAAGGCCGTATCCGAAATATTAAAGGTCATTCCGACCGCTAAAATAGAGCTTCTTATTCCTGATCTTAAAGCCGACAGAGAGAATTTGAGGAAAATATTTTTTTCCGGAGCGTCTGTTGTAGGGCACAATATAGAGACCGCGGGATCGCTATACGCCGACATACGTCCCATGGCGGATTATAAAAGGTCGTTGACGGTACTAAAGGAACTTTCCACGCATAAAAAAAACGACCCGCGAATTTTTATTAAATCATCGATGATGGTAGGACTTGGGGAAGATATGGGTTCGATACGCGCCACGCTGAAGGATGTGGCCGAAGCGGGAGCCGATATAGTTTATATCGGCCAGTATTTAAGACCGTCACCGGGGTTATGGCCCGTAAAAAAATATTATACGACGGATGAATTCGAGGAAATAGGGGCGATTGCCCATGATATGGGTTTTAGGGCTGTCAAAGCCGGATCGCTTGTGAGAAGCTCTTACGGAGCCGGAGCGGTGTATGAGGAGCTGCGGGGGGAGTAGAAGCGAGAAGGAAGAGAAACGAGGGATGAAGGACGAGAGACGTCGTGTAATGTTTTATGTGTGATGTGCAATGGAAAGGAAGCAGTCTGAAAGTTGAGGGTGGAAGTTCTGTGGACACTTTTCCCGGGGAAGTGTCCACCTACCCCTCAAAATGTCCCCAGAATATATTTTTATTTCCATTCACGCTATACGACATTCGCTATACGATATACTAAAATTGAAGAAGAAAATAGAGGTTAAGGTAAAGGTGAAGAAGCCAGTGTAGGTTAGGTTAAAGGGTCAAGGTTTTAAAAACTTAACCCTAAGGCCAAAGACCAAACCGGCCTATTTGCCTTAACCTATATCCTGAACACTAATGGAGTGTTGGTCAATATAACTCTATACGATATACTCTCTAAAACCCGACAAACTCTATGCGAGGGGTAGATGTGAATTGACAAGGTATATATTTATTCTATAATGTAGTCAAACATAACAATTTTCGGGATGATACTCATGTCCAATACAGATATAATCTTAAAAAGAACCCCTCTTTATAACGAACATATTACCGCCGGCGCAAAAATGGTGCCTTTTTCAGGATGGGCAATGCCGGTTCAGTATTCCGGGATAATAGAAGAACATCTGCATACTAGGGAAAGAGCGGGTATCTTCGATATATGCCATATGGGCGAATTCCTGCTCAAAGGACCGGATGCCGAAAGTGACCTGGAACGCCTGGTGACATGCCGCGTAAGCGATATGGTTCCCGGGAAATGCCGATACGGGTTCATTCTCAATGAGAACGGAGGGATCATCGACGATCTTATCGTTTTCAAGATAAGCGGCGAAGAATTCATGCTTGTAGTCAATTCCGCTACGACAGAAAAAGACCTGGAATGGATAAGGAAGAACATCTCGCCCGTGACCGCGCTAGAGGACATATCCGATGGGACGGCTAAAATAGATATCCAGGGCCCGTCATCATCCCGTGTGCTTGAAAAGATCATAGGCAGAGATCCTGAAAACGACATAAAAAGGTTCTTTTTTAAGAAGACCGATATCGGAGGGACTGAAGTTCTTTTAAGCCGTACCGGGTATACCGGAGAAACGGGATATGAGCTCTTCTTCTCTAAAGATAAAGCGGTCAGGATATGGCGTCTATTGATGGAGAACGAAGAGGTCAAACCGATCGGGCTTGGCGCACGCGATACATTGAGGATGGAGATGGGGTACTCCTTATACGGTAACGATATAGATGAAGAACATTCGCCGCTTGGATCCGGCCTTTCGGCTTTTGTCTCTATGAAGAAGAAGTTTATCGGTAAAGAAGCGTTGCTCCTCCGGGAAAAGAAAGGCATAGAAAGGATATTGAGAGGATTTATTTGCGAAGCGAGAAGGAGCGCCAGGCGTGGTTTCTCTGTCATTTGCGGCGGGTCAAGCGCCGGGATCGTGACAAGCGGAGGTTTTTCGCCGTCTATTCAAAAAGGGATAGGATTATGTTATATTAATACAGAGCATTCCGCAGCGGGAACCGGGATAACGCTTACGGACGGAAAAATAGATATAAAAGCCGAGATAACGGAGTTGCCGATATATAAGAGATAGAAGCGAGAAGTCAGAGGGACGAAGGATGAAGGACGAGAGTTAAAGGGTCAGGATTGACCGATGCGAGAATCGTAGGGGCGGACCTATGTGTCCGCCCTAAATAGACGAAGAACGGGATTGCTTCACCCATCACATGTGTTCGGGGCCCGCAATGACGAGTGTAGATAAAGGTTAAAAGGGAGAGGGGAGAAGAGTATCTTTTGTCATCCCGACCGAACGAAGTGAGTGGAGGGATCTGTTTAAACATAAAAAAGATCCCTCGATTCGCTAGCGCTCACTCGGGATGACAGTATAGGCCTGAGTTGCTGTTTGCGCTATACGCTATAGGATATACGACACAAGACCTTTCAGATGCGCCTGGTGAGTTGCATCTTCAAGGTTAATTTTCATTTCATGAAAATTAAGGAGGCACAATGATACCCGAAGGACTTAAATATACCAAGGAACACGAATGGATAAAGGTTGATGGTAAAAAAGCGGTCATAGGTATTACCGACCACGCGCAGTCGGAACTGGGTGACATAACTTTTATAGAACTGCCGAAGATCGGGAAAGATGTGAAGACCGCGGAAAGTATAGCGACTGTCGAGTCCGTTAAGGCCGCAAGCGATATATACGCGCCGGTATCCGGGAAAATAACGGGAATAAACGAAACCCTTACCGACGCGCCCGAACAGGTCAATCACTCTCCCTATGATAAAGGGTGGATATGCGTTATAGAAATGCCGGACATCTCCGGGATGGGGACGCTAATGGATAAGGAAGCTTACGAAGCATATGTAGAGGGAAAAGCCTGATGGAATACATACCACTTTCATCCCGGGACAAGAAAGATATGCTGGAGAGTATAGGCATTAAGTCCGGGAACGCGGAAGAACTTTTTCGGTGCATACCTCCGGAACTCAGGGCCCGGTCATTTGACATAGAAAGCGGAAGATCGGAAATGGAAGTTGATAAATTTTTCCGGAATCTTTCTAAAAAGAACGTCACTGACCTTGTGTGTTTTCTGGGGGGAGGGTTCTATGACCACTATATCCCCGCCGCGATAGACGCTCTGGCCGCGCGTCCGGAATTCTATACGGCATATACGCCTTATCAGCCCGAAGCGTCTCAGGGCACGCTGCAGGCCATATACGAATACCAGAGCTGTATATGCAGACTTACCGGGATGGACGCCTCGAACGCTTCGTTATACGACGGCGGGACGGCGCTTTACGAAGCGGCGATGATGGCGTTAAGGATAACCGGCAGGAACAAGATCATAATGGACGGAGGTGTGAGCCCTATATACCGCAAGATGCTATATTCTTATACCAAAAACCTTTCCATAGAGTTCGTAGAGACGCCCGTTACGCACGGACAGAGCGACCGCAGCGAGATAGAGAAATGTCTGGACGAAAAAACCGCCGCTGTTATTCTGCAGAACCCTAATTTTTTCGGGTCAATAGACGATCATAGCGATATAACCCGCGCTTGCCACGATAAAGGCGCTATTGTAATAGAAAGCGTATATCCCATATCCCTGGGTATACTTAAAACTCCCAGGGAGATGGACGCGGACATAGCCACAGGGGAAGGACAGAGCTTGGGAATACCTTTGTCTTTCGGCGGTCCTTATTTGGGTTTCATGGCGGTAAAAAAAGAGTTCATAAGAAAAATGCCGGGACGCGTAGTAGGCGCGACGGAAGATAAGAATGGCCGGAGAAGTTACGTGCTTACGCTTCAGACCCGGGAACAGCATATAAGGAGAGAGAAAGCCACATCGAATATATGTTCTAATGAGGCTTTATGCGCTTTGAGAGCGTTAGTGTATATGTGCCTAGTAGGCAAGCAGGGACTGGCCGATGTGGCGCGGCTTTGTATGGATAAGACGGAATACGCGAAACAGAAACTCGAAAAGATAAAAGGTGTGGAAGTAAAAAGAAGCGCCCCGACATTCAACGAGTTCATTATACGGCTTCCCAAGGATCCGAATATGGTAATAGGGAAGATGATAGATAAGGGTATAACTCCGGGATTCCCTTTAGGCAGGTACTACGGTGATATGAAAGATTATATGCTGGTGGCCGTCACGGAGAAAAGAACAAAACATGAGATAGACGTGTTCGCGGCGGTATTGGAGGAGACTTTATGGGGCTGATCTTCGACGTCTCACAAGAAGGTAAAAAAGGCGTCACTTTTCCGGATAAAGATGTGCCGGTATCGTGCGCTCTGGACGGACGTTATACAAGAAAAGAAAACGCGGAACTTCCTTCGGTATCTGAACCGGAAGTAGTCAGGCATTTTACGTTACTTTCCGAGAAGAACTTCAGCGTGGATTCCAATTTCTATCCGCTGGGTTCATGCACTATGAAATATAATCCCAAAATAGCCGAACGTATATCCGGTAGGGAAGAGTTCATGTCCCTTCACCCGCTGGCTCCTCAGCTCATAAAAGGCGGAGGGTTGGCCCAAGGGTCGCTGGAAGTGATATACAATACGGAAAAACTGCTGTGTGAAATAACCGGTATGGATGAATTCACTACACAGCCTATGGCCGGCGCCCATGGCGAGCTTACCGGAATAATGATCATAGCGGCGTATCATAACAATAAGAAGAACAGGAAGAAATATGTTATTATCCCGGACTCGGGACACGGCACGAACCCGGCATCGGCCGCTATAGCCGGGTACGAAGTGAAAAGCGTACCTTCGGATGCCGACGGTGTAATGGATATGGAAGAGTTCCGTAAGAACCTGGACGCGGATACGGCGGCTGTCATGCTGACATGCCCGAACACTTTAGGCGTGTTCAATCCTCATATAAAAGATATCTCGGACATGGCGCACGCGCATGACGCGCTCATGTATTATGACGGGGCCAATCTTAACGCGATATTAGGCAAGGCCCGTCCCGGAGACCTGGGGTTCGACGTAGTGCATCTTAACCTTCATAAGACCTTTGCCACGCCCCACGGGGGCGGAGGGCCCGGAGCGGGTCCCGTAGGCGTGAAAAAAGAGCTTATACCGTTCCTGCCGGTATCCCGGGTAAAGAAAAGCAAGGATGGGACTTTTGTTCTGGATTATGACGAACCTTTATCCGTGGGATATGTTTCGCCCTTTTACGGTAATTTCGCCGTTATACTGAAGGCGTATATATACATATGCCTGCTCGGGAAAGAGGGATTAATATCGGCCAGCGAGAACGCGGTCCTGAACGCTAATTATCTGAAAAGCCGATTAAAGGACCATTATGAGATACCTTATGATAAGAAATGTCTGCATGAATTTGTTATCTCGGCATCAAAACAGGCCGCGAAAGGCGTGAGGGCGATGGATATAGCGAAAGCGCTTATAGACGAAGGGATCCATCCGCCGACGGTGTATTTTCCGCTTATAGTAAAAGAAGCGATGATGATAGAACCTACCGAGACCGAATCCAAGGCAACTTTGGATAGGTTCGCCGATATCATGATATCACTTGCCAAGCTCGCGGAAAAAGACCCCGGTAAGTTCAAGGACTTCCCGAAAAATTCTCCCGTATGCCGACCCGATGAAGTAAAAGCCGCGAAAGACATGGATATCGCGTATTTGGGATAAATAGAGGACAGAATGAACGGTTGAAAAGTCAAAAGTCTAAAAGTCGAAAGTCAAAAAAACTTCTTTGATAGAGATATGTATCGACCTGTTCCGATTTGTTATCCAACGGCGCGAGTGTTCCAGCTCAGACAGTCCTCCCCCCGCTGTTTCGCTTTGCGAAACAAAGCGCGGTTGTGCGGAACTCGCTGTGAACACTCACACCATTGGATGATAACGCCGTCATGTAAGGGAAAAACAGTCGTGGAAGATAAAGGAAGGCCTCGGAAGACTGTGGCATGCAGTCCGCTAAAGCGGACTGAGAAGATCAGCTTAATAGGGACGTGTATCGGATCGTTCTTAGACCTGTCCCGATGAAGTAAAAGCCGCGAAAGACATGGATATCGCGTATAGGGGGTGAGTAGGGGCGTGGTTCCCACGCCCTTTATCATCATTGTTTTGTTTATCAGTGAGTGACAATAAATTTTAATCCGATTTATTTAAAGATTCTTTTATTAGGGCGGGGTAACCCCGCCCCTACTTATTATGCGTTTAATTACTTTTAATGCTAAAAGTCCCGAAGAGAACATAGCGATGGACGAACTTCTGCTTACCAAGGCCGAGGAAGGCAGAGGAGGTGAGGTGCTCCGCTTATGGGAATCCTGCGAGTATTTTGTGGTCCTAGGAAGGGCCGGAAAACTGCTGGATGAATGTTTCGACGGAAAATGCGCGGAAGACGGGATAAAGATCATAAGACGCGTATCCGGCGGAGGTACGGTCCTTCAGGGTCCGGGATGCGTGAATTTTTCTCTTATCCTCTCTTACGGAAGAGACGAGAAGTACGGAGATATTATGTCTTCTTACGGGGCTATATTGGGCAGGATCGCCGGAGGTTTTTCAGCGAAAGGCGTAAAACTGGAATATATGCCTATATCCGATCTCGCTCTTTCCGGAAACAAAGTTTCAGGGAACGCCCAGGCCAGAAAAAAAAGTTTTTTCCTTCATCACGGCACTTTTTTGTCATCGTTCGATACGGACAAGGTGAAGCGGTACCTGAAACATCCTCCTAAAGAGCCCGCATACAGAAAAGGGAGAGGGCATGATAACTTTATGGGAGATATCGGCATTCCGGTTTCGGAAGTGAAAGAGATATTGATGAAGACCTTTGAAGCGGATATCCCGTCGGGTTTTGACGATACCGACGCGAAGTTAAGAACTCTGGCGACGAAAAAATATACTTCGGACGAGTGGAACCGTATGTTCTAGAATTCCTCAAGATACCCGGATCAAGAACCGAAAAGGATGCCTTCGGCCTTGATCAAAGCCGAGCTGCTTAAAGAGCTTAGAGTGACCTTTGTCTTCCCGCCGGCATCATCAAAGAAAATGCCTATCCGAGTTGTGTCCGTTTGTTTCGGGAAACCTATGGCGACAATATAACCTTTTTTCTTATCCGACATATAGACCGTTATTTTGTTCTCTTTCAGCTTGGACAGCATACTGTCAAAAACCTCCGAGATCCCGCCGTCAAAGGTCTTAGACGTTCCCGTGGTCTTTGCGCGTTCCAGATCGCTTATATTTCGTGCCAATAAGGACGACGAGTTAAGACTGCATCCCGAAACGGTGAACCCGGAGACTAAAAGTATTGAGAGAACAATTGCGGCCTTTATCATATAAAACTCCTCTTTTGTGCTATAGGTAATTAATCATGATTATATAATCAAATCGGTATGCGGGTCAAGCTTAGAGTTTGGAGGGTTTGTTGGGTTTATGAAGTTTATGGGGTTTCTGAGGTTTACAGTGAATATCGTATAAGGTATAGCATGAGCCGTGAACATAACTTCTTTAAAGTAACCAGTTGCCTGTTACCTGTAACCAGTGACAACTAGCATAGTGCATAGCAGTTAATTTGTATATCGTATAGACTATAGCGTATAGCGTTATATTGACTGCAGCTCTAAGGTTAAAACCCTGGTAACTGGTAACCGGTTTCCGGTAACTTTACTCAACGGACGTTTAGACTGTTTAATGCCGTGTTCTATGTTTACTATTCACGGTTCTACAGTGATGTCGCGACGGCTTTTTGAGATTCCTGCCATTCGGTAATTTCTGTGTAATCGATAGCTTTGATCCGAAGCCGATTCATAACGCTTAATAACTGTTTTACATCGGTTATAGGATCATTGCTGGATACCTGACTTAAAATGCTATTAATGGCAGCGATCGCTGATGTTTGATCTTTACCATTGTAACAAAAAGCGATATGTCGGCTTAACGCTGTTCTGATCATAATATCGGGGTACTCTTTTGCTTCCGCGTTCGCATCGGTATATGCGTCGGGAACAACGGTAATATATGTTTTATCAGCATACCGATCTTGCGCGCTTTCAGCCAGTTTCGGGCCTTTATCCATTTCCGGCGCAAAAAGAATAACTCTTCCGTCATCGGAGAGTCCGTCTTGAGCCTTATCTATCGCGGTCTGGTAGCTTTTTTCTGTTTTTCCGGTATCTCTGTAAATAATGAATGGCACCACTTGATGTTTATCTCCAAACCGTCCAAATTCGTTTTTCCCCAGACCCTCGCTGATCTCTTTGAACATATTCTCAAAAGCGCCCCTATTTACTATTTCCAGAAGTTCTTCATCGTCTACCCCCAGTATTTCTTTGACCGCGTCTACCGGGACACCCACAACAGTTCTTACGGTATCTGCTTTTCTGTCAACTTCAGCAAAGGATCCTAGTGTAACTGCCTGGCGGGAAGATAGGGTTTCAGTGACTTGTGTTTGTTCTATTTCTGCATCAATTTCCTGATCCGCCAGTTTATCATCTACTACTTCCTGTTGACCGCGGACATCCGCTTCCAGATTGGCCTCGTTGTGATATTGTTCTTCCAGTGCGCGAGCTTCATCAATATTATCTTTTATCCAATTACGCAAATTTTCTTTTAATGCGATTCGATCATCTACGGTTAAGGAGTCCCAATCAGTCGCTTTATCCATTCCCGCAAGCTCAAGAGCCTTTTCTTGCCATTTTTGTAATTCTATAGCTTCGTGCATTGCCAACGTTTCCGAATAAGCACCCTCAGCTATATATATCACGTTACGTTCAATTCCGGCATGTCCCCGCTGTTCGCCGACCAACACATCAACACCTTTAATGACAAGTATTCTTTTACCGTTCATTTCGCCCTTATCTTCCACTCTGCCTTCAAGAATAGCTTGTCTAATAACCTTGTTAACTTCTTCATGTTCGGGAGCATCAAGGCCTATATCAGCTATGTTTATATCCTGAAGTTGTTCGGCAGCTGATAAAAGAAAAACGCTTTCGATCCTATTCTTTATCTTTTCAACCTCATTTATTATATTTTGTGCATCATTTAGATCAGCTGTTCGCAGTCGTTCCTCGATCTGCCGAAGATCCGCGTCTATTTCCTCTGATCTCGGGGTTCTTTCGATGTTCCCGGACCTCAATATATCTTGGAGGCTTTTTATACGCTTAGAAGTTTTCTCTTTTAAAATATCCAGTTCGCCTAAAGAACCGGGATTTTTCTCTATATATTGTCTTACTCTGCCGAAATAATCATCTATCGTGCCGGATCTGTCGATATTTTTCATCCAGGCGGGCAGAAACCCTTTCTTAACAAAAAAATCGATGTCTTTGAAGGTTATTTCGAACTGCCCCTTAACGGTCGCCGATCTGCCTACATTTTTTTCAAGAAAGAAGATGCTGGTAAGATAATAGGTAAACGCTTCATTGATCATTTGATCCGGGTTTCTCTCTAGTAGTCCCTTATAATTATCAACCTCGTTAAGACTTTCCAGGAAATCCCTATGTTCAGTCCCGAAATAGTCGGATATTTCATCGTCAAGTCCTAACTCCATAACGTCGTAAAGGAAATGTATATATTCGTGAGGGAAAACATCTTTTATGCCTACCCCGCCGGATATCCGCCTGTTGCAATAAGTTCCGGCGGAACCGCCTTTGATATTCACCATTATCCATATATTCGCGACTTCAACGTCCCGAAAAAACATCTGTGTCGATAAGAACAGATAACGTACCAGCGGATTGGAGGCTAGTGTGTTTTCGAATATACGCCGGCTTACAGGGTCCTTGATTATCAGGCCTTGAACATAAAAACTTTCGTCTTGTTTTATGGCATTGGGGTTCTCTGCGATATGATCTTCAGCTTTCTTAAGTACTTTTTCCCTGAACGCTTCGGGCATACGGAAATATTCCTTACCTTGGGACAGTTTACTGTCCCATTTTCTTTTGAATACTATATTGCTGTCGGATCCTTCCCCGTCGAGGATGATCTCTATAAACTCTCCCCCCTGAGATGTCGCCCTAAGCAGTATCTGCCCGTTGAATAGTTCAACAGCTTCAACAATTTTCATATCTTCCAAGTCTTTACCGAATTTCCTGTAATCTCCTATTTCCTTCCGGATCTTTCCGCAGTATTCCGGATTGGGGGAGTATAGTTCGTCAAGGTTCAGGATGTCCAATCCGTAAAGGGATTCTCTGAGATAGGCCTGCATCTCGACCGTTCCTGAACCGGTACGCAGAAGATCATTCTGTTCGAGAAAAGATATCAGCTTATCCAGTTCTTCTATCTTATCCGGAGTCAATGACGGATAAGCTGCCACAATACGTTCCATAGCTGAAACTAGCGTTTTGTGCTCGGGGATATCCTTCATTTCAGAGGCATAATGAGATATTCTTCTTGTTAAGTTGAAACGCTGTAATGCTGACCGCAGTGCTTTGTGTAGTACATTTAAATTGATCTTTTTTTCTTTGAGTAGCTGTGAGAACCTGTTTAAAATTGTCTTGGTTGTCGTGTTCTCATCAAAAGGTCCTAAGATTTCCGAGAAATACAGTTGTTCTTTCAAAAATTCTGCCTTTGCCATTTCCCGCGCAAAGAGCAAGGCCTCTCTGCCTTCTTCGGCGGTCAACCCGAATTCTTCTTCTATTGACATTACTCTTCCGGGTGTGCCGTCCGCGGTCAGATATATCCCTGTATTCAGGTAAAAAGAATCGGATGCGGGACTCTCATCCTTTAAAAAATCTTCTATCTGCCCGGAATTCATTTTTTTAACTATTTCCTGCGCTATACTCCTTGTTTTTTCTTTTCCTCTTGCAAAATCTCTGTCAGCATCGCTAGGGGATGCCGGGGTAATTTCCGGAAGAGATTGGGCGGGGGGTTCTTTGTCGCGGGTCCCACCTTTTTTAGCTATAACCAGGAAATTGATCAGATTACGACGATTAACAAGATCATACGCATTTAGTTCGCTGTCCGGTATGTCGTTAATCTGTTTCAGTATAATTTCTGCGTCATCAAACCTTTTTTCCTTTAGTGCGGTATGGAAGGAACCTCTTAAGACACCAAAGCTTACTTCTTCTGCGGGTTCCTCTATTTTAATTCCTGCTAATTCCTCCACAGCTGACAGTGATAACAGTTGTATATCACTGATGGACATTTCTTTTCCTGAATGATCATAGATCATTTTCCCTAGCCTACACGCAAAACCCATCCCGGATGCTCCTATGTTTATTTTAGCTTTAATCACACGAATTAGTTGCATCATACGTTTTTCATCAGAGGTCTCTATCCCATTCTGCTTCATTCCCGAAGATATATAAAATTTTAACAGTTCTTTTAAAGTAGTCATCGCCATATCTTCACTATGTGCCTTAAACTCTATAGCAAGAGATTTTGAAAAATTAAGCTCTAACCAGACAGCATATTCTTCATCTGTCATGTTTCTACGCAACTCCATTGGTCTTATTTTGCCCCCTTCCTGAGCAAAATCCCTGTCAATTTCTAATCTTTCCTCCGGAGTCATATTCCATATTTCTTTTTCCAGAGCAGGGGAGCGTGCTAATATGTTTTCGTTATGCTGATCTTCCCGAAATGCCTGTTCAACTTTTTCGGCTAAGAAATGATCTTTAAAAAGTCCGGCGATGATCTCGTGGATAATGACCGCTTTTAACTCCTGACGGTTCTCTTTTAAATTACCGTTAATGCGGATACCTTGACCTCCGGCGTGACCTCTAAAGGTAACACCATGAACGAGTCTTATTAACGCTCGGTCATCAATATTTTTGCCTTTCAAAGATCTTACTTGATCAAGTGTTTGTTGATCAGCACCTATAGAGCTTAAAAATCCTATTATTTCGTTTAAGATATCGTCCAGGTCTTCTATATTCTCAAAATCATCTTCATTTAATCTCTCCATCTGACCGTCTATATCTTCCTGGTGAACAGCGTCAAGTAATGTTCTTATCGGCATTGTTTCGGTTGTTCCGTCCTTCATGTGAAAAATAATATTCTCTCCATTTTTTGTAATCTTTACTATTTCTTTCCCTTTAGCGATCTGTTCTTGCACGAGAACAGCCGCGCGAAATGTGTCGATATTAGCTTTACCCCATACGTTGGACGCGATCGCTTCTGAAAGCATACTGGCTATGGCCATTGTAGAGGCTTCTGTTATAACAGATCTTAGCATATAGTTCATATCATTCGTCTCGCCGGCAAGAAGATCTAAATAGGGGCTTTTGTAGTCGTTTTCATTCGCAAATTTAGGCATTATGGAGACGCAGGAGATGTCTTCTTCTTTGAGAAGTTCGCATAGATTCTCTGTGTGAAACCCTCCGGTTATAAGGACGGTCACCGTTCCCCGGCCGGTAGTCTTTAATAAGGGGAAATGCAGGTTTTTAAGGAACACCGCATCGCGGTCGAAGGAATATTCATAGAATTCGGAAAAATTTTCCCGATGATCATCCAGCTTTACGATATCAGGGCTAAGCTTGGCGGTTATTTTATATCTGGGTGACTCCGTTTCTATAAAGTGTATAAAATCGTTTATCTCGAAAGACGCTTTGTTCGTCAGATAATACTCGTAATCTTTTTTAGTAAGCGATAAGTTGAAGATATTCTTTGTAAGCGTCATGTTCTTTGAGAGAGTGTCCAATGTTTTCTCGGTATCGTTTCTGTATAAGGCGCTTCTGAGCGCCATCTCGCAGGCCGCGACCTCTTCCATTATCTTGCTTCGGTCACAACTCTCATAGGTGTTGATGTATTTCTCATAACTGATCAAAGCCGGAAAGGGGTCCGTATGTATTCCTATTTTTCGAGCTTCTTCGAGAAGATAGCCGTAAAAAATTTTCGGAGAGATCTTTTTTGTCCTGAAATCAATGGTCTTAGAAACAAGCTCTCTGATCCTTGTTCTGGAAAGGTTCTTCTTGAGTTCGTCCACCAACAGGTTGCGTTCGATATTGGCCCTTTTGAAATCCACTTTATCTTCCTGGCTCATCGCGCGGCTTAAGAAATGAATATTGGGTAACTTTTCTGTATCGATCTTCAGCGCTTCCGATCTTTTGATCAAAAAGTCCAGATACTCGCGAAATTCCATGTTCCCGGATTTGTATGCGCCGTATACCATGTCAATTTTAAGCAGTCCCGGAGAGTATATGTGTCTTTTAAGATTATTCAGAAGATGTGAGAGTTCCTTTATGTATTTATCGACTTCATCTTTGTGAGCAAGAGAGTCTCTGTAGACTTTAAGGTTTGACAGATAAAGATCCGTATCTTCTATGCCCCACAGAGTGACATTTCCGGGGTTGTTTATGGCGTAAAATTCCGCGCCGTTTATTTCACCCGTTTTAAGAAAATGGTCGGCAACTTCTCTGCGGATAGTTTTATCTGAAATGGATGTAAATATATCAAGATCGTAGGACCCGGCGCCGCCTTCGAGATTAAGTGTGTTTATATCGTATTCTTCATTAAGGTAATCGATGATATCGGCTATTTTATGCTGGGCAAACGGGTTGCAATGAGCATCCTGGATATGAATAATAACTTTGTCAGAATCGGCCTTATTGGAATACTTAACTTCGCCCAGATGTTCCGGGATGGTAAAAGCATCTATATTGAAGAACGTAAGAGGGGAAGGGGATGTCTGATCGATTAACGGACCTTTAGTATCGATTATTGCCCAAGCGTCCGTAAATACAAAACAAACAGAAAAGGCAGCTAAAACTATGCCTGTGACTATTTTTTTTGACGGTCTGCATATTCTTTTAATGAACGATATATTCATAAGCAGGATCCTTGATATAACTTATTAAAAAGCTAAAGAAAGTACATAAAAAAAAATGATTTTCCCATCCAGAAGCTATATAGGAGCATACTATTATCTGTCTTTTTATTGCATATACAAGTATTAGAAGTATGCAACAAAAGAAGAGAAAAGGCAAAAATAGCTAACTAGCTTTTTGAAACACTAATCAATTCGGGACGTTTCCCAGTTATGAAAGAAGGCGAAATAGTTCGTAGAGGGTAGTTCGGTGTTATGGGAAAGATCTAAATAGAACACTGCTATTAACAATCGACTATTTGGTAATATCTAACCTGGTTAACGATGCCAGGTAAAAGAACTGATCTTATGCTAACCTGGTAGCTTCTAACCAGGTTAGCATTTTTATTTTCACTTCTCATATTACACATTCCACTTAACATTTAACCAGTCATTCCGCTCTTGTCATCCCGAGTGAGCGCTAGCGCCTCTCGCTTCTGACGTCCACAGGACATTTGACATGTAAGTGATTATATTGTAGTATGTTTTCCTTGGTAGGGTCCTATGCGAGGGCTGATCTTACATGTTTTTAGAATAAGTCAGGAAAGGTGAAATATGGATATCTTAAGAAGCAAATGCGGAGAAAAAGAATACAAAAAACTGGAAAAGATAAAGAACGCTAAACTTCACGTGTTTTTGGAGAAATACGCTGAATTGTGCGATCCGGATTCTATATTCGTCAGGACAGACTCTCCGGAAGACAATGAGTATATACGGAATAAGGCTATCTCGAGCGGCGAAGAGATACCTTTAAAAACAAAGGGGAACACGATACATTTCGACGGGTATTATGACCAAGCCAGGGATAAATCAAATACAAAATATCTTTTACGGCCCGATGAAGTGCTGGGGTCCGACATTAAATCGTGCGATAGAGAGAAGGGCATAGAAGAGGTAGCGGAGCTGCTGAAAAATTCCATGGCCGGCAAAGAGATGTACGTATGTTTCTTCTGCCTGGGCCCTACGGGTTCCGAGTTCGCTATCCCCGCGGTCCAGATAACGGATTCCAGTTATGTGGGCCATTCCGAAAGTCTTCTGTACCGCACGGGATACGAGGAATTCCGGGGTATCGGGGATCCTGAAAGATTTTTCCGTTTTGTCCATTCCGCGGGACGCATCAAGGACGGGGTGAGCACTGATGTGTATAACAGAAGAGTGTATATAGACTTGACCGATGAAATGGTGTTCTCCACCAATACACAATACGCCGGAAATACGGTGGGACTGAAAAAACTCGCGATGCGTTTGGCTATAAAAAGGGCTTCGGAAGAAGGCTGGCTTACCGAACATATGTTCATTATGGGAGTGAACAGTCTTGATAAAAAAAGAACGACTTATTTTACGGGTTCCTTTCCTTCGGCATGCGGGAAGACCGCTACGGCCATGCTCGAGGGTGAAAAGATAATAGGAGACGATATCGCGTATCTCAGATGTGTAGATAAAAAGATCAAGGCTGTTAACGTGGAAAGAGGGATATTCGGCATTATCGCGGATGTTAACAGTGACGGGGATCCCGAGATATTCAAGGCGCTTACCTCTCCGGGAGAGGTGATATTCTCTAACGTGCTTATGGACGGACATAAGCAGCCCCGGTGGCTGAATGACGGCAGGCCCGATCCGAAGAGCGGGGTGAATTTTGCCGGAGCATGGACGCCCGGGAAAAAAGGTCCGGATGATAAGGATGTCCCTTTAGCGCATAAGAACGCCAGGTATACGATACAGCTGGAGAATCTCGAGAACTGTGATAAGAACATACACGACCCCGAGGGAGTAGAGATAGGCGGGATAATTTACGGCGGAAGGGATTCGGACACGAGCGTTCCGGTAGTCCAGTCATTCGATTGGAACCACGGCATACTTACTCAGGCCGCGACCATTGAATCCGAGACCACCGCCGCTACATTGGGCAAAGAAGGCGTGCGGACGTTCAATCTTATGGCCAATCTGGATTTTTTATCCATACCTATAGGAAGGTACATACAGAATAACTTGGATATCGTGGAGGAGGCCGACAGCGTTCCGCTTATCTTCTGTGTGAATTATTTCCTTAAAGGGGATAACGGGAAATATCTTAACGGTATGAAGGATAAACATGTATGGCTTAAATGGATGGAACTCCGTGTTAACGGGGAAGCCGAAGCGATAGAGACGCCGATAGGGTATATACCCGAATACGAAGACCTTAAAAAACTGTTCAAAGAAGTATTGGGTAAAGAATACAAAGCGGATGATTATGAAAAACAGTTCAAACTGAGGATACCGGAACTGATAGCGAAGACCGAAAGAATAAAGAACATATACCATACAAAGGTTTTCGATACGCCGCATATACTAATGAGATCGCTGGACGAGCAGAAAGAACGTCTTGAGAAGTGCCGGAAAGAACACGGTGATTATGTCGCTCCATCGGTGCTCAGTAAAAAAGGGTAAAAGCGCAAGGAGGGGAAAAAGACATGAGAGCATTGATATCATTAGATATACCCGAAATGAAGCTTTTCAAAAAAGGTAAAGTAAGGAATGTATACGATCTCGGGGAGGAACTTCTTTTTGTTGTCACGGATAGGATCTCCGCATTTGATGTTGTCATGCCCAACGGGATACCGGACAAAGGAAAGGTCCTGAACATGATATCGGTGTTCTGGTTCGATCTTACGCGTGATATCGTGGATAACCATATTGTAACGGTCGATATAGACGAGATGATCAAGCGGCATGAAAAGCTTGCGCCTCACAGGGATATGCTGAAAGGCAGATCCATGCTGGTGAAAAAGGCCGAGCCCTTGAATGCCGAATGCATCGTGAGAGGGTATATTTCCGGTTCCGGATGGAAGGACTATAAAAAGAACGGGAAGGTTTGTGGAATAACGCTTCCGAAGGGACTCAAAGAGTCCGAAAAATTAGAGGAACCGCTATTTACTCCCTCGACAAAGGCTGACGCCGGACATGATATGAACATCACTGAAAATGAGCTCAAAGATATCATAGGCGAGAAAGACACGCGCTTTCTGAAAGAAACGAGTATAGCCATATATAAAAAGGCCAGCGAGTATGCCCGCGGGAAAGGTATAATAATAGCCGATACGAAGTTCGAGTTCGGCAAAATAGGTGATAAAATAATACTTATGGATGAGGCCCTGACCCCTGATTCATCACGGTTCTGGCCGATGTCAGGTTATGGATCCGGAAGACCTCAGGAGAGTTTTGATAAACAATTCGTCAGGGATTATCTCGAAGGACTGGATTGGGATAAGACCCCTCCCGGGCCCGAACTTCCCGAGGAGATCGTGATGAAGACCAGAGAAAAGTATCTGCAGGCATATAAGCTTATAACAGGGAAAGAATTAGAAGCTGGAAGCTAGAAAAAGAGTCAAAGAGTTATCGCTCACTTCGTTCGCTAGAGTCAGAGAGTCAAAAGGCAGAAGTTGGAGATATTGGCTGATGTGGAAATGGTGTATTTCTTGTCATCCCGACCAAACGAAGTGAGTGGAGGGATCCGGGCAAACATCAGAAAGATCCCTCGATTCGCCTTCGGCTCACTCGGGATGACAGAGCAGGGACGATCTACATGAACTTTGTAACCTTTAAAACTTTTTAACTTTTTAAACCGCTGTGCTCTATGCTCTGTGCCCTAGGTTAATTATTACTGTTCACAAATTACGAGAAATACCATGAGACCGTATATAATAAAAATTGATCCTTATAACATAGACCAGGAAGCGCTTAATCGCGCCGCGGAGATAATACACAACCGAGGACTTGTGGCTTTCCCTACGGAAACGGTCTATGGGCTCGGGGCGGACGCTACCGACCCTAAAGCCGTTGCCGGAATCTTCGAAGCTAAAAAAAGGCCTTTGGACGACCCTATAATAGTTCACATTGCCGAGATAGATGATCTTGCCCGGGTTTCGGAAAAGGCTCCGCCGTTGGCGTATAAACTTGTCGAAAGGTTCTGGCCGGGTCCGCTCACGGTGGTCCTGAAGAAAACAGATATTATTCCAGATATAGTATCTTCAGGCCTCGATACCGTTGCGGTAAGGATGCCGTCGAACGAAATAGCGCGCGGACTGATAAAAGCGGCCGGGGTACCGATAGCCGCGCCATCAGCTAATCTTTTTTCGAGACCGTCCCCTACGAAGGCGGAGCATGTGCTTAACGATCTCGAGGGAAGAATAGATATGATACTTGACGGAGGCCCTACGGAGATAGGGGTTGAATCGACCGTCATAGAGGTGATAGGCTCTGAAGTTAACATCCTGCGTCCCGGAGGGGTGAGTGTTGAGGACCTCAGACGCATGACGAAAAACGTGAATGTACCTTCGGATCAATGGCATCAGGAAAGGTCTCCCGGAAAATATCCGCAGCATTATTCTCCACAAGCTAAGATCGTTTTGGTGCCGGACAGACCGGATCAGGACGAAAAGGTAATGTCGTATGTGGCGAAGATAAAAGAACAGAACAAGACCTTCGGTATTATGGCTAAACAGGAACACGAAGACAGATATCGCGGGTTTAACGTCAAAATATTAGGGCCGGGCAGAGACAGCCGTATATGCGCTTCAAGGCTTTTCAGCATACTGAGGGAGTTCGATAAAGAGGAAGTTGATATCATTATCGCCGAAGGTATCCCGGAAAAAGGTCTGGGTCTTGCCGTGATGAATAGGTTAAGAAAAGCCGCCGGCCCGGTAGAGATGTTCTTCAATATCTTTCACAATCCTCAGGAATGATCCCCGTGCCCGGCAAGTTCGGACTTATCCTTCAAGAATACCAAGGTATATCTGTTATTTATGGTTCGACGCGTTTCGCTTGCTCACCATTGAATCTCCTTTGACCATCCTGAGCGAGTGACGAGCGAAGAGAGGCGCGAGCCGAAGGTCTCCACGGATGCGGCAGAACACCATGGATGTTAATCCATGGATGAATGAGCGTTAAACGATCTAAGGTCGCAAAGCAATCGTATAGAGACCACGGACGTCAGTCCGTGGAGATTCAGTTATTTGAAATTTTCGGCAAGAAATGCCTGAAGGGCAGGATCCTCCGCGATATCGTCATAAGAGAATATTACCAATCCGGAAACCTCCGCGGCTAAGGCACGGTTCAGTTCACTGTATAGGATGTCTGACTGGTCCTTGAGAAGATACGCACCCACACCAAGCTGCACTTTTGAAGGTTCGGCTTGCGCGATAAAAGAGTTCGCGTAGAAACCGAAAAGCCTAGGGTCGTCCGTATAATCCATTGCCACCACATAATCTAAGTAGCCATTCTCCAACCACGATGTCCAATCCTGAAAGGTCGTCAGATAAGTGCGTTCGATAGAAGGCATGACCGCGCAGGATATTTTGAGGTCCGGTCGTTTCCTGTGCACCGTCTCCGATATTTCTTTGACGAGAGAAGTCACATTGCCTCTGAGCCATGCGTCCCATTCAAGGAATTTTTTTCTAGAGTAGCCGTCTTTCAGCATATCTATTTCCGACGAGGCTTTGAAAGCATCCAGATTGTCTTTACCGTAGCCATAGCCTATCCCGTGAGATGTGAAACGGGATCCCGGAATGAACGGGACGACGGACGGGTACCTGATATAATCCAGATGTATCCCAGCCATATCCGGATAAAGCCCGGTTATTTCCTGCACTATACCCGAAAGATATTTTCGGACCTCTTTACTGCCTGGCTCAAGGAATAGCTGGTCTTCGCGTATATAATATTTATCGAGAGGGTCACTCGGGTCTTTGAGAGAATCTTTCCCATGCTGGTCTATGGTCAAAGAGCTCTTCCCGAGAGTTTTTAGTATGTTTGCTTCCTTGTTCTTGGCTAAGCTGAGGAGGTTTATCCAGGCATGGATGCTTATCCCGCGTTCTTTGGACCTTTCTGTCAGGTATTTGAACACATCCGTATTCGCTTCGGATAAAAAGGTTTTGTATGGTGAAGCGTCCGTAATGGAGGAATTGTAATAAGCCTTATCCGAGCGATACACTTGGACATAAATATCTTTTATACCGCATTTATCTGCAATATCCAGAAGGCGGTCGGCATTATTCTTTGAAGAAAGGACTTTCTGTTCCGAGAACACGGTTACCCAAGTTCCGAGACGCATATCAGCGGCCTTGTCCGCGTATGAGGTAGAGCAAGACGTAAGAACAATGAGAACATATATCACAAAAAGACGTATACGCATGATGTATTATATATAATATGCGCGGAGAGTATTGTCAAGAGGATTGGAGGGGAGGGACTAGAGGCTAGAAGTCAGATGTCAGAAGACAGAAGTCAGAGGCGCCGTGTTATGCGTGATGTGTAATGTGAGAAGTAAAAATGAAAATGCTAACCCGGTTAGTAGCTGCCAGGTCAGCATAAGACCAGATCATTTACCTGGCAGCATTAACCAGGTTAGACTGTTCTGGATCGTCAATATATGGTCAATCGTCTGTTTAGATCGTTCACCTAACGCCATCTCCCTCACTATAGACCATGAACTACTCACTATGAACTATTTCTTTCCAGGTTATCTTTATATTCTCTTATAAATAGGGAAACGTCCCCAAATAGTAAAAAAATAAAAAGTTGCTTTTAGGAGGACGAAAACTTAGAATATATAGGATGAATTATAATATAAATCACAATGTTATTGGAAGACGCATATTACTGCGTATAATAACGAGTTTTCTCGTTTGTACCCTTATTATGCCGAGTATCGCTTATTCCGGCTTGGCTGACACAGGTTCAGCGATGTCCGGCTATACTCTCGCTCCGCCTACCAGATTTGCCTCCTGTATAAAGGCTGTAAACGGTATACGAACGCAAATAGAATTTTCAACAGATTCCATTACAAAAGAAGCGTTCAAAGAACGTGTTTTGAATGATCCAGAGTATAAGAGGATCTTATACCAATTCATAACGTATCTGAATCGGGATCACAATGCATATGAGATGTTCTTTGAAATGACCGCAAATGCCTATGACGCGATTATCGATAAGGTTAAAAGTACCGGAAAGGATTTTGTCGGGAAGATCGTCATGGAAACATATTTTGATGAAGATAGCGTAATAATAAATATGATCGATAACGGTAAAACTGCTGAATTTGATGAATACGGGTTTATCAAGAAAAGACCCAGGGATCCAGAAAGACATTTTAGGAAAAATCACTCTGCGGTCTATGTTCTCAGAACATGGTTTGCTGGCCCCGGATATTCCGTAAGCTGGCAGCCTTTGAAAGACGGAACAAGACTCACTTTAAAGATGCCAAAAAGGGATGAGCAGGTTGAGCGTTCGGTTAAAACGGATGAGTATATAATTATCAGGGATGATGACAGGCAGAGATACTTGGATGAGGAGACTGTGCGGAGCGTGCGTGCCGGAGAGGCGTTGGGCAGAGCTTTTCGTAACAGAGTAGCGTTCCGCGATATAAGCACGCTTATAGGCCTGTATCTCCGCTGGGGCATCTCGGAACATACGCTTATTCCGGATATCAAACAACACATAGACGCTGCCGAGCTTGCTATAAGCAAGACGCATTATGATCCGCTCTTAGCGGGGTTCGAAATAGATGAGATGTTCTACGATGAAGATGAGAACGCGTATTATCTTCCGGTCTACCGTGACGGCGTTAAAAGATATCTTTACAAATATTATTTAGAACCCGGCACCGATCCTGCCAGCATGACGATCCCCCTTGGCGACGGGACGGATGTGTATGTGAAAGT
>JBDRKO010000032.1:0-27254 GCA_043813915.1 Candidatus Omnitrophota bacterium
GCCAGGCCTGAATGCATCTGAAATGTGACATTACCCGGAATAGTGAATTCCGATTCTATCTTGCCCAGCGCTTTTTCTATCAAAGGGTTCACCGTAGCCATATACTGCTTATTGTTCCGATTGAAAAATGCGAATGATCCAACAAGTTCATTATTGTCCGCTTCTGGGTCGGCGCAGAAGTTCTTGAGTGCCGTTTGCGCCTTGACTAGAGCCTGCAAAAACTCATTACTGGCGTTAAGCGGAACGGTCAAAATTTTCGCTTTGGACGGTTTTGTTTTTATTTTCTCCGGTCTTTTGTCGCCGCTTGCTGCAGCAGGATCCGTAATTACTGTTCTTATCTCCGCAATAACGGGTCCCATTAAAACAGTTGCGGCTCCGGACGGCTGGATTTCCTTTATCGTTACCTGCGCGGTTTTCATAGAAGCGAGATCCTTGGATATCGCTTCGGCTGTTTTTGTATCCACTTTACCGGTGACCGGCAGATCATGTTTCGACTGCAGTTCTTTCACCGCTTTCTGAATATGTTCACCGAACCACGTGCTGTTAACGGTGAACGGGTAATTCTGGCCGTATCCCAGCTGATCCATAGCGCTTTTAAGCGCGACAACGGCGGTATGATTTTTGCCGTATTCAAGTGTCCCTCCGGCCTTAATAAAAGATATGACTCCCGGGAATTGTTTTGTTACGGCATCAAGTTCGGGAAGACCGGTCTTGAGCGCAAGTTCCCCCGGGGTAGCGTCAAGCATCATGCTCGGCATCAGATGAGCCGCTTGATCGAAAGATACTGTATCGTCCGTATGTCCCCCCATATTTTTGGACATATCCGCTCCGGCAGGCATACCATATGCCGCCGCTACCGCTAAAAATAAAGGAAGCATTATTACACCCAGGAATATGAAGATATACGCCGGTTTTATCCTGCGCATAAAGGGCAGTTTTGAGAAAACGGCGGAACCGGGCATTGTTTTCCGTCCGATATTCTCTATCGTTCCGAACGACATCAGGGGCAATAACCGCGTTAACGGATAACGGCCCGGGAATACTTCTCTAAGCGCTTCGTACAGATCACGGATATTCTGAATACCGCCGGGACCGAGTTTTCTGCGTGTGGCTCCTATATTGATCTTCGTCCGGCCGTCAGCATCAATGTAAATAACGGGTTCGGCCTTTAAGAACTTCAGAAGATATTCATCCGTGAAATTGTTGAACAGTGTCCCGTTCTCCTGAAGCAGCGGATTATAGGCTTCCCGCTCAGCCATTCGTCTGACTTCCAGAAGGTTCTTTCTGTTCGGGTCCTTCACGTATATGCCGACTTTTTCGAACACTTCGTTCAGGCCTTTTTCGTTCTTTCTGTGTTCCTCTTCGATCGACGATAATAGTTTGCGCAGGGTTTCGCGTTCAGTTCCATCTTGGGTTTTAGCGTCTATTAAACCGTTTATATTTTCCGGTGATATCTTACCAGTAAGCTGCATTTTATAAAGATCCTCGGCCGCGGTGCGTTTTGTGATCGGGCCGTTCAGCATTTTCCCGGTAAGTTCATCGAACCGGCCGGTCTCTTCTTCGGATAGCTCACCTAGATATGCGGTCAATGCACCTGTCCTGAGATTCTCTATAAAAGATGATATTTCCGCGATTAGCGCGTCTTTTTCCTTGCCGGGTCCGACAGCATTAAGAGACGTTATCAGCGACGCGAAACGCGCTATTTCCGCGAGGTCTTCTGACACGGCGTCTTTCTGTAATGCGTCTTCGTTTATCTTTTTTATTATTTTTTTAGCGGCATTTTTTATATTTTCAAGTTCGTATCTTACGCTTTCGGGAAAACGCGTTTTGTTCTGTTCGAAAACCGCGTCCACGAACGCGTCCGTCATATCGCTCGGGATATTTTTATCCAGCCGTTCGTTCATATATTTCTCGGTTATCTTGCGCAGCAACTTGCCCGCTTCTTCATTAGCCAAGTTTCTGAGCCGGGTTTCTTCTTCACTCTGCATCTTTCGCACTTCGTCTATATTCTCAAACATCAACATCGGGTCTTTTCCATCCGCTTCTAATGACCTGCTGACATTTTTACGCGCCACATCAGCGTATTCACGCGCTTCGCCGAACTCATAAGAAGCCAGTTCCCTTTCCGCTACCTGATCCATCGCCTGCCATAACGCGTTCTGGTTTATGAACGTACCTAGCTCTTTAAGTTCCGCTTTGGTTATTTCCCGCGCGGCCATATTATCGATTTCCGCGGTTGCCGCTATTTTAACGAGTTCTTCCGGCTCGGCGGTCATGGTATCTATAGTAACAGGCAGTTTATAAGTTCTTATCTCTTGGACCTTTAAGGCGAGCTCCCCGGATGTCATGACCAAAACCAGCGGTTCGAGCGTGTATGTATCGTTATCGTTGACCATAAATAATGTCGTTAAAGGTATATTGTGGTCATTAAGAAGGGCTATTCTTTTCAGTATATCGTTTAGATCCGCATCCAGCAGAACGCCGGAAATGCGGCCGGGGATGTTACCTTTTTTTAAAAATTCTTCGGGGATACCGGCTCTCTTCAGGAAAAGTATATTACGCAGATATTGCGCGTATTCGGCATGCGCCTCTTCGGCGGTTACCGAGCCTTTACTCATCGCGTTAGTAACGGCCATTTCTTTTAATGAACTCAGCCATTCATCGGTAAATATTCCGGTCTCATCTTCTTTGCGAAGAGTTTCTTTAAGAGATATTACCCTGCTAACGGCAAGCGGTGTGAGCAGTTTTTTTATTGTATATATGATCACATTATAGACTTCGCCTATATTCGCCCATATCTCCCCGTTTAACAGGAGCGCCGACAATGTCCCCGGAGGGGCCTTGTTAAGGTTAGCCTCGGCTTTTTCATGCATCAGCACTAATACCCGCGCCGCGTTGGGCGCTTTTGCCGTCCTTTCACGCACATATATGGTTTTTTCTTCGGTGAACGCGTATTCCATGCCGGTATATTCTTCCGCAATCTCTTTTCCTATACCCGTTATTTCGGATAAAAGGCCGGCTTTCTGCCGGGCATCCATAATATCGTCAGCGACTACGGTAACTTGATATTGTTTCTTTCCCTGGGCCTGTTCTGGCGCTAACAGGGTGGGCCGTATAAAATTCACCGAGGCATGCGGAGAAGGGAATAACTGCGGAATAGACTCCTCATACATCCTATCCCGTAGAGCATCCATATTAAGATCCGAAGCATCCGTCTCCACCATGAAACTATGTATCTCTTTTTTTGTTATATATTTCCCGAGATCCATTCCCTCCAGTTCGTCGATAAGCCATTTTACCTGCGGGGTGGGATACATCTGTTTCAAGGCGCTAATGATAACGTTCCGGAACTCTTTGGTTGTCAGGTTCTTGGTATCTATTTTCCCCGCGATCTGTTCGATAACCGAGAGGAGGTCCACGTGCCATTCCGTATCGCCTATAACCTCCACGTTATACCTCTCACCGAGTATATCCCCGCACTGTTTTTGAAGTCTCAACCTCTCTATATCGCTTATATTTTCATTGTTGAGAGGAGTCTTTAAGATCGAATGAAGCCCGGCGTATTTATACACAAAATACGACGCGCCTACGCCTACTGTGCCCACCGCGACCAGCGGCAGCGATATCACGCCGCATAGCGCCGCAACGGAAAGCGATACGGTAGTGATAAGCGGGATTATCCCGACGGGTTCTTCTTTGGGAGATATCTTCTTTACCTTTGGTTTGAGCTTTCCCTTCGCTTCTTTATCCGTACCCGCTATGAGTTTAATTACGCGCCTCGCAACAAAAAATAGCGTAAGCGGAATAAAAATTCCCGATCCCAAAAGAATTATCCCTAAAAGAACACTGTTCTTTTTATCCTCCCGATCAAAAAACCCTGCCCATTCCCATTCCACATCAAGCGCGGCTACATTTAGTAAAAACGCATTTAACTTTTTGTATGCAGGCTGCTCTTCATAAGCTCTCGTGTTCCCAAAAAGGGTCCATATTTCAGCTAATCCTTTAAAACTTTTGATCACCGCTTCTTTTATGTTTTCCGGCCACGGATGCCAAGCTTCATGTACTATAGCTGCCGCGGCTTTGATAGTGTTCATCTCCTGGTTCACGGTTATCAAGACCCCTCTTTTTCCTTCCGCTACATGACCCCAATATCTGTTCCCGGTCGTAAAGCCCCACGTTTTGCCCAGGTCTTTCCCTCTTATTCCTCTGTCGCATCCGGCAAGCTTATCGTCGTACGTTTTTCTGTCAAATGCCCGGACAAGCAGGAACGCGTTCCTTAGTTTCTTGGGTTGCTTCATGATATACGGCGGTATATCTTTCGGATCTATTTTTTCTAAAGCTTTATCGATCTCCAGGCTTAGATCCTCCAGCCTGCGCTCAGGCATACCGTATGAATCTGAAACCCCGTCAAGGATAAATTTTCTATGTCTTATAGAAGCCAGCGTCTTGAGAACACAAGGGTTCGTACTGTTACCGTAGTATATAGGAAGCCCCTGTTCCACTTTGAACTTTAATAAAGCTATTTCTATGCCGAAGAAATAGTCTTTTACAGCTTTTTTAATAGCCGTATCGGCCGTGTCTTCTGCCGCGGCCGCACCGCGGCGTGGCATATCGATCATAATATCGTCTGTTGCGAGCTGAACTGCCGAAACAGGGGCTTTAGCGGTTATAGGAGGCTTAGGTTTAGCGGGATCCGCGGACCGCCCGGAAAAACCCATGATCAAGCCCGATAGTATCAGAAAGATCCCGATATAAGGATAAAGCGGTTTATATACCACTCTGTTTATAAACGGTATAGCATCAAACCAGCCAGTCTTTTTGCCCACGTTCTTGATCAATAATAGACTCATCCCGAGCACGATCGGTATTCCCATCCACCCAAAAACAACACTATAGGTAAACAAAAAACCGACGCTGATGCTCGCGATAGTCGCTATCACTGGAACTATCGATGTACCGTCTTCTTTTTTAAATACATCTGTGGGTTCAAGTTTCTTCTGCCTGCCATCTGACCTCTCTTCTTTAATACTTTTTACGACAGGTTCGCCGGGTGTTACATCACCGTCAACAGCTTTCTTGGAAATAGATATTCTCCTTTGATCTTCCCGCACACCGCTAAAGACAGGCGTTCCCGGTTCAACTTGATACGATCCGTCATATGTATTTTTTATTACTTTCCTGTGCTGCCATTGGTATGTAGAATATTCTCCCGTATCCGGTAAAAACTCCAAAATACATCTACCGCGATCCGCGCCTTCGGCTACCACATTCTCATCATATTCCCAAATAGAACCGAATTCATCTTGGATACGTTTTATCAAACCGCTTCTATAATATTCGGTAAGCGTTATAATTTCCCCTGTCTCAAGATCAGTTTTTATAATACTGGCGATTTTCTCCTGAACACCCGGCCTGAAATAAAATATAACTTCTTTCCAGCCTTCTTCAAGATTCACATGCTCACTGGGTATCATTTCTATTCCGAAGGACATAAACTTTGTGGTCGAAACTATGATATCCAGCTGCTGCATAACCTCGGGACTATCTTCCCAATCTCTGGGTATTCTGCACCCTAGAGTCCTTAAGGTCCGGACGATTTCTTCCTGATCGATCTCCCGACCTGCATCATGGATCTTTTCCGCGATCCTTTCTCTAAGCACTTTGTCTGCCGCTATCTCTTTTATTTTCTCTAATCCTTCTTCTCGGCTTATCCTCTTACCCAATTCCTTGGTAATGGTCGAAAGTTCATCTTTGAGTGCCTGGGCTTTCTTCACTTCTTCTTTGAGCTCTGTCAGCACCGTCCTGAATTCGCCTTCTTCGCCCCGTCTGGCCAGGAACCGCGTCCTTTCCTCTTTGGATGCCGGGTTAAAATCATAGAAATCCTTGCCCGAGGCGTCTTTTTTGCGGACTATGCTTATAAAAACGCCGTGACCGGCATCTGTGGTCATATCCTCGATAACAGCGCTGCCGTCGTTCACTTTTCTTATTTTTATCTTTTCAAGATACGCCGAGAATTCATCGGGAGCGGGAGGCGTAAAATCCATCGCCAGGCGGTGTGCTTCCGACAGATTCTCATATGCCGCTTTATATCCGGAAGACCATTCCGCTTTTATCTTTTCCACATCGCGCCCGTCTATCATAGCTTCGCCTAAAGCGTGGAACACCATAGATTTTATACCGGCAAGATCCCCCTTATAATCATATAGATACGCGGCAACCGCCAGTTTATATCGGCCGCTTTCCAGAAGCTCTTCATAAGGTTTCTTTTTGTTCGTAAGAACGGCTATATAGGGCCTTTCTTCCCCGCTCTGGTATTTAGGGACTATGACCAGATATGAAAGACCCTGTTCTTTCATAATACCGGTGAGCCCTTCGGTATGATAACCTCCGGTTATTAGCGCGGCCGTTTTTTTGCCTTCTTCCCTCATCTTTTTGACGGTATTAGCGAGCATAGCGTTATCTCTCGCCTTCGCGTCATAATAGAACTCAAGCGCGCCGTCTATTCCGTTTTCGATATCGGCAAGATCATACCCGCCGGCTATTTCCACCCCGTATTTTCGGCAGTTAGTTTTGATGAATTCCGCGTATTTTTTGGCCGAAAAATTCTTTTTATTTGTCATCAGATATTCGGATTCCGGATTATTCAGTTCCATAGCGTAAAGCTGTTTCAGGAGTTGTGCCAGCCGTATCATGCCGAAAAGTTCGCGTTCGGAGGGATCCCGATAAAGTTTTGTTCTCATGTCCTCTTCTAAAGCGTCTATTTCCCGGTAAAGCTCCATGATCTCCACCGATTCATATATAGTGACATAATTCGTAAAAAGTATCATGTTGGAGTAAGCGTCGGCGGAGATGCCTTCTTTTTTCGCGAGATCCACAAGATAGCTGTGATAATCGGCCTGCGATATCTTGTTCTGTTTGAACGCGAGGGATTTCAGGACAAGGACTTCCAGCATTTCTTTATCCCTGTCCCGGCTGAGCTCATCTATAAGCTGGCCTCTTTCTGTATTGGCCTTCTGGAAATCTATTTCTTTCTCGAGCTCTATAGATCTTATAAGTTTGGATATTTCGGGATAAGACGCGGTATTTATGCCGTGTTTCGCGGTCAGTTCTTTTACCGCGGTCCAATAATCGGAAAAACTGAGTTTCTTTTCCCTGTGTTCGGATGAGAGATCGTTGAGTTTTTTAAGGTCTTTATTCCAGACTTTTTCGCCCAGTGCGCCCAGCTGTTCGAGCAGAGCCGTTATGTTCCCGGTCTTTCCGGCCCGGTCGGCCGCTAGGGTCCTGAAACTTTCGATGTTTTCCCGGTAAAGTTTGTCGTCCTCTATACCGTAAAGGCTGATATTCTCGGCATCCGTAGTTATAGCGAAAAATTCGCCGGCGCTCATGCGTCCTTCTCTCATAAGAAAGTCTGCCGTATCTTTGCGTATCCGCTTATCGGGAAATGTGCTTAGAAGAGATGTGTCTATATATCCTGACGCGCCTTCCAGAGCGATGAACTCCAGATCATAATCTGTGACAAGAGTCTCAAGAAGACCCGCTATGGAATACTGAGCGGAGAGTGACGGGTGCGCGTCCTGTATATTGAAGATAACCTCGTCTCCGCCGTTCATTACGGTTTCCTGCGTCTTGGCGAGGTCATACGGGACTTTATACTTGCTTGGATACATATCATGCTGGACGAATTCGGCCGGTTTGGCCTGTGCCCATACGGGTTTTCCGCCCTGAGCCCATCCCGCCTGCTGATCCAAAAATATTATCGATAGAAGAATGCTCACGGCCCGGATAGAACCGATATGACGCTGTTTCCAGGAGAGTATACTGATATCCTCTCTCTCGGTCATAATACCGCTCGTATCCTTTTTATAGGAAAGAATATTAATATGTAAGGGGTCTTTATATATTTTTTGACGCTGTTCCATTACAACCTTCCCGAAGTATGGAGCTCAAACTTTCTTATATCTTAACCTATAAACGCATTTATAGTATAGCATATAGAAGTTATGGGACAAACATTTTTTACTTACTTTTTGTTTTCTAACGGAATTTCGGAAATACGGGAAATTGGGGAGAACGAAATTGGGGAAAATTGGGGACGTTTCCCTAAAAATTGGGGACGTTTCCCTATTTCCTTGCTTTTTAATCTCTCAGAAATAGGGAAACGTCCCCAATTTTCACGTCCCCAATTTTCACGAAGTCTTTTTTTTCTTCTTGAAAAGAGCCATTACGGTATGCTTGACGGCCTTTCCTACATTGCCGGAAATAAGGATATCGCTGTATATTTTCCCGAACTGCTCAAATATAGAATAGATCGCCGGCACCAAGACCAGCGTAAGCGGAGTAGCGAAAGACAGGCCTCCGATAACGGTTATCGCCAGAGGGTTCCAAAGATTAGCTCCCTCGCTTTTATCGAGCGCCATGGGAAGCAGTCCGAAAACCGTGGTGGCTGTGGTCATCAGTACGGGCCGGAGACGTCCTCTTGCGGCTTCCATGAGCACACGGAAAAGATTGCTCCGCGTTCTTTTTAGTTCATTCGCGTACTCAACAAGAATGATCCCGTTATTAACGACTATCCCGGCAAGCATCATCATGCCTATGAGCGCCCCCATACCTATAGCCGTCTTTGTGACATAAAGCGACACTATGGCCCCGATCGTTGCGAGTATGACAGTGATCATTATAATAAATGGCTGTTTATATGACTCAAATATGGATGCTAGGACCAGATATATGAGGAGAACTATGATCAGTATGGTCAGGAAGAACTCTTGCTGCGTCTTCAGCAGGGTTTCATAATCCCCCCCTATCTCGTAAAAATAGTCTTCCGGCAGATTGAGATCATCTAATTCCGAATTAAGGAGTTCCGCAGCCTTACCCAAGGGAAGCTCTCCTATATTGGCGCTTACCTGTATCATCCTAGACCGGTTCTTTCTCCAGACTTCGCTTGGGCCTAGACCATACTTGAACCCCACCATCTGGTCCAGCGATACCCGGTCATCCCCCATCCTTGATACGGTAAGACCATGTATATCCTTTACCGTACGGCGGTCCTTTTCCTGCATACGGACTATTGTCTCTACCTCAGAAGCTTTGGTATGGAACATGGTAGCCCTCACACCGCGGACCTTGGCATGGACCATATCGGCTATTTCTTTAGTGGAAAACCCGAAATTCGCGCTTTTTTGTTTATCTACTACAAGGTCCAGTTCCGGGCGTCCTTCACGCATACGTATTTTAGTGTCGGTAAAATACGGGATACGCCCCATCCTAGTGGTCAAAGCTATAGCTATTTCACGCAATATCTCATAATCATATCCGAAAATATTCAAGATTATCTCTTTTGTCCCCACTTCCTGTTCTTCCTCGAAATATATGAATGCCGGTTGAAGCCTGGCGACCTTCGGCCTTAAACTGTCCATAACATCGCTTACCGACCGTCTTCTTTCCTTAAGGCCTACCAGGTCCACGTATATTTTGCTGGACCATCCCTCTACTCGGGCCGTAAAGTTCTTCACTTCAGGAACTTCCTTAAGCATTTCCTCTACCATACGCACGGTCTCGTCACTTGAGTCCAGTTTTACGCCGGTAGGCATCTCTATAAAAATAGTGAACCTGTTCTGTTCGGTAGTGCCCATATACTCTTTTCCCATGCTCCCGTACAGGTAGATAGCTCCCGCAAAAAGAACACCCGCTATAGAAAGCATCATAAAACGCCGCCTGAACACAAAAAGAAGCGCTTTTTCCTGAGCTTTGTAGAACGGGCGCAGGAATCCTTCCTTTACCTGTTGTGACTCACCTCCTTTGGAAGTCAGATCTATCCGGGAACTCATGAGAGGCACCACCATGAGCGCGACAAAAAGGGATATACACAAAGAGAAGGTCACCGTCCAGGCCACTCCGCCGTAGAGCACGCTCATCGATTCGCTCACGAAAAGCATAGGTAAGAACACTATAACGGTGGTCAATGTCGAAGCGAAAATAACAACGTTCATCTCGGTGCTGCCTGTTACCGCGGCATCCACCCTTCCTGCTCCCTGTTCCGTTTTTGTGACTATGTTCTCGAACACCACGATAGAGTTATCTACCAGCATGCCCACCCCGAGAGCCAGTCCGAAAAGTGTGATGAAGTTTATGGTAAGATCCATTATAGCGGGAATGAACATATTGGACAGGTCCATGAACCCGAAAGTAATAACAAGGGATATAGGTATGGATATAGCCACTATCAGGATGGACCTGTATCTTTCGAACGCGGCCAGAAATATTATCAGGCCCACAAGAAGCATATACAGCATCATTCCCGGCAGGAACATGGAAGAGGCCAATCCCACGGGAACTATCACGGAGGCTTTCTTCCCGAGTTTTCCCATAAAGAGCATGAGTATGAATATTATCATCGCGGCTCCCCGCAAGAGCGAGTCGCGAAGATTCGTTATAGAGGTCTTTATGAACTTTGCCTGGTTCTTTGTGATGATGATATCGACATCCTTAGGAAGAATGGTCTTAAGATCATCTATCTCTTTCAATATCAGCGCGGCGACCTCTATAGTGTTGGCTTTTGATTCTTTCTGCACATACACCGATACGATAGGGCTTACGTTCATCCTCGCGTAACTTTGCGGATCGAGGAAAGAATCTTTTACTTCCGCCACATCTTTTACCCTTACCGCGGACCCGTCGGGTTTTGTCATTACCACGGTCTGTTTTACATCATCCATGGTCTCGAACTGTCCTATGGCCCGGATCAGGACCTTCGATGAATTTTCCGTAAGCTCGCCGGTAAGTATGTTGAGATTATTCGCTCCTAAGGACGAGATCACACGGTTTATGGAAAGCGCATACCGGTACAGGGCTTTTTTATCCACTTCGACAAGTATTTTACGTTCCCTTCCGCCGCCGACCTCCACGTTAGCCACACCAGTAATGCGTTTTATCTTTTCTTTGACCTGTTCATCCACCATTTTACGCAGCTCTTCCGTAGTCCTTTTACGGCTGGTAACTGCGAATATGATTATAGGAACATCCGTCTGGGAAAATTGCGCGATGATGGGTTTTTCCGCTTCGGTCGGAAGTTTTTCTTTTACTTTGGCGAATTTCTCACGGACTTCCATAGCCACCACCTGCATATCTATCCCGCGCTTAAAACTGAGCACGACCGTGGATTCCCCCTCTTTGGATATGGACATCATGCTTTCAAGGTGAGATACCGTACTTACCGCCTCCTCGATGGGTTTGGTCACCATAGATTCGACCTCGGTAGGCGGCACGCCTCCGCGTATATACACGATGATACTGACCTGCCCGAAAGAAATATCAGGATACAGTTCTACCGCGAGACGTGTAAGAGATATCAGCCCTATGAGACATAGCGCCGAGAATATCATTATTGTGGATACAGGTTTCTTTATGGAAAAACTTGATAGGCTCATGGTTTAGGGTTTGTGGTGTTTGTGGAGTTGTTCATAATATATCTTGTGTATAGCGTAAGCAGGGAACCGTTTAAAGAAGTCAGATGTCAGACGTCAGAAGTCAGATAAAGAAAAAAACATAAAGTAAGAAGATTGCTTCACCACTTGCATAGCTCGGGGTTCGCAATGACGGAAAGAATGCGTCCTTTTTCTATCGTCCCTCTTCCTTCTATCCTCCTCCCCCGTCATTGCGAGGAGGCCACAGGCCGACGAAGCAATCTTGTTCTTGACTACGCCCTCCTAACTGCGAACTTTTTAATCTTTAAAACACTTTAACTTTTAAACTATCCGTTTCACTTAATACTTAACACTTACAACTTAACACTTCTTTCTCATCCCTCTTCCTTCTATCCTCCTCCCCCGTCATTGCGAAGAACCTTTCCTTGCTTGTCATCCCGAGTGAGCCGAAGGCGAATCGAGGGATCTTTCTTATGTTTAACCAGATCCCTCCACTCCTCTGCTTCGCTAAAGCTTCGCAGAAGTCGGTCGGGATGACAAAAAATATACCATTTTCGCATCAGTCAATATAACGCTATGCGCTGTGCCCTATGCTCTATGCCAATAAATCTTTAAAACATTTTAACTTTTAAAACCTTTTAAACTGTTCTCTCGCCTCCGGTGACACGGTGTCTGGTGACTGGTGACCCTTATCGTCTCTCGCCTCTAGCCTCGGGCGGGGCAACCCCGCCCCTACTCTTTACTCTATCTCTTCCTCCCGAACCTTGACGCGATCCCCGCCAAACCGGTCCTGATCTCATTCTCGAGTATGAATATGGACGGGATGACTACCAGAGTGAGAAAGGTAGAGACAACAAGCCCGCCCATAACGCTTATTGCCATCGGCGCCCTTAACTCAGAGCCTCTGCCCACGGCAAAAGCCATAGGAGCAAGCCCAAGGACCGTAGTAAGGGCCGTCATTATTATGGGCCTTAACCTTGCGGTACTCGACTCGACTACCGAGTCGAGGACGTTCTTTCCTTTTGCCATAAGAATGTTGGTATAATCCACAAGAACTATTCCGTTATTGACAACTATCCCCCCCAACATTATTATCCCAAGAATGGCTACAACGCTTACCGAAGTGTCCGTCACATAAAGAGAAATAAGGACCCCGATAAGAGAAAGAGGCACGGTAAAAAGTATTATCAAAGGCTGGGTTATCGATTCGAATTGCGCGGCCATGATCATGTATACCATCACTATGGACAGGATCAAAGCGAATTTCAAACTGTCAAACGACTTTTTCATCTCCTCGGATTCCCCGGCCATTTTCGCTTTATATCCGCTCTCGAACTTTTTGTTCCCTATTATATTCTCAATATCGGCCAGCACTTCCGCCATTTTGCGGTCCATAACATCGGCGTATACCGTGATGGTCCGTTCCTGGCCTATCCTTTTTATCTCGCTGGGCCCTTTGCCTTTTTCGAAAGCCGCCATCGTCCCCAGAGGTATCATCCTGCCGTCCGGAGACCCTATCCTTATGCGATACAGTTTATCGTAACTCTCCCTGTCAATCTCCCTTAGCCGAACCCTAATATCTATCTCCTGTCCTTTTTCCTTGAACCGCGAAGACACCGCTCCCTTAAGCGACATCTGAGCTATTTTCGCGAGATCCACTACAGAAATATTGTGCAGAGAGGCTTTGTCTTTATCGATATTTATCCTTACCTCGGGAGAAGGTTCGGGCACATCGTCTTCCACGCCGAATATCCCGGGTATCTTTTCCATCTCTCTTTCTACGTCCCGCGCTATGCTTTCCATTATTTCAAGGTCTTCGCCTTTTATCTCTATCGTTATCGCTTTCCCTCCGCCGCCGAAAGCCCCCGAAAAAACGCCTTGCTGTAAAGAGAATTCGATATTAGCGTGTTTGAGTTTCGTGATCTTATCGAACGTCTCCTGTATCTCCCTCACCAGCTCGGATGTCTTGATCTTCCTTTTTTCTTTGAGGTCGACGATTACTCTGCCTTGATGCGATCCCATGCTTTTAACTACGTCTTTTGCTGAATTACCGCTCGTCGCGCCGACCACGGAATTAACGGATCCTACAACGGGATACTTTAATATGTTTCCTTCAACTATTTTTACTATCTCATTGGTCTGTTCTAACCTGGTTCCCACCGGCATATCTATATTGACTATGAACTGCCCTTGATCGGTCTTGGGCATCAGTTCTTTCTCCAAAAAATTAAAGATAAGCAGACTTGATAAGAATGCCATGAGTATCATGAACAGCCCCAGCCCCTTATGTCTCAGAAATGCTCTGAGCATCTTTTCGTATATTCCTAGGAAGCTTTTCCATATCTTTCCACCGGCGAATGCTTTGGCTCCCTTCTTGGCCTCGGCCGCGCTGCCGCCTATTTTACAGCTCAAAAGCGGGATCAGTGTAAGCGCCACCCATAACGACCCGACCAAAGAAAAGGTCACGGTGAACGCCAGTTCTTTAAAAAGCTGACCCGCTATTCCTACAACAAAGATCATCGGCAGGAACACGGCGATCGTCGTGAGCGTAGATGCCACTATGGCGTTCGACACTTCCTCTGAGCCTTCGGTAGCGGCTTTTTCGGGAGACTCCCCCATCTCCTTATGACGGAAAATGTTCTCTATAACAACTATGGCATTATCCACCAGCATACCCACCCCTAGCGCCAGCCCTCCAAGGGACATCATATTTATGGAAAGCCCGCCGAAATGCATGAATGTGAATACTATCATCACCGATATGGGTATGGTCAGCGTAACGATCGCGGAAGATTTGAAACTGCGCAGGAATATCAGAAGAACAAGAAAAGCCAGCACTCCTCCCTGAAGAGCCGCGTCCCTTACTCCGTTTATAGCGTCCCGGATAAAAACAGACTGATCGTATACTACTTCTATCTTCACATCGGTAGGAAGCATTTTTTTCAGGCGCGGGAACATTTTAATTATCTTATCTATGACCTGCATGGTGTTTGCCTGCGCCTGTTTCTGCACGGATACCGAGATATTGCCTTCGCCGTTATACCGGGAAAAACTGCTCCTCTCCTTATATATGTCCTTAACGTCAGCTATATCTCTCACCGCCACCATCTGAGCTTCCGGGCTGATCTCTCTCTGTTTCATGGTTGCTTCCGAAGGCGCGTTCTCTTTCTCTTCTTTGTTCTTTACAACAACTTCTTCTATCTCTCTGACATTCTGGAACTCTCCAAGCGTGCGGATGAGATATTCGTAGAAACTCTCTTTTATGGTCCCGGCCGGATAGTTGAGATTAGCGTCGGTTATAGCGGTTGATACGTCCGAGATGGACACTCCGTGCGTGTTCAGTTTTATCTGGTTGACTTCCACCAATATCTCTCTCTCAAGCCCCCCTTCCACCGAAGCCGAAGCTACGCCGTCTATTTTCTCCAGTTCTTCTTTTATGGTATCCATGGCTATCTGCCTAAGCTGGGCTTCGCTTCTTTCTCCGGTAACGCTTATCGTCATTATCGGCGTTTCAAAAGGGTTAAATGGTATGACCAAAGGTTCCGAAGCGTCGCGCGGAAGACGCGCTTTGATAAGATCCACTTTCTCTCTGGTCCTAAGAGAAGCAAAATCCATATTCTGGTCCCAATCAAATTCGGCCATTACCAGAGATATCCCCTCTTTAGATATCGACCGTATGGATTTTATTCCGCTGACCGTCCCGACGGCTTCTTCTACGGGCTTAGTGAGAAGCGTCTCGATCTCTTCCGGAGCCGCGTTAGCGTAACCGGTAACGACCGTAAGCTGCGGATAGGTTATCGGCGGGAACAGCTCTTGAGGAAGCTTCGTCAACGATATCACGCCGAAAAGCATGACACCGATGAATATCATCACCGTGGTAACTGGTTTTTTTGTCGAGAATTCCGGTAATCCCATAATTTTATAAAAGATTTATAGCGTATTTCCGGGTCCCGGGGCACGGGACTCGGGGCACGGTCTCTAGAATATCGTCTCCTGCACCTCGGTTATTTCCACTTTATCCCCGTCTTTATATTCACGATGGAGTTCTCTGATAATAAGCTCCCCCTCTTCTATTCCTTTTCTTATCTCCGCTACATCATGAGTTAGATATTCTATGGATATTTCTCTTTTCTCAACCGTTCCTATGTTCTCATCATTTTCTTCTTCTACGGGGTCTCCTCCTTTCTTATCTTCTTCTTTCTCGCCTTCAGCCGCTATATATTCTTCGTCTATTTTTCCCTCTTCCGGGTGGACAACAAAAACGAAATATTTATTTTCTTCCTTCCTGAAAGAAGATGCGGGAATGACCAACGCGTCTTTACTCTCATACGTGTTTATTATTGAACGCGCGAACATGCCCGGTTTAAGCTGGTCTTCCTTATTCTCAAGTTCAACCTTTATCTTCTGCGTCCTAGTGCGCCCTTCAATAATGGGCGCGATCGTATCGATCGTTCCTTTATATGTCTCTCCCGGATACGCGTCCAGGAATATTTCGGCGCTCTGGCCTAAATGTATCTTAGGAGAATCTTCCTCTATAACATCAAAAACGGCGTATACCTCGCTGAAATCTACGAATATACCTATCTTATCCTGTGACGTCACGAATGTTCCGGAACTCTTTTCTTTGCTGGCCAAATACCCGTCGCTGGGAGAATAGATGTTCGTTTTTTCTAATTCGCGCTTTGACGATTCATATTCGAGTTTTTTCTGATCTACCGCCATCTTATCCACACCGCCGAGATCGAAAAGTTTTTTGTTCTTTTCCAGCTCGAGTGCCGCGTATTTCAGCTTAAGAAGAGCGTCCTGCTGGTCAAGACTCGCGATAATATCGCCTTCTAATATACGTTCTCCCTCCTCGAAATTAAAACTTTCCAAAAAGCCCTTACTGTCAAATCTGAGTTCGATCTCTTTGAACCCTTCTATGCGCCCCATTGCCGGTAAAGTGTCCTGAAAATCCATACGCTTTACCTTATATACCTTCGCCGGAGTGGATTCATGGAACGCCTCTCCCGCTTTCTTCTCCTCTTTTTCAGGCTTCTGTAAGATGTTCTTTATCGTCCCGATGGACCTGGTAAGAATAAAAGCCGCCACAAGAACACCCAAAAGGACCCAGATATAGCTCTTCTTGAATCTTTTCAGTCCCTTGGCCGGTTTTCCCGGATCCTTCTCCTCCGTCACTTCCGGTATAGCCCCTTCCGGATAGTCCTCGCTTTCCGGATACAAACCCTCATCTTTATCGTCTATGCTGTTCTCGGTCATTTTTCTCCTCCCGGATATATGTTCCGTCGGCTAAATATACCTTTCGTCCCCTAGCGCTCGCCGTGAAACGCTTCAATTTTCATTCTCTGTTGTCATGGCCTTGATCCGAACGATCATTTTTTCGGCAGACTCATTGTTTTTATCCAGATCCAGCACCCTTTCTATATAACTCATAGCTCTTTCCGTACGGCCTCTTGATAGTTCACTTTCGGCGCGTTCGAGATAGCTTGATATCTTTTTATCCCTTTCCGCTTTTTTCCTTTCTCTGACCACCCGGTCATTCTCTTGTTTTTTCAGAAATTCTTGCTCTTTCTCATATTTCGCTTCCTCTTTATCTATCTTTTCCATCAGTGCCGCCGCGTCTTTATTGTTCTCGTCCTCTTTCAGGGCGTCCCTGACAAAAGCCCTCGCTTTAGCGAACTTGCGGTTTTCCATTCGGTCCCGTGCGTTCGTAAGATTTTCCGAGACACGCAGATCTCTCTTTCTGTCTTCTTGTTCATTTATAACGCGTTTTTCTTCTTCCATCCGTATGCGTTTTTGCTCGCTCTCATATTCGGCTTCACGCCGCGTTATTTCGTCGAGCATTTCCCTGACATCCCTGTTTTCCTCATCTATCTCCAAAGCTTCTTCGGCGGTCTTTCTTGCTCCTTCGAAATCGTTTTTATTTAAACGTACTGAAGCGCTTTTCAAAAGACCCTTCACCTTTTCTGCCCGCTCTCCCTTCTTTCTTTCTTTTTCTTTCTTTCTACGCTCCGTTTCTTGGGTTCTTTTAGCTTCTATGTCCGCCATCTCTTTTGCGCGCTGGGCTTCCTCAAAAATATCCTGTTCGTCCTTTATCCTGCGCAGCATATCCGCGGTCTTGTCCGACCCGCCGGAGACCGCGTCCGCTTTTTCCGCGTATTCCTTAGCCTTGGCAAAATCCTTCTTATTCAGCGCTTCATTAGCGGATCTGAGAGCATTTTCTACGCTCTTCTTTATCTTTTCTTTTTCCTCGCGCCGAGCGTTCTCTTTATCCTGTCTCTCCCTTTCGAACTCGTCAAGATGCTGCACCTCTTCCCGATCTATCCGCGCCAGCATTTCCCCTATTTCCGGGCTTTCTCCGTCATTCTTAAATGCTTTGTCAACATATCCTCTTGCCGCTCCGAACCTCTTTTTAGATAAAGCTTCTTCAGCTTGACGAAGATACATTTTTACCTTTTCGTTCGCTATCTGCTGCGCTCCCTGACGCTTTTCCCGGCTGAGTCTTTTCTTCTCTTCCTTTTCCTTGGATGCTTTTTGCGTCAATTCCAGTCTTTTTTGTTCACTTTGATACGCTATTTCGGCCCTCTTGACGCTTGCTATCATATTAGCCGCCCTGCGGCTTTTTGCATCAAGGTTCAAAGCCTTCTTCGCGTATTCGTCCGCTTTAACGAAATCCCCGTTTTTCAGCTCTTTCTCCGCTTTATCAAGGTTATCCTCTATCTCTTTCTCTATCTTTCCTTGTCGCTCCTCTTCCGCGCGCCGCGCCGCTTCGGCTTCAGCTTCTTTTTTGATACGCGCTTCTCCCTCTTTCCTTGCTGTCTCCGCCGCGATATACGCTTTTTCTTCGGCGTTGATATTCTTGAGCGCTTCTATAGCGGCACTACTCTCAGGATCTATCTCTAACGCTTTTTTCGCGTATCCGCGCGCTTCATCGAATCTTTCTTTTTTGAGTTCGCGTTCCGCTTTATCAAGATTTTCTTCTACCTCTTTCTCTATCTTTCTTTGACGCTCTCTTTCCACCCGACGCGCAGCTTCGGCTTCGGCTTCTTTCTTTATCCGCGCTTCTTCCGCTTTTTTCGTTCCCTCCGCCGCGATATACGCTTTTTCTTCAGCGTTTATATCCTCCAAAAGTTCTATCGCGTCTCTATTATTTTTATCTATCTCGAGCGCTTTCTTAGCGTATTTTCTGGCTTCCTCGAAACTTTCTTTTTTGAGTTCGCGTTCCGCTCTATCAAGGTTCTCTTCGATCTCTTTCTCTATTTTCTTTAGATGTTCTTCTTCCGTGCGCCGCGCCGCTTTGGCTTCAGCTTCTTCCTTGATACGCGCTTCTTCCGCCTTTCTAGCTTCTTCCTCCGTTTTATTGGCCTCCCCTTCTTCCTTCCCGCGAAGATCTCTCTCTGCGATCGATCGGGCTTCTTTTCCCATCGCGGCTTTCTCTTTTTCAGCTGCCTTTCGCGCCGCTTCGTCTTTCCTTTTCAGTTCTTCTCCGGCCGCGATCTCTTTTTGCCGCTCTTTTTCTAAATGTTCTGCTTTTATTTTCTCCTCATTTTCGTTTTCTATATACTTCTTTTCTTCCTCGTTTATTTTTTTTAGCATCATCATCGCGTTTTCGCTCTCGTTATCTGTTTCCAGCGCTTTCTTCGCGTATTTCCGGGCCTCGTCAAAATGATCTTTTTTAAGTTCTTTCTCGGCTTTATCAAGACTCGCCTCAACCTCTTTCTCTATCTTTATTTTCCGCTCTTCTTCCGCGCGCCGCGCCGCTTCGCCTTCATCTTCTTTCTTAGAACGCGCCTCTCCCTTTATCCTAGCAGCCTCTTTTTCATCTTTCTTTTCTCCGGCTTCTCCTGTCTTTTTGTCTGCGCTCTTTTTTGCTTTTTCTTTTTTTATTCTTTCTTTTTCTTCCTGTATCTTCCTCAACCTTTCCTCTTCGGCCTTACGTCCGGCTGTCTCTTTTTCCTCTATTTTCCTCTGCCTTTCCTCTTCTTTCCTTTTCTTTTCGTCCTCTTTCTCGACGATCTTCCTCTGCCTTTCCACCTCTTCTTTTTCTTTACGATCGCTTTCTTCTCTCACTCTCTCATCATAGTTTATGTCCTTCAGCAGTTTTACTATAGCATCGTTATCCGGATCGATCTTTAGCGCCTTTTTAGCGCTTTCTCTCGCTTTTTCAAATGCATTTTCTTTTAAAAGTTCTTTCGCCTCGGAAATATATTTCCCGGCCCTTTCTTTGGTCTTTCTTTCTTTCTCTTCCTGCTCTTTCTTTTCCTTTAGCTCGCTTTCTCTTTCTCTCTCTTTGTCTTTTTCTTTTTTAACGCTATCCTTGTATATCTTTTCTTCCCTCTCTATATTGGAGATGAGCTCCTTCGCTTCCCGCTTATCTTCCATCAGATTCATGGCGCTTTTAGCCGATCCGCGCGCGTTCCTGAAATTCTTCCCATCCAGTTCTTTTCTGGCCTTGATCAAAAGCGCGTTAGCTTTTTCAAGCCTTTTCTGTATTTCTTCCTCTTCCCGGGCTTTCCTTTGTGCCTCTTCTCTCCTTTTCTCTCTGTCGCGCTCTTCCTTCCTGCTGCTTTTCGCGCTTTTTTCTTTCTTTATGTCCCGCTTCTTTTTCTCGGTGATCTTGCTATCTATAGCCTTCCCCGCCTTGGACGGATCATCATCCATTTTTATCTCGCCGCTTTTTATCCGATATTCCTCGTCGATCTTTTCGCTTTTCTCCTGTATCCCTTTTTTCCATTCGGCGTATTCTTTCGTTTCATACCCCGGCCGGAAATAATCCGAAATGCCTATGGCCTTATTGAGCTCCGCTAGGGATATAAAATAATCCGCGTCTCCCTGTACAAGCCCGTACTCATGTTCCGAGAACTTTTCGTATTCCTCTATGACCCTGGAGCTTTCCATTTCCCCGAACGACTGCCTCTCTTCCAGGACATCAACGAACATTTTTTGATGTTCTACCTGAGCCTCCGAAACTTCCATCTGCAGAAGAGCTTTTTTATACTTGAAATATGCCTCTTTTACCTCTACCGCAAGATCTTCTTTGGCTTTTAAATATTCCTCTTTGGCGTTCTCGAACCCCACTTGGGATTCCCGCAGATTGGTGAAATATCCCAGATCGTCCAGGACCTTGAACGACAGATAGCTAGTCGCGCTTTCCGTGCCCCTGAAAGACGATACTGTAGGAGCCCATTTTTCCCTGACATAATTGTACTCTACCGTGTTTCCCCATAACGGCACGCTTCCCTTTACTCCGGCATACCATTCAGGTCCCAGCTCTCTGGCTATATCATCGTCATCCCTTAACGGCTGATATTCCTCGATGGCCTGGCCGAAAGATCCTTGGAACTCTACTTTGGGCCAAGCTTTAGCTTTAGCTATCTTTCTTTCGAGCTCATAATATTCTATGGTCTTCGTCTTGATCATGAAATCCGGCCGGTTCGCGATCGCGAGTGTGTAGCAATTATCCAGTCCTATCGATATCTTCTCCTCGGCCCTTTCGACGGGTTTTATATTTATGTCCTTATCGGGTTCGATATTCAATTCCTGAAAAAGTATCATCTTGGCCAGGTTTATGTCCTCCAAAGCGGAATCATATTGAAAATCCGCCTGCATGTTCTGACCCTTTATCTTCAGATATTCCACTTTCGGGATAAGTTCCTCTTTATGGGCTTTTTCGGCTATTGCTTCGAGTTTATTGATACGTTCTTTAAAGTCTTTCTGTATCTTCATGGCCTTTATGGATTTGTCCAGATTATAATAGGCCCGTTTTACGCTTTCTATTACCTCATCCTTAACCTTTCCTTTTTCAAGTAGGATAATATCGAGGTTGGTCTGGGACTGACGCAGAGCATACCAATTACCCATTCCGTCGAAAAGATTATGTTTGACCTCAACACTGTATTTTTCGCCCTGATAATGCCTTGTTTCCTCTGCGCCTACCCCTATTTTCCCGTCCGACCTTTCTATCTTTCCCGTCACTTCCGGGAGAAGGTCCCTTCTCGCTTCCCACACTCTCATCTCGGCCAGTTTTATCTGTTTATCCGCGACTATCATCCTTTGGCTTCTGGCAAGCGCAAGCTGCACGCATTCGTCTATGGTGTAGGTCTGCCCTGATCGAATATCCCCGAGCTCTTCCGTTCTTTCTTTGAATATACCGGATATATGCTCGAACCACCCTTTCCCTTCATCGTGGTCACGGAAAGCGTCTCCTTTTTTCTCGGATTCCCTTAAGGCTTTCTGGATCTTCCCGTCCCTTGCTTCCTCTTCTTCGTCCCTAACGCCGAACATCTCCTCTTTGTCTATAGCGGTTACCACATCCGCTACTCTGCTGTCGGTAGGAAGTATATCCCGCGCCATATAAGCGTATTTTCTGGCCTTTCCGTACTCTTTGTTGAGCAGATACTTCCATGCTTCTTTCACGTATTTCTCTACCTTTATTACGTCCCGGCTTTCCTTATTTCTTCTCTTTGTGTTTTCCGAGGAAGCTTTTTCCAGTTTTTCTTTATTCTCTTCGTTCCGTTCCGTCTTCGCTTCTTCCGCTTCTACTCTATCCAAAAGATCGTAAGCTTTTTTGTTTCCTTTTTCTTCTTCAAGCGCTTTCCACGCGTAAAAACGGGCTTTTTCCGTATTTTTTTCTTCGAGATATTTCTCGGCCTGGCTCAAATAGTTCTTGGCCTTTTCCGCCCGCCGCGCGGACGCGGCTTCCTCATTAGCTCTTCTTTCAGCCTCGATCTCCGCGGCTTTCTTTTCTTTTTCCTTTTCCTCTCTTATCCGGGCCTCTTCTTTTTGTTCTTTGATCCTTTCCGCTTCTTCTTTCTTCCTCTTTTCTTCCGCGATCCTTGCCTTTTCTTCTTCGGTCTTGGATGCTTCTTTTTCCTCTTCGTATCTTTTTATTTCTTCCGGAAGGCCTTCCAGCATGTTCTTAGCTTCGCCGTTAGAGCTGTCTTTCTCAAGGGCCTTTCCGGCGTATTTTTTCGCTTTATCGAAATCTTTCTTATTCAGGCTTTCTCTCGCTTTTTCAAGATATTTCTCGGCTGCCTCTTTTCTTTCTTTTTCCTCTTTTTCTTTCTCGGACCGCTTTATTTCTTCTGATAGGGCTTTCCCTTTTTCATTTTCAGGGTTCTCACTCATCACTTTTCCGATATACGTCCGCGCCCGGCTAAGCTCCCCTTCTTTAAGATATCTTTCGGCTTTCTCCAGATCTTTCTCAAGGTCCGTGTTTCTATCTCTTTCCCGCGCTTTTTTCTCTTTAACCGGTCTTTCGGCCGGTTTTTCCGGGCTTTTATCTTGAGCGGCCTTTACTTCCCCGCCCGTGCGGTATGCCCGCGCGGTCTCGTTTATATCCATGGCCTTTTTCGCGTATTTGCGGGCCTCGTCAAATTCACTGTTATTAAGCGCCACTCGGGCTTTTTCTATGTATTTAGCTATCTCTTCGGCCTGCTCGCGCATTGCTTTCTCTTTTTTGGATCTCAGTTCGGCCTTTTCCCGCTCTCTCTCCTTAGTCTCCTTCTCTTCCTGCATCCTTCTCTGCTCGGTCTCGTAAGCTTTTTCTTCCATATCAATGCTGTCTAAGAGATCAAGCGCTTCTCGGCTTTTTTCTTCAAGATCTATCCCGCTTGTCCCGGGCATTCTTTCTTTTTCTATATTCTCCGCTATCCTCTCGACATCATCGTAGCGGTCGAGCCTCTTGATACCGGTTTTGGCGGAAGCTGTATCATGTTCCGCCTGAGAAGCCGCGTATTCCTCGGCCATCTGCCTTATTTTCTCTTCGATGATCCTGCGCCCCGCTTCTTTCATCCTTAACGCTTTTTTGACATCTCCGCGGGCATCCTCGAATCTTTTCTGCCTGAGAGCGTCTTCGGCTTTCGCAAGATACTCGCCTATCTTTGTCTGTATCTCCGTCTCCACTGTTCTTAACTGTGCCGCTATTATCTCGGCTCTTTTTTCCAGCCGTTCTTTTTCCGCGTGCCTTTTTTCCGCCTCTTCCTGCTTAACGGCCAGCTCTATCTTGCTCAAAAGCCTCTCCGCTATAAGTTCGGCAGGATCATCCTTAAGGTCTTTACGTGTTCCGGAAGTTCCTTCGGACACCCTAATAGCATTCTCCGCTAACGACAAACTATCGGACAAAGAGAATGCCGCGATAAGGCACCAAAGGCATACCACACGCAGACGTTCAGACAGGATATGTTCATTTCTTTTCTTGCTCAATGTTTTTCCTCTGTTTGGGGCTTACCCCGGATCAGTCCATTTCTTCGCTCAAATTTTCATGATCCTTCTTTTTCCTCTGCCGGTATTTTCTCATATAATCTCTCATATACTCCCGGTGTCTTTCCTTGTTAGCCTCCCGATAAAGCTGCAGATATTCCTTATGTTTCCGCCTCCAATCAAGAGACCTCTCTCTGCATGCCTGTTTCCAGGACCTATCCTGTGATTCTTTGTACTTGAAATAATTAGGATTGGCTTCCCGCCAGACCTTCATATTCTCAAGCTGCCTCTTATACTGACATTCCAAGCTCGAACACACCTGCTGGTTCGGCCTGTATTTGTTAGCTATAAAAGGTTTTCCGCATACTTCACAATTCTTTTCATTCCTCGATTTTTTTTCCATGATCAGACCTCCATAAAGATCTCTCGGCGGCACAACGATGCCGCTCCATTTGAAGAAACATCCCCCCCTGTTTTCCCGGAGACTATCTCCGGAGCGCTTTGTCCTTTTATAAAAAATCTTTCCACGCTTTCTCTTGTCAATTGCACGAACTTGCTTTTTTTGTCTTCAACCCCTCCGCCCATTACAACTATTTCCGGTTTGAACATATTGACGAGATACGCTATCCTTACACCAAGCGCAAGACTGGACCTCTTTACCAGATCTTCGGCCAGTTCATCCTTATTGGCCGCGGCGGAGAGCACTATCTCCAGCGTTATATTGTCAATATTGCCTCCGGCCATGTTCACGATATCCGTCCCCACGCCTTTACAGACAAGGTCCTTGGCGGCGGTTACTATACTGAACTGACGCCACGGTTTCAGATATTTCCTCCCTTCACCGTCTTCGGCATTAGCCTCGAACACTTCTTCTCCTTTGAACACCACTCCGGCACCTCTGTCGGAATGCATATAAAGGACATCTCTCCCTTTGGATCTGTCCGCCAGATCCTTCTGTATATACCCCGATGGTGTAGGCTCTTTACCCATGCACACATCACTATCGAATATACCGTTTATCCCGTCGGCCAATATCGACGCGTTACGGTCGCTGATGTCCTCCGGGAGAGCTATTCCGGTGAGGCATATGTCATCGTTTTTTTCTTTCCCTCCTCCGTCTATCTTGTCAAGTATCCCTCTCATATCACGGGTCTTTGCGGTATTCCACCCGATCCTTCCTATCTCTATCTCTTTGTCGCCAAGGACATCTCCCTTAAGGTCCAAAAGTTTTATATAGCACTTTCCCTGGGAAAATCCCACGCCAAGAACTTTTTTATGATCATCGCTGAACTCGACAAGCTCTCCCCTGTGGGCACCGGATATTTTCATCAAGTCCGCTTTGACGCATGAATTGATATATCCGGCGACAAACTCTTCCGGCACATCCGCCCCTGCGCTTATCTCGCTTATCGATATTGCTTTTTCTTTTTTTAATACATTGAATATTTTGAGGTTATACCGCGTCTCTTCTCTTCCGACCAATGTATTAAAAGAACGAACAGTCCTTTTTCTTTTGCTCATCCCTTTCCCTCCTCTTGCAGCGTCAATTCACATATACCCCAAGCCTTGAAGGCCGGGTTTATCTACAATTTATCCTGAGCCCCGTCTTTTTTCCACGCGCAAAAGCAAGGGGTTTAGTCGGGGCGAATGTGTAAAATATAAAAACTTAGTTTTCGCTATAATTACCTTCTATCTAACTTTTTAATTTTAATCCCTTTTAATATACCTAACGCAAATTCAAAAGTCAAATATTAACATCAGATAATACTGATATGTGGTGTTTTTATGAACTCCCACTACTGGATATTGGGCCCTTTTTTACTCTTAACCTCCCTTATTTAATTCGGGACGTTTCCATGTTTGTTAGGGAAGTCGGATGTCAGAGCGTAGGCGCCGAGCACGTAATGTGCGAGGTGGGCAAAACGTCCCCGTTTTGACGATTGCGGTTCGAGAACCGCCCTATTACTAAGCACAACATAAAACCATGCGCCATGCTCTATGCAATATCCTAAAATAAAGTTACCGGAAACCAGTAAGGAAAATAGGGGACGGTTCCCTATTTTTTGGGATTTTGACTGTTTTTTTTGGCATAAAATAGAAATATTGTTCTAATAACCCTATTTTTATGCTAAAAATTAGATATTCACTCCACTTTTGTGAAAATTCCTATCTGCTCTCCCGTGGCATCATGAGGTCGTCACTGCATCCTTGTCCCCTCTATACAGGAAATACTGATTGCAGGGTTCTTTTCTTCATGCTATTATACCCAGTACCTAAAAAAGGATGGAAAGATGAAACTCGGCATAATAGGTTTGGAGCGTTCCGGCAAAACCACTGTTTTTAACGCTTTAACTGGAGCTGAAAAAGAAGTCGGTAGTTTCGGCAAGATCGAAGCAAGTGTTGCTATAGTAAGCGTTCCGGATAACCGGATAGACTGGTTAAGCGCGCTATATGAACCCAAGAAAACGGTTTTCGCCACTATAGAATTTGTTGATATCCCGGGAAGCATAAACCACTCTTCGGACGCTAAGATAGTAGCCGCGGCAAGAGAGGTAGACGCGTTCGTTTTTGTCATAAGAGCATTTGAGAATCCCGCTGTTCCTCATCCATTGGACAGCAATGACATTCTCCGTGATTTCGAAAGGATAAGAACGGGCCTCATAATCGCGGATATGGAAATTGCCGAAAAACGCATTGAGCGTCTCGAAAAAACCGTGGGTAAAGGTGTCGGTACCCCTGATGATAAATTGGAACTCTCCTGCCTCAAGAAGATCATCGCAACGCTGGAAAGCGAAAAACCGGCGTCGGAGACCGAGCTTAACGCACAGGAAGAAAAAGCCATCCGTTCGTTCCAGTTCCTTACTTTAAAACCTTTTCTTACTCTGATCAACACTTCCGAAAATAACCTGATGTCCGAAGAAACCCTGGGATCCATATCGAAAATACCTAACAGTATGTCAATGTGCGCGCATGTGGAAATGGAAATACGGCGTTTGGATGAATCCGACAGAAAAGATTTTCTGGACGACTTGGGTATAAAGGAACTCTCTCTGAAACCCTTTATATTGAACGCATACAGGACTCTTGGACTTATTTCTTTCTTTACCGTAGGAAAAGACGAGGTCCGCGCATGGACGATACAAAAAGAAACCCAGGCGGTAAAAGCCGCCGGCAAGATACACTCCGATCTTGAACGAGGGTTCATACGCGCCGAGGCCTTTTCCTTCGATCATCTTAAAGAAAAAGGCAGTGAACGCGAAGTGAAGAACGCCGGGCTTTTCCGGTTGGAAGGCAAAGATTACATCGTTAAGGACGGCGATATTATATCTGTAAAATTCAGCGTGTAAAGCTTGCGCCGCGGGAACAAGTTAATCCTTGACGAAAAACATGGTATGAAATACAATTGTGCATATCCGATAGCGCGCGAGTGGCGGAATGGCAGACGCACCAGCTTGAGGGGCTGGCGGGAGCAATCCTGTGCGAGTTCAAATCTCGCCTCGCGCACCATTTTTTTTGTTTTGCGTTAAGCGGAATGGTATGCCCGGCTTTGCCGGGGATGAATTCAAGCGTTTGTGTTCGGTAAAAGCCGCAGTGTTGAAGCATAGTTTTTCCCGCTCAAAAACACTTTCA
>JBDRKO010000033.1:0-17354 GCA_043813915.1 Candidatus Omnitrophota bacterium
CGTTCCACTATCCCGGCGCTTCCGTCTGTCGAGGCGTCATCCACTATAACTATCTCATGGTCATCCGTCAGTTCCGCGGCTATAGAGTTTATCTTACTTACCGCTTCCTCTATATTTTCTTCCTCGTTATACATGGGAAGAACGAACGATATGCTTTTTCCTTTATCCATCTATTTCCCCTTTGGGCGCTAAAAGGATGTCTTATTCGTGAATATCACCTTTTTCCCGAACTGATAAACGGGGTCTGATATTGCGCTGCCATATTCCTCTTTATACTGATCGTAATGTTTCTTCTTGACTATGCCCCACACACGCTCTTCGCGGGAAAGGAACGCTTTCATATCATCGTAGTAATGTATGTCGTAGATATCCGTCCTGTCCGTGTAGAAGGCGATACCCCTTCTGCCGTCAGACTCTCCGGCTATCGGTTCATTCGCTCCGGCAAGCTCTTTTAATTTCAGGGACACTTCTTTACTGGATTCGAACTCTTCTATCACAGGCAGCACATATAGAACGAGCGGAATACATATCATCACAACGGAAGCCGCCGTCGAATATATTGACATCTGTTTTTTTTCTTTCAGGGAAAGGCCCAGCCCCGCGACCATTCCCGCGAAAAATATTCCCGAGGTCACGGCTGTCCCGAAAAATGCCTGGGGATATCTGTGCCTCACGAACAGAGAAAGCCCTATCGCGCCAAGCAGAGAAAAGACCGTAAGCGCGGAAAAAGATATCTTCATGCTTCTTCCGGAAATATTCCCCTTTCCCGTCCCGGTCATATATCTTTCCAGGAACCTTCCGGTAATAAGCGCTATGGCGGGAAACATGGGCAGAATATACGTTACCAGTTTGGTCCTCGATACCGAGAAGAAAAGAAATACCGAAATGAACCAGGCCAGCACAAAGATCCTGTACCCTCTTTCTTCCGAAGGATCTCCCCTCTCCTTCAGCATGGCCCATAGACCGAGCGGGAGAAAAAAACTCCAGGGAAAGAATCCTCCCAGTATCACCGGAATATAGAAAAAAGGAGAGGTCCCGATACGGTGTTCCGGTTTAAGAAAACGAACGATGTTCTGGAAACCAAAAAACTCATTAAGGAACACGTCTCCGTGTATCTTCGTCACTATGATATACCAAGGCAGAGCTACCGCTAAAAATACCGCGGAACATTCCAGAAAAGGTATTTTTTTCAATCCCCGCCAGTCACGTGTGGCAGCCACGAACGATATCACTACTATGCCCGGTATAAAAAGTCCTATAGGCCCTTTTGTCAGGACAGCGACAGCCGCCCACAGCGCGGAAAATAGATAATATATTTTTCTTTCTTTTTTCCATCCCAAAAGAAAGAACAGCAGACAGAAAAGTACCGCGGTCGTGAGAACCATATCCGTTACGCAGCCGCGTGATACCATGACATATTCGACACATGTGGCGGTAATAAGGCCCGAAATAAATCCGCATAGCTTCGAGAACATAAGCCTGCCCAGATAATACACTCCTAATATGCCCAAGATGCCGAACACGACAGAAGGTAATCTTGCCGAAAATTCGCTGACACCGAATAGCTTATAGCTGATAAGTATAAGCCAGTAATAAAAAATGGGTTTTTCGAACTGCGGCTCACCGAAAATAAGCGGTGTAGTCCATTCATCGGCCGCGAGCATCTCTTTAGCTGTCTGGGCATAAAAAGTCTCATCCGGATCGGTCAGGGCCATATCCCCTACCCTGAAAAAGAACAGAAAAGAAGCTACCGCGATAAGTATCAACAGATACTTATGGTCTTTTATTGTCATCCGTCCCGCCTGTTAAGGTTAAAACATGATCCCGCGCCGATAATACCAACTAATATATAACATTTTCATATTAAGTCAACACGTTTTCATATTCTTTCTTTTTGTTGGACTAAATACTTGCCGGCATTCACGTTATATCTTTTCATCTTCTTGACGTTAAACACATTATGGTATATACTTGGAGGATGAAATCCTGTTGGTTTTAATGACTTTTAGCGATTTTCATCAAAAATGTTCAGATTTTTAAAGAAAAAAAAGTTACAACGCTTCGGAGAGATAGCCATTAGGAAGGGTTTCGTTTCCGAGGCTGATGTAAAAGAGGCTTTGGCCTCCCAGAAAGAATATAAAGAAAGGCGTAATATACACAAAGAGATAGGCGCTATTATGGCGGAAAAAGGCTTTATCAGCATAAAGGACGTTAATGGTATACTTGATGAACAAAACAGCAAAAGAAACGGTACGGCATGGTTTTCCGCGCTGTTCGGCCTTAGCCGATGAGATACTTAAAAGGAGCTATCTGAAATGAAGAAATTCATATCCATATTTTTAATGTCCTGTATCCTTTTTCCTCAGCTCGCTTTCGCGGGCGCGTGGACATTGCCCGAGAACAATGTCCGCCTGGAATATCTTATGAAAGCCAATTGGGCCAAAAGGGATTTTACTTCTAACGGCGACCTTCGGCGCAAAGGCGGCGACGCCAGAAGCTGGGGATGGTCTATGATACCGTCCGTAGAATACGGGGTCACCGATTGGTTCACCATTTTCGGAAAACTCGAATATAAAGAGGCTAAATACAAGGAATATGTGAGGCCTATAGCGTGGGGCGACTGGGCCGTGAAGAACCATGCCGTCACGAATGTTGACGTCGGCGGTAAGGTAAGATTATTGAAGGACCCCGTGGTCCTAAGCGCTCAGGTGAAAGGTTCTGTTTATACCGGTTACGTAGAAGGTGACTTAACCGGGAAGGACGAACAGCCGGCTTTGAGCGACCGTAATGATTCTATCGAAATAAGAGGACTGGTAGGCAAGGTCTTCGACACAGCTATACCGTTCTACCTTGGAGCTGAGTCGGGCTACCGGTTCAATAACCGGGGTGTAGCTAATGATATCCCGTTCTTCGCCGAGTTCGGGTTCTGGGCAACTGACTGGCTTCTGCTTAAGACCGAGGTAGACGGATACTGGTCACATAACCAGACCGGAGAGACGGATAAAGATTACGCGGTCTGGAGAATAGGGCCTATTTTCCAGCTTCTGGACCTTTACCGCTCACTGACCGGCGAAGAGATAACAGGCGGTCCGGCAAGTTCCGTCACTCAGGCCAACAAGTCTCTTAATCTTGAGATCCAATACGGTAATATCTTCTGGGGAAAGGATGTTTCAGCCGACCAGGAAGTCGTCATGAAAATATCCACTCAGTTCTAATAAAGCATAGAAAGAAAAAAAAAGAACGTCTCGTTTTCATGAGACGTTCTTTTTTTGTATATATCGTCAACAAAGATCGTATGGCACAGAGTGCAGTAGGGGCACGGCATGCCGTGCCCCTACGTCTGACTTCTATCTCCCCGCGTCCAACTCCCGCTGCATCGCTTGCGACGCTTTTTTAAGCTCTTCTTTAGGATCAGCGTTCTTAAAAATAACCATTTGTACCGCACGATCGACGAATCTCGTCCCGGCATCCCATGACAAGACCGGAGGCGGGCCCTGCGCGTCCCTGGCCTGACTTTCCAGGACGTTCTTTAATTCCTTATCCATATCAAGGTTCTTCCATGAATCCATGTTCGGGGGAAGGTAAGAATCCTCCGTTTCGAGCGAATTCATGTATATCTTCTGCTGATTCTCCGGACGGAACAGGAATTTTATGAACTCCCATGCGCCCGTTTTCTTGTCGGATCGGGAAAAGATGCCCATTACTCTGCCCCCGATGAACGCTGTCCTTTTTCCGGAAGGGCCCGCGGGTAATTTTGATATCGCCCATTTGTTCTTTATCTCAGGGGCCCCCGCGTTCAGGCTTACTATTTTCCAGCTCCCCGATATCGCTAAGGGATAGTCTCCCGTCCTCATCCCCTGTTCCAAAGGAACGCTTGTCTTAGGCACACCTTCCTTATAGAGAGCGGCAAAAAATTTCAGGGCTTCCTCGGCTTCGGGGGTATCAAGATCCGCTTTGGTCATATCCTCGTTATAATAATCTCCCCCCGCTTGCCATAAGAACGGAGAAAACCCTATCCACTCTAACGATCCCCAGTCGATCAGCATGCCTCTACCTTGGGTCTTCAGTTCTTTTAGAAGCGCTAAAAGCTCTCCCCATGTGCCCGGAGGGGTGGGTATCATATCTTTTCTGTAATAAATTATCTGTTCGGAAAGATCGAACGGCAACCCGTATATGCTGTCCCCGATCTTTGTGGACTTCAGCATACTTGGGAACATTTTTTTCCCTATAGCGTCAACATCTCCCGGAAACGCTTTATTAAGGTCCATCATTGCGCCTAAATCCCCGAATTCCATACCCCAGGTAAGACCCATGGTCCCTATATCCGGAGAAACCCCGCCCGCGATCGAAGTAAGATACTTGCTATGAGCGTTCCCCCAAGAGATCGCCTGACAGATCACTTTAAAACCCGTTTCTTCGGTGAATTTTTCACTGAGGTCAACTATGAACCTGGCCTGTGACTCGGAGCCTACAAGCCACATTACTATCTCGCTTCTATTTGCGTCAGTGCCGCATCCTGACACGAGAAGAGTCATCAGCATCGCCGTTATAGCCGCTAACTCCCTTAGCTTCGACAACATTTACTCTCCTTTAATATGAGCACAACTCTGCCGGCACCGCCGGGCCGTACGTTCCGGGAACAGATCACTGTCTTATATGTGAAATTTTCATAGGAGTTCAGACTTGGGCAAAAAAGTTCTGTATTACTAACGCCGCGGCTCCGGTAGCGACAACATCCTCCCCTAAGGTCGAGGGAAGGATCTTGACCACTTTTACCGATTCCTCATATGCCCATTTTCTTACGGATCTTCTTACTGATGAGAAGAAGAGGTTGCCCGCCTTTTCTATTCCCCGGCCTATAACTACAACTTCCGGATTGAACAGATTTATAAGAAAAGCTATCTTTGCTCCGAGATAACTTCCGGCCTCTTCCAGTACCGCTTTGGCGAGAGCATCATCGTTTTCTGCCGCTTCAACTACGGTTCGAAACTCTATATTATCGGCATTTCCGCCGGCCAAGCTCAATATCTTTTTCGCCTCTTCCGGCCGGTCTTTCATGCGTTCTTTGATCTTGGCCACTACTCCCAGATCCGATCCCCGCGACCGCATGCAGCATCCATGATCATAACTCGTCCAGCAACTGCCCTTATCGTCTTCTTCCGAAGGATCAGGGGGATTTATATTCAATTCCCCGGCGCTTTTACTGGCCCCGAAATACAGTTCATTCCTTATGATCATACCGCAGCTTGAGTCAGAACAAAGGAAAATGATATTTTCTGCCGAGTCCGAAGCTCCTACGCCCGTCCATTTCTCGCCGAAAGCCGCTAAAGTAGCATCGTGTTCTATGATAACGGGCACACTGAATTTCGCTTCCATTTGGGCTATGAGACCTGTGTAGCTGACTATCTGCTCGTCTTCGACGGCGTACCGGACCATTCCGCGATACCGGTCGAGAACTCCCCATATACCTATACCCATACCCCGGATTTTGGAAGGATCGACCCCGCTTTTATCCATCAGAAGATCGCAAAGCTCCATGACCTTCGCGGATAATCTGTCGAACCCTTCTTTTTCCTTTTTTATCTTTTCTTTGGCGATCACTCTGCCGGAAAGGTCCATTACCACACCGATCATACCGGATCCCGGCGTTATCTGGGGGGAACCAAGGTCTATGCCCAAACTGTACCCAAACTCCTTATTAAGCTTAAGCAGTTCGGGCCGTCTTCCGCCGCTTGAGATATCAAGCCCGGTTTCGAAAACAACCTTGTCTTTTATGTATTTTGATACGTAATTGGATACCGTCACGATATTGAGATCGGTCATCTTTGAGATGTCAGCTCGGGAAACCTCAGTTTTTCTGCGTATAGCGTCCAGTATACTGAGATTTCTTCGTTCTTTCTCGGATAATCTTTCGTCTTTTACGACAAAATCACGCATTAAGACACCTTTCCGACTTTAGCATCGAGATCAGTATCGCGCTCGTTTTACGGGTTTAGAGAACCATTCTTTGACCACTATCTCCGCCGGTTTATTCTGCGGGGTGAACCCACGGTTATATTGTCCTCCCATATTGGCATTTGTCCCCCAATACCACCAATAGAGCCCATAGAACCAATCTTTCTGCCAGAATGTCTCCAAAAGCGCTCTGTAATAATCTTCCTGCAACTGCAGATTGACTTCGGTCCTGGGAACATGTTCCCAGGGACGTATAGCGCCGCCATCGGCCGAAGAACATCCTATCTCGGGGAATATTATAGGTTTATTTATCTCTGTTTGAAATGCTTCCATCTCATTGACTCTCGGGACCCAACTTTCTTTAAGAGCCTCCAAGGACGGGGCCATTTCCTCCGTTAAGGGAAAATATGGATTTATCCCCACAAAGTCCAACATATCCCAAAAACGTATATCCTGATATCTGTCCCAATGGGCCGCATAGGTCGTAAGACCTTTATATCTGCTTTTTATCTTGGATATCATATCTCTCCATAAATATCCTTTCACCGAAGCGGCAGTTGAAAGTTCGGTCCCTATGCAGATCATTTCGATCTTTTCATCGTTCGCGATATTCGCATAATAAAGCACATACTCTGTGTAGCCCTTGAACCATTTTTCCCAATCAGCTTCGTTCGTAGCGCCTATCTCCCCGCGCCAACTACCGTCCGATTTATCCAGAAGATCAAGATGAAGTTTCAGGGTGACTTTCATGCCTAATTCGTGAGCTTTCCGGACAGCCCGCAGAACCGACTCGTCCGAAGGCGTCTTATCGGTCTTATGTATGTCACCTGTCCAAGGTGTTGTCTGATACCAGGTTACCAGTATACTTATCCAGTCAGCCCCTGTTTCCCTGGCTCTGACTATAGATTCGTCCGAGGCGATATTATCATATCCCGCCTGCGACCACGTGACATATCCTATACCCTTCTGGAAAGTTATATCGCGCTCCGGCGCGCTGATCATCTTGATCACTACACCTGCGGCGATGAGGGCCGCCACCAGAACAATGGGAAGTACTTTTTTGACGGGACTAGGTATTTTGATCGGTTTTTTATTCATATATGTTCCTTTTGTTTGAACCCGCACCATAAAAGAGCAAGTTAGTGTATATCGTGACCCGTGACTCGTAAAACAGTTCGTAGTGGGTAGTTCATCGTTCGTAGCGAGATCGCTAGCAAATAGAGATTAACTGTAACTCTAATTTACGACTACGACCCCCGAACTGTAACTTTAAGTAACCAGTTGCCTGTCTTGCATTCATCTTGTCATTCCGACCGATTTCTGCGAAGCAGAAGAGTGGAGGAATCTTTATCTAGATCCCTCGATTCGCCTTCGGCTCACTCGGGATGACAATGGGGATGCTAACTCCGCTCCCATCGTGCATTTTAACCTTTAAAACCTTTTAACTTTTCAAACTATTCACACTGACTTCTGACTTCTTTTCTCTTCTAACTACGAACTCCTAGCTCTATTACTTCCCGCATCTGATATTGTCTATATACACCGGTCCGGAATATTCCGGTTTTCGGTTTGACTCTACCCTGATAGCGATCTTACGGACATCCTGGGCAAATTCTTCGTCAGGGACCACCCGCTTCCAATCATAACTACCCGGTTCTATATTCGCCGTAAGGGTCACCCATTCTCCCGGATCGAGGGGTACGCTGCGGCTCATTTCGACGAATTTCCAATTTTCCCCGACCGTCAGGACGAATCTGGCTTTCAGCCCTATAGGCGCGTCCTTGGGCACATAAAGGTCCACACTTATTACCCGGTACGGGCTCAAATTCAGGTACTGCTGTATCTCGACCAATGCCGCGGTCCAGTTGTCTCCCGGAAAAGCCGTTATTATCTCAAGAGAGCCTTCTCCGTGCAGTTTGACCGCCTTGGATATACTCAGGCTTTTTGCGACATAATCGGATTTTCCCCGGGCCCACATAGGGATCTCCCATCCCATCGGGTCTTTTTCGAAATCATAATACACTCTTTCTTCCGTTATAGGAGCGGTAGAAGGCACCCTGGTCTCCTGTACGGCCTTGTCGGCACCCGTTTTTGCGGAAACGGCCTTTTCGGTATCCTTCTTTCCGCAACCGGAAAGTCCGGATATGATAATGAAAAGACCCGCCGAGATCAAGATAATAGCTCTTAATCTTAAATGTCTCATACCTCTCCCTTATTCTTGTTCGAACAACACGACCGCCCGGATCTCAAGTGATCCCGACCTGTTCACAAATTTTTTATTTTATCACTCTTACATTATCGATATATATCGGTCCCGAATAAGCCGGTTTGTTATTAGAGAATATCCTTATGTCGATCTTCCTTACGTCCGTACGGAATTTATCGTCTACCTGCGTTCTGCGCCAATCTATACTTCCCGGGGTAAGGTCACCCGTAATTGTTATCCATTCGCCCGGAATAACATCGAAAGAACGGCTCATCTCCACCCATTTCCAAGTATCCCCGACAGTGAGGACTACGGAGGCTTTCAGCCCTTCCGGAGCATCGGCCGGCAGGTATATATCACAGGCAAGAGTGCTGTAATCCGACCAATCAAAGAATTGCATTATCTCTACTATCGCGCCGGTCCATTTGTCACCCGGGAATTCGGCATCTATCTCCAGACTTTTGATCCCTTCGGAAGCGAACTTGTCCGAAGAAGCTATCTCTTTTTGGACATGGTCCGGTTTTTCATAAGCCCAGTCCGGGATATCCCATCCTTCCAGCCCCGTTTCAAAACCGAAAAGCACCTCGTTTTCCTGAGCGTTAAGTTCTGCCGAGACAAATAACAAACCCATTACTACTACGGCCAATAACACTTTTTTCATTTTGTATCCTCCTTTGATCTTCCTATTTTAAGAAACTTTCAGCCATTTTTTTATTATTTCTTCGGCCTTCTTCCCTTTTACGGTAAATCCCAAGGGACTCCACCTGTCCTGCGGGAAATACTGCCAGAGATAATAACCTTTGAACCATGAACGCGCGGTCAATATTTTCATCACCGCTTCCAGACAATCAGCCTGTTCCTGCTGATCCTCTTGTGAAGATATTGCCGCCCAAGGCTGACGATTCGCTCCGTCCGCGGAAGGATATCCGATCTCCGTCAGGATCACCCCTTTTTCGGTCAACCCTTTATTCTTGAGCCATACCTCGATCTTGTCGGCTATAACGCCCCATGCGGCCGCAAGATCCTGCGGGGAGGCGTTATCATCGTTAGTAAGCGGAAAATACGCGTCTATACCTACAAAATCCATCCTATCCCAGAACGGCACTTCCGCGTATTCGGTCCAGTTAGCCGCGTAAGTCAATTTTCCTGCATACACGCTCTTGACCTTGTCTATAAGGGCATTCCACCTATGTGTCCAAGACTCGAAAGTAGTGGCTTCGAGCTCCGTTCCTATAGCGAATATCTCTACACCGTTTTCTTGAGAGAATTTCGCGTACCTGGTTATAAATCTTTCGTAACTGTCGAACCATGCTTCCGACGGCAAGATATCTATACGCGCTTCATCTGTCCTCGGATCAACATGCGGTTTGATCATTACTCTCATCCCCAATTCGTGGCATGTTTTTACGGCATGTTCAAGGGCTTGGTCGGTAGGAGTGTCCCCCTGCGGACCTTCGTTGGTATATATCTCGGTCGATACAAGCGTTTCCTGGTAGGCCGGAACCATTATTCCTATGGTATCGATACCTATTTCTTTCAAATACGTTAAAGTGAGGTCCGAAGCCGGCAGAGCCAGTTCATCCGACATCCAGGAAGTGTAGACCACTCCTTTTTGGAAAGGCCGTACGTTCATAGGTATGACCGCCGAAGATATTTTTTTAATAGCTTCTTCGACCTCTTTTCTGGATATTTCTTCGTCCCCGCCGGAAAGATACTCCTCTTTGGTCTTTACCGTTCCCGGGTTTTTGTCTTTAGGGCCGTATATCTCCACTTCCCATATAGAAACTCCCCAAGCGTCATTCACCCGTTTAGTGCTCGATATCTTTACATATCTGCATTTGACCGGAGAGAATTCTGATTCTACCGCTCCGCCGGCGGAATTCTTTTCCGCTCGGGCCAGATCCCAGGTCTTTTGATCGTTCGATACCATTACATCGTAATCGACCGCGTATGCCCTCTCCCATCTCACGATTATATCGCTGACCACCCTATATCCCCCGAGATCAAAAGATATCCATTGTTCCCCGCCCTCATAACCGCTGGACCAACGCGTCATCATATCTCCGTCAACAGGCGCCATCGGGTTCGGTTCCGGGGCCCAGTCGGGTGTTTGATCGAAACTGGACGCGGATGCCGCTGATACCGGAATATACACAAGCGTTCCGTCCGCGGAAGATGCCTGAATAGCTTTGGGTGCCGTAACGGCAACATCAACGGCCTCTTCCTTCCCGCAGCCCGTAAACACTGTTGAGAGCATGATCACGATGATCGCGCACGTAGAAAATTTTATACTAGCGTTTTCTTTCATTCTTTTTTTCGATCCTTTCAAACCCGTCATGGGTATTCCTTTTATGATATATTTCTGGAATATCAAATATACCGTTAACATCGGCACCGTCGCGACCACAGCCCCCGCCATTATCATGCCGAAATTCGCCCCGAACTGACCGGTAAGCACTGCCAATCCCAGCGGCAAAGTACGCATATTGCTGGTATGTATGATCACAAGGGGCCATACAAAATTGTTCCATTGCTGAAGGAACGTGAATATCGCCAAAGTCGCCAGTACCGGTTTTATAAGCGGTAGAATTACATGCCAGTATATCATGAACTCGCTGCAGCCGTCTATACGGGCGGCATCTATAAGATCATCGGGAATACTGTAAATGAACTGGCGGTTCAGGAATATCCCGAAGGCGCACCAGGCCATAGAAGGTATAATGAGACCCTTATAGGAATTCAGCCATCCGAGATTCTTCACTATGATAAACCCCGGGATAATGTTCACCTGCCAGGGTATCATCAGAGAACCGATGAACAGAAAGAACAGCTTATCTCTGCCCCAGAATGTATGTTTAGCGAACGCGTATCCCGCTAACGACGTGGCGAACACATTGAAAAGCGTTATTGAACCGGCCACGAAGAAGCTGTTAAAAAGATACCGTCCCATGGGAACCATTCTAAAAAGGTCTCTGTAAGGCTCCAAAGTCGGGTTCTTCACAATAAAGCTGGGCGGAAAAGCCTGTATCTCTTCGATCGGTTTGATAGAAGTAATAAGCATCCAAATGTAGGGAAGCGCCATAATAGCGGCACCGGCGATAAGGAACACGTATACCATGGTCTTTATCGCTAAAGTGTCTTTTCTGATCCCCATTGTCACACTGCTCATATTCTACCGGCGCCTTTTTCTTGGAAACTGTGAACCGCAAACAGTCTAAATAGACCATTGATGGAAATCGTAATTCGTAATTCGTGATCCGTGAACAGTAATTTCTGCCTTACTGAAAGTAACCAGTTACCAGATGAAACCGGTTTTTCATATTTGATCGCTGGTTACTGGTTTCTGGTTACAGGCAACTATTCTATCGCAATTTCCAGTCTATAGTCCGCTTCTCTTCCATCCTCCCTACATACTCCGAACTCCTAACTGCTCAATTCTTATCCCTTAATACCTTATTTCGTTCTTCATGAGCCGTCTGTTTATCATCGTCATTACGAATATCATCGAAAAGATGATATACGCCAAAGCCGAAGCATACCCCATCTGGAACTTCTGGAAACCCCTGTCATAAAGATACGCCACTATGGTAAGCCCGGAATTAAGAACTCCGCCTATCCCGCCCTGCCCTCCGGTCATGATGTATACCTGCTCAAAGGCCTGAAAACTGAAAACAAAACTCATCATTGTGACAAAAACTATCGTTGGCCTCAGAAGCGGCAATGTTATGTTGAAAAAGATCTTCCAGAAACCGGCCCCGTCTATCTCGGCGGCTTCATACATGTCATGTGGTATCGTCTGCAGTCCGGCGAGGAAAAGGATTATGTTGTATCCCAAACCCGCCCATATGGACATTATCATAATGGAAGGAAGTATCCAAGAAGGGTTTGCCAGCCAATCTATGGGGTGAAATCCCAGTTTCATAATGAAAAAATTGAATAGCCCATATTTCTCTCCGGCATACAGCCATTTCCATATAACGGAAACCGCTATGATCGCGGTGACTGTCGGCAGGAAAAATATGGATTTAAAGAAGTTCTTGAACTTGATCTTCTGATCTATCGCCACAGCCAAAAGAAGGGCCAGGCAGATACCGGGCGGGACCACACCTACAACATACACCAAAGTGTTTCTTATTGCTTGCCAAAAAAGCGGGTCGTTGAACAATATATTATTGTAATTCGCAAGCCCTACAAATTTCGGGGCGTGCACCACATCATACGCGGTAAAAGACCAGAAAAAGGAGATAATAACAGGCGCTAACTGAAAGACGAAAAATAACGTAAACGGAAGTGCGATAAAAAGATAGGATATCTTTTGTTTGCGGAACTTTGCTGAAAAAGTCTCGGTTTCCATTAACATCCTTTTGTTTCTCTCTCTCCGAATAAGGAACAAGTTATAGTATTTTACAGTAAATACATTATCCTGTCAACAAACATATTATAAAGATATAAAAAGATACCTATACCGTATCAGACGGGCGTAAAAGTGTCGATTATCCGGGTATCTCGGGCAAGCGATATCAGCCTATACCCCCCGGCTGAAGCCGGTATCACAAACATCTCTCCGCCGGGTACGGCTCTGGGAAGGTCATATTCCTTGCCCTGAACTATAGCTTTAGCCTTTCCGGATATGACCACAAGATTATGAAAACTTTGGATATCGGCGTTTTTCACTTCTGCCATGTTTCCCAGTGTTATCCTATGCACTTCAAGTCCCTTATCGGAAAATCCTCCGGGAAGGCGCTCTATTTTTGTATCTTCTTTATTTACAATGACTTCTGTATTATTGACCGAAACGGGAGATATGCTCATCTCTCCTATTCTGTCCGTATCAAGCTTCTTCTGGGCTCCCGTCCTCTCAAATCCCGGAAAATAATACCTGACAGGGTAGGTCTCTCCGTCTTCAAGCGACTGCGTAGGTCCGGCTATCTGCGGCTCGACTATCTCTATCCCCTGGCCTAATGCGTGCAATGTCCCGGATGGAACAGGTATAACATCACCTTTTTTCACGGGCACATAGTTGTAAAATCCGTCCAATTCTTTCCTTCTTTCCATCAAAGTCCCGAGTCTTTCCCTTATCACCCCTTTTTTCTGTCCCGCCGCGGCGGCTGTTTTTAGCACATCTCTATCTTTTTGCAGTTTTTTCATGCTTTCTTCATCACTTTCCAGCATATCTATGAGTCCGTTAAGCGCTTCCGCATAATGTTCCAAAGCCTTGCCGTAATGTTCTCTGACCTTTTCTCCGTATTTTTTTACCTTATCCGCGCTAAAACCCAGTATTATGGCCGGATCTGGTCCGGCGACCGTTTCATCAATACCCGTGATGATCCACAATTCGTTCTTAGAATCATGGAACTGCACGGATAGTCTTCCTTTAGGCGTGAGTATTTTGACCAAAGGCATCGCGTGTCCGAATTTTTTCACAACAGCTTTGCCTAATATCTTTTCGGCCGCGGCATTCAATACGTCCGAGGCTTTGAGCTCTTCACCGTTCATGGAAATATCTGAACTTTTTTCTCCGGGCTCGGCGCCGTACCAGTATTCGCCTATACCGTTCACACCCCATACTTTCGGTTCTTTGTAAGGTTTTATATAAAAGGGTGCGCCGCCCGAGATCTTTTTTACTGCGTCGCTTTTCACGCCGTTATCGCGGGGCTCTGACCCTGCCGCGTGAGCCCCTAATGATCTCGGTGTACCGGTCCCGCTTGCGATGGCCTTAATGATCTCCGGCAATATTATAGTCCGTTTACGGACTATTTCTTCCGCCTTTTCCAGCGTATCGGCTGTCGCGTACAGACGGAATTCCGGAGCGTTACCCGAAGGCCTTAAATGCGCGACTGTTCCGTCTTTGAATGTTATACGCACGCCGTCTATGAAATTCATAGAGGCGATCTCATCAAATCCTTTATCTTTACCGAAATATCTCTCCGCCGCGGCTTTTATCTTTTCCAGGCCTTTCCCCGGCTCCCTTTTTCCTTTATCATAAAAGACCTCTTTGATCTTTCCGTCCGCCGGTAAAAACATGGCTATTATCTTTTTCCCCATTTCGGCCGTATATTCTCCGCACCCTTCTGTCCTGTCGTCTATCACATCCGCGTGGGTATACCTCGCGGGTAAAGACGAAGTAATAAGTTCTGAAACCGTCTTTTTTTCTTTTATGGCCTGCATCATTACTGCCGCCAGAGGGAGCACCGCGTCTCTCGTGGGAAGAGCTTTTATCTTTTTGCCCCCGATATTCCAGTCGCTCCCCAAAAGGAATCCGCCGTTAGCCTCCCATCCGACAACTTTCGCCTCGGGCTTTTTTAAAAGTTCGTCCATCATGGCTTTGATAACATACGGTGACCCTATCCTAGTTTCTTCCACTTCTATGCCTTTTGTCCGTAACGCGCTGACCACCGCGTCATTCGAGCTCACGGGAACCGCGGCAAAATCCGGCTCAAGGAATAACGATACCAGCGCCCCGAGTTTGTCACCTGTCAGGAATTCTCCGTGTTCATCAGCTAAAAGCGGCCTGTCGGAATCCCCGTCAGTTGAAACTATCGCGAACGGTTCATGTTCCGAGGCCCATTCTTTAAACAGCGCGCGTGTCCCTTCCGATATTTTTTCCGTGTCTACCGGAACGAATCTTTCGCTTCTCCCGACGGTTATAACTTCCGCGCCGAGTGTTTCGAACACATCTTTAACAATATCACGTCCTACCGCGGAATGCTGGTATAAAACAACCTTTTTACCTCGCAGACCGTCCCTGCCAAAAACATCCGTATACCGCTCTACATACGCGCCTGCGGCTTCGCCTTCCCGGGTCTCTTCCGGCAGGTTTTCCGGACACTTGAACATGCCGTCCCCGTCGAACAGGCTGTCTTTATCTTTCTTTGCGTATTCTTCTTTTCTTAATGACGCTACGTTCCTGAGAATATCCTCTTCATCGCTTTTAAGCACTTCTCCGCTTTTTTTTGTGAATTTTATACCGTTACGGTCCTCGGGAATATGGCTTCCCGTGACCATTATGCTAGGCATGCTTTCCCGCATGGCGTAGAACGCGAGCGTGGGGCTTGGGACCCGGCCGCAATAAACGGGCTTTAACCCGCTGTCCATTACGGCCCTTATTACGGACGCTATTATCCGCGGAGTACTTTCTCTACGGTCCCCGCCTATGGCTATTTTCCCGCACCCGTCCGTTTCCCCTCTTTCCTTAAGGAAAGATATGAACCCTTTGGAATTTATATAGCATTCTTTATCCGTCATGAACTCGACCTTATCCCTTAATCCGCTTGTTCCGAACGTCAGGGGTTTTACATCTTTTTTCTTAACTATTATTCTTTCAATACTGTTCAGCACCGGCCCTTTTCTCCTTTCGATCTCGTCCATACTTATTCCGAACATCTCGTCATACATTGCCCGGAATGACTTATTGTTACCCATTATTGGGACATTGTAATTTTTTTCGCGGTCTCTGAGATCAGTATCCTCGGAGACTTTCATGTCTTCTTTTCCGTTAGCGGTAAACACCGATACATGACGTTCTTTTTCGGACAGGATAAGATCTTCCGTTCCTATGGATTCATAAAGGCCGCTATCTTGCTTAATTTCCGTCCTTCCCGACCGCGCGCTCCTGACCGAGAACGCGGAATCCATATAGACGTCTCTGAAAGAAGAGTCTATAAGGACGCTGCCGGTAACCGTTCCCTTTCCGTTTATGCGGGTCCCGACGACCACGGAATTCACTATATCGACTTCCGGGCTGATATAGGAGTTTTCTATGATATTCCCGTTTTTATCCTTTTTTCCCGAGATGCCCGCCAAACGGCGTGATACTTCCCCGGTAAGGCCGTCTTCTCTGAGAGCCATATACTTTTCACGCATGGTCCCGTGCTGACCGATATCGGCCCAGTATACGTCGCTTCCCAGGTCCAGGACCTTGAAACCCGGTGGTCTTCCGTATCTTTCGGCAAAAACTTTTTTTATATTCTGGACCTTATCAAAAAAGTCCGGGACCATTTTCAAAAGACGCTGAAGGGCTTTATCTCTTGCCGCTATTTCGTCCCATTTATCCGCATGCCGGTCTTCCATGGCTAACGCCATTAAAAAATAAGGATCGAAATCGAAATATACTCCTTCTTTCTCTATTTCTTCCGCGAAGATCCCCGAGGCTATGTCCAGAAACGCGTAAGATACGGCTACCGGCCCCAAACTTATCCCCGCGTAATATCTTCCGTGTCCGTCGGGTTTGACGCCTAACTGATCCAGTTCTTTGACCAGGACGCTTCTCTCGTTCCGCGACACTTGCGCTGTCATATTGCCCTTATCGTCGAAAACCACCCACTCCTTATGCTTCGCTTTCTCTTCGGTGATCTCCATTACGGATATGAATTTTATCATATCATGTTCAGTAAAAGGCGGAGCGCCCGCGGCCGGGGATTTAATGTCTATGGACGCTATTTCCGTCTGGTCCCCCCATTTGATCAAAGCTCCCTTGAATCCGCCTTTCTCCAGATATTTTGCTACCGGGGTAAAATACAGCAGGGCTTCTTCTATCGCGGTAAAAGCCCTCTTTTCCCCTTTAAGGCCGGACCGGGCCGGAGTGACCTTTATACATGGTTTACTGCACCCTGATGCCTGGGTTACGGGTGAGATCCTTTCGCCTCTTCCGAAAAGCATGCCTATGATAGAGACCGCACCGGAATGATCGACCTTTTCTTCCTCGGCCCGTTCTTTCATAAGTTCATACGCCAGGAGAGTCCCTAAAAAATTCCCTTCTCTATCCTTTCTACCTATCTTCTCTTCAAGGGACAGAACAAGCGTGCTCCCGTCGCTATTGAAAATATGCGCGCTGGTATCTTTAAGTCTTTCCTGCCAATTACGGCATATGGCTTTATTGCCCGAAACAACGGCGGCTATTTTAACGCTCTCATTGTCACGGTTAAGCCTCTCTGCTTCATCTATGTTAGACAAAAGCACTTTGAGACGCCCTTTTATGTCCTTCTTTCCGCTATTTGCCATAATGATTCAGTATATGCTAAAGCCCTTTCTTTGCCAATACATTAATTCCCTTAAAAACCATCCGGGATAAAACCATCCGGGATAGAACTATCCCGGATGGTTTTTAAGGGGAATATTATGCTTTTGACGATCCGTCAACCTTATCCACCCTTTTTTAACCAGGTTGGGATTCTAATCAGTTGAGATATTGGGG
>JBDRKO010000034.1:0-21082 GCA_043813915.1 Candidatus Omnitrophota bacterium
TGGCATAAAAGCATCCTTTTTAGTGTGAAACAGTTTTAACCCCTACTACTATAGACACAAAAAAAAGCATTTTTCTCCGAATTATTTTAAAAAATAAGTTAAGAGATAAATATTTGTTTCATAACTCGTTTAATTTAAAAGGTATCAGTAAAGCGTCTACGAAGACTATACGAAGATATCGAAGACTATCCAAGAGTGTTGCAATAGCTACTTGAACCTAAGGTCTACGAAGACTATCAGCACATAAACGGTATACATATGAGTATTATAGCACAGGGTTTGTTTTTTTGAAGACGCAGAAAAGACGAAGCAGGATGGTGGAGAGAAATGGTTCTTCGAAGCCAAATAATATACAAATAATTGGGCGAAGAAGACCCTCTCCGCCAGTGTTTCTCTATTTCATAAGTCGCTTCCAATAAACAAGTTATATACACAGAATATTATCAAATCTCCTATGTGCCCACACCGTATTATGTTACACTTACAGGAGCCTCGGTTAGCCCTTGTTTACATGTCTGCTAAGCCAGAAGAGTTTGCTCTTCGCCATCGCTACGCTCATGCTAATATAGTCAATAAAACCTAAACTTGAAATAACATAAAAAAGGTTGTCATTTAGGTTGTCATTTAGGTTGTCATTTGATATACTTTAAGTAACATGTTTAAGCTAAAATATATTATTACAGAGAAAATATTGGATAATATCGCTCAGATAACAGCTGGAAGAGAAGTTATCGAAAGGGCGCAGATTATCCCCAAATGGGAGCTGAAATTACAAAAAGAGGCTCGCATACATAATGCCCATTCTTCTACGAGTATTGAAGGCAATAAATTAACCCTGGAAGAGGTTGAAGCTCTTTCCGAGGGAAAGGAAGTTGTAGCTACACAGAAAGACAAAAAAGAAGTTATAAATTACTTGAAAGCGATAGATTTAATACCGGAATATGCTGAAAAAAGAACGATAAGTAAACAACTTTTTCTCAAGATTCACAAGACTATAACAGAAGGCACATTAAAAGATAATAAAAATGCAGGGTTTCTTAGAAAACAACAAGTTTTTGTAGGCAGGAGAGTATTTGATGGTACCGGTTTTAAACAAGTAGTTGAATATATGCCGCCTGATACCAAAGATGTACCACGGCTAGTAGAAGAATTTATGGACTGGCTCAATTCGGATAAAGCACAAAAAGTAAATCCAGTTCTTCTTGCAGGGATCGTTCATTATGAAACTGCAAGGATACATCCGTTTATAGATGGCAATGGAAGAACTGCCAGACTAATGGCGGCACTCATACTATATAAAAGTGGCTTTGACCATAGAAGGTTTTTTGCTATTGATGATTATTATGATGAGGACAGACCGTCATATTATAATGCATTAAAAACGGTACAAAAAGCCAAGGGGGATATAACAGAATGGCTTGAATATTTTACAGATGGGGTTTTATTCTCAATAAATAGAGTTAAAGAAACAATTTCACGACTTGATATTTCAACTAGGGGGAAGGGTCTGGAGCAGATAGAGTTAACCTCTAAACAAATAAAAATATTGGAAAGAGTTAAGGAGAAAGGTAAAATTACCAATAAGGAATTACAGATTATGTTAAGTGTGTCACGACAGGCTGTTTTAAAGGAAATATTCAAACTTATAGATGCGGGATTAATAGAACTTGTTGGCAAAGGGAGGAATGCCTATTACAGGTTTAAAGAGATATAGTCCGTATTGACACGTTTCCAAAACAAATCCTGCTTCGCCAACCTAATTTATATTATTCGGCTTCGCAGGGATTAGCTTAAAGGAATCGTTTCTTCAAAAAAGCAAACCCCGAGCCACTTTTTAGATATTTCTCATAGGCTTACGTTTTTATGTATTTCTTTACATCTGACCTTGACTACATCGGTGTAATATGATACACTTATCGGTGTAAAGGGAGACACTCTATGATATCAATGAAGTCTAAAATAACAAAGGTACTTTTAAATTATTTTTTCCTCAATCCAGAAGAGAGTCTTTTCGTTAATGAAATATCGCGCAAATTAGACTTGGATAAGAGAAATCTTGTAAAAAAACTTAAAGTTCTCGAGGAAGAGGGGATCCTGGGAAGTGAGATCAGAGGAAATCAAAAGATATATTCAATAAATCGCTCATATCCATTGTATGAAGAATACAGAAAAATAGTTTTCAAGACTATAGGCATTGAAAGCAAGCTAAGGAACTTAACTGAAAAAGTAAATGGGATAGAAAAGATGTACCTATTTGGTTCATACGCTAAAGACTCAATGGAGATACATAGCGATATAGATTTATTAGTAGTCGGGGATCATAAAATTATGACTTTACAAAAAGAGATAAGCAAATTGCAGAAGGAAATCGGCAGAGAGATTAATGTTGTAAATATGGATAAGAAGGAATTTGAAAAAAGAAAAAAGGAAAAAGATCCTTTTATTGAAACTGTTTTTAAAGAAAAAAATATTAAGGTGATATAATGAAATTTGATGATAAATATTTTGCAAAATTCAATTTTACGAAAGAACAGATTAATAAAAACCTTAAGAATGCTTTGCGCGATATTGATATTGCAAAAAAAGATGAATTTCTGGATGTGAAGTTTAATTACACATATACAGCACTTTTGAAAGCAGGGATTACACTTATTAGTTCCAACGGAAGAAAGGTTAAAAGTGCACGGGGACATCATATCAAAATCATCGAAAAACTTGCCGAACTTCTTTCCGATGACGGAATCAGTGCTCTAGGGAACCTAATGAGATCAAAGAGAAATTCAGACTTATATGATGGTGGCATAGAAGTGACTAGTAAAGAATGTAGGGAATATATAAACTTTGTTGAAGAAATTCTAGATAAGGTGCAACGAAAAATAAAATGAGTTTCAAAAACATAAATCTTTATATACCCAAGACGCTCTAGGGGACGATAGATATCAGAGGAGAGAAGTGGCTGAATTAAGAACAAAAACGGTCCTTTTATTGTTTTGTATGGTTTTATCGATCACATACGCGGCGCATGGAAAAGATGTCATAACAAAGATCTCGCCTGAAAATCCGGTAATATCCCTGTATGATCCGTTCATTGTGAAAGCGAAGGTAAACGTCTCTTTTAAAGACCCGTATGATCCGGAGGAGATCGAACTGAACGCTCATATTACCGATCCTGACGGCCGCGAAATAATTATGTCCGGTTTTTTTAACGGCAAAAGCAAAACAGCCGAAGTGCGGTATACCCCGGTAAGAACGGGAGGGTATTCCTATTATCTTGAGCTAAAAAAGCAGGGATCTTCGCAGATATCGGAAATTTCTTCTTTTGAGGTTGTGGACAGTCTGAATGACGGATTTTTGAGAAAGAGCGGGAACAACGATCGTTATTTTGTATTTGATTCAGGAAAACCCTTTTTCGGGCTGGGACATAACGTGTGCTGGACCGCCGATAATAGCGCTTCGCTTTTTGAAAATTATTTCTCAAAACTTCAAAAAAACGGGTGCAATATATCAAGAGTATGGCTCAATAACGAATGGACACTTAAGATAGAGTTTGATCAGCTCGGGAAATATGATCTGAACGGCAGTAAAGAGCTGGATAGGATACTGGAAGCGGCAAGGGAGAACGGAATATACATCATACTTGTGCTCGATTCATATAGTTCACTTATGGCGGAAAAAGGCGGGTGGGGCGAAGAGGCCTGGGCGAGAAATGTTTATAATAAACGCAATGGAGGGCCTTGTGAAAAACCGTGGGATTTTTTCACTGATCCGGAAGCCAAAAAGTTATACAGAAAAAGGATAAGATATATCGTATCCCGTTGGGGGTACTCACCTAATATTCTCGCGTTTGAGTTTTGGAATGAATTGGATGCGCCTCAGGAATGGATAAAGGAAATGGCAAACTATATTCGATCCATAAACCCTCATGGCCAGGCTATTACGACAAGTTTAGGTTATCCTTGGTCGAATAATTTTGATGAATCAACGATATGGTCGTTAAAAGAAATAGATCTTGTGCAGCGCCATCTTTACGGTAATATGGCGGAAGATATTATAGAATATGTCATTTCAACGAACCGAATATTCGCGGAAAAGTACAGAAAACCCTTATCCGTAGAAGAGTTCGGCATAGACGGCGGCGAAAACGACGATAAACGCGATCCGAAAGGAAAAGGCGTTACATTGCATAACGGTATCTGGGCCGCGTCGCTTTCCGGGTCATTCAGCGGCGCCATGGGCTGGTGGTGGGATACGTATATGCGCAAGAACGACCTTTATTTTAATTACCGCTCATTCCGGGATTTTATCGAAGGTGTTGACTGGAACTCAAAGAAGGTCGTCTTTGCGGAAACATCGCCTGTTATGCAAAAAATTCCCGAGGGAGAAGAAATTACTTATTCGGATGCTACGATTTTCGGAAAAGAGATATGGGGAGATATGACATACAGCGAATTCACCGTAGAAAAGAACGGCGACCTTTCAGGCGGCGTACTTAACCATTATCTGCACGGAAGTTCGAAGAAAAAGATCAGGGTAGAGCCCGTTATTCACACGGATTATCCTGTTGACGGGAAATTCATCATATATGTCGGGATAGTTTCGCAGGGAGCGCATCTTGTTGTAACGGTCGACGGCGAGGAGGTCTTATCAAAGGATTTTAAAGCTGGACCACCGGGTGAAGGGCCGTGGAAGAACAGTTTTCAAAGGGATGATATCGAAAACGGGAAAAAGATAAAGATATACCAGTGTTATTACGGCACAGCCGAAGAGATCAAGATCCCTAAAGGCAGGCACACCATAAAAATATCAAACACCGGAAAAGATTGGATCGGCTTAAAGCGTATAGTCCTTACCGATCATAAAGGCAGTGATGTCGCTAACGCGAGAATGGCCGGACTCATTGTGGGGAAGGATATGCTTTTTTGGATACAGGATAAAGCATATAACTGGCAGAATGTGGTGAAGGAAGAAGCAGAACTCATGCCGATCAAGAACACGTATTTTCATTTATCGGATATTGAAGACGGCGGATATGCGATACAATGGTGGGATACCTTTAAAGGAGAAGTCATCTCGCGCGGAAAAACCGAAGCGGTTAATGGTAAGCTGACCGTTGAGGTGCCGGATTTCTCCAAAGATATAGCCTGCAGAATAAAAAAAGGGGAAGAGTCCTAAGTAATTTCTAAAACCCTTCAAATATAACGGACAAAGTGATATAATAATTCATCCGGGATCGCCTGGCGGAAAAACGATCATGAGCAGGAGAATAAGTAATATGAAAAAATATCTTATATTGTTGGTCCTATTAAGCTTTAGTCCTTACGTTTTTGCCGCCCCCGTGGAAAGCTCCCGGGCTGACGTACCGGAAACCGCGGATATCGGTGAATATGTTTTGAAGGATGAGTTTGTATCGGACCTGGATGGGTGCGGACAAGAAGAAAAAGCCGCGCTTTTATACCGTGATATACCTGAGATGTTCACGAATTTCACTCTACAGGTCAAGAAGGCTAAACGGACTTTTGATCTGGATAGCGCCATCCTTGCCCCAAAAGATCAATGTATTTTAGAGGAGATCGTCATTTCCCCGGAGCATAAGCCTTTGATAGGAATATCTTATCCTACGGGGGGACACAGCGAATGGCTTGGTATATACTCGTTTGACGGCAAGACTCTTTCCGAAGTGAATAATCTTTTCTCGGACAGACCTTCCATAGTTATTAAAGACGTTGATGACGACGGGGTGAAAGACATAGAGATCATTAACAGGGATAATGAAAATGACCCCAGTGAAGACAGTTATATTAAAATTTACAAATATAAAGACGGTAAATTCAAAACGTTTTCGGTCTACCGGACCAAGACCGGGACATATCTGCCGGAAGACAAAATTGAGGAATGAACTGCTGCCAAAAAGAACGGGAGAATATGCGTAAGTCTTTCGGTCCTGAAAACGCCATGAAGGATTGTTTTAAGAGAGTTAAGACAAATATGAGGACGGTTTATGTCCCCGAATGATCTATTTAACAGATTTTAACAGGGAGGTTCACGTGAAGAAAATATTTAAACTGATCTTAATATCCTTAAGCATCCTTATACTGAGAGCTCCATTAGGTCTCTGTGAACAGGAACTGGCCGAAAGTATTGAAAAGGATTATTATGACAACGGAGCCCTAAAATCCGAAATCACATATTTGGGCGGAAAAGCCAACGGGCCGGCAAGGTATTATCACGAAAACGGACTGCTTTCGGAGGAATACCTGATCAAAGACGATAAAGTAGAAGACGGGATTTATGTAGGATACGATAAGAGCGGACAACCGGCATCAGAGATAATCTTTAAGAACGGCGAACGTATTTCCGACAAGCTTATCGGAGCATCGGAAGATGTGCCTTCCGAAAAACCCGCTCCGGTAAAAGAAATTATTGTGATTGAAGAAAAGGAATTATCGGACGATTAATTTTGCGCGGCGAGTGAGAAGTGAATGATCAATAGCATAGGGCACAGCGCGTAGAGTTTGTGGGTTTGTATTTTAGTATAGCGTATATCGCCACCACAGTCTAAAAGTCGAAATGTCGAAAGTCCAAAAGTCGTGATCCGTAATTCGCGAATCGACAGAGATTGTTTCACCCCTCACATGTGTTCGGGGTTCCCGCCTTCGCCAAGGCTACGGCGGACAGGCGCAATGACGGGGGCTTCTCGTCCTGACACTCTGATACTCTGACCCGTTGACACTTCTTTTAATCGGACCTCTGCCCTATGCTCTCTAGCCTCTAAACAGGGAAACGTCCCGAATTTTACTGAATTTTAGCCATAACAAAAGTAGGCTTGACTTTTTATAACTTGTGATGTAGACTTAGTTTATACAAATTATTGTCCTGAGTTAGGAAGGGTTAAATCCTGGACATTCCGCCTTCGACAAACTAAGCTAAAGTTATTCGGCTACGGTGGATCAGCCTGAAAGGGAATTTCGGCGGCTGAGAAAATAAGTAAAACCTTCGATCGGGGGATTCTGCCGGTCGGAGGTTTTTTGTTTGTTCAAGGAGAGAGAATAGACGCAAAGAGGTTTTCATGGAGAAGAGTAAAGGGACGTATTCGATGTTATTTAAACATAGATGTCCAGAATGTTATCGAGAATACGATGATACTTGGGACGTGTGCCTTCATTGCGAAAAGAAACTGGGATATTATCTTATCGACGAAGAAAATGTTGTGCTGTTCGCGGTGGATGTTAATAGATTAATGACAGACGCGCATAAAAGTATGAAAGAAGAGAAAACCGAGTTCGATAATGCATGGGTTGTATATGCTATTTGTTCTATCATCTGGGCTATTTGCAGAGTCGTGATAGATAGGTCATAGAGGCCGATCTCAACCGCATGCTAATACTTCCTCTGGTCCCATCCCTCTAGCTCCTTCTCTCCGAATTTGTCTATTTCCATGGCGGAGTGTATGCTTTTGTAAGGATCAATAGGAGGATCATGAAAAGCATACGGGGAAGACGTGCGTAAACAAAAATGTATACTCACATATGCGCGGTCATGGATCGCACTTGCGGCGACGAGGTGTCTTGGTAAACACGGTATTTACGTTATTACGGGTGATACCGAACGCGGCGCGGCCGCTAACTTTTCGCGGTATTCCAAAGAACATTTTGTCTATCCTGATCCCGCTGCGGATCCCGACGGGTTTGTCGACAGATTAGTTGACATAGCCAAGTCCCACACCGATGTTGATACAGACCTTGTGCTCATGCCGATGTATACCGAGATTTATCCGGTCCTTTGCCGTCAAGACAGATTTGAAGGTTTAGTTAAAATGGTGCTCCCGCCGAAAGAAGCGTATGAACTCGTTCGGAATAAAGCGGAGCTTGCAGCGCATTGCAATAAGTTCGGCATACGCATTCCTTCGACCGTTGTTTCCGGAAACGCCGATGAGTTCTATTCCGGAGCGCGCAACATGGAGTATCCGGCGTTCGTGAAAATCCCGGCCGGCTCGGGATCGTTAGGTATCCGCAAAGCGGCGTGTTATGATGAAGCGGTCAAGACATTTGACGAGATGGTCCTGCGGTATAAGATCACGGATCCACGGCAGTTCCCGATGCTCCAGGCATGCGTCGGGGGAACGGATCATTGTTCGGCATTTCTTTTTGATCATGGTGAGTTCCGCGCAGCGATGACTTACCGTAATGTTGTTGATTTTCCTAAAGGTAAAGGTGTAGGAGCATTGCGCGAAACTGTGGACGCGCATGCGCTTGAAAAGATCGGACGCAAACTGCTGGAACATCTAGGCTGGAACGGTGTTTGCCAGATAGATTTCAGGTGGGACGGAGCCGGCGAACCGTGGCTTATCGAGATCAACCCGCGTTTTTGGGGAGGTCTCGCGCAATCTATAGCGTCAGGCTGGGTATTTCCCGTATGGATGTATGATCTTGCGCTCAAAGGACGTATTGAACTGCCGCATCCTGAAAAAAGCGATGTGCGCACGATCAACCCGGTGCTCATGGCATCGCGTATGGCCCAGGACCTTTTCGCCGGAAGGGGAAAGGACATTGCGGGTCTCATAAAAGAGCAGCGCGGAGCGGTCAATGAGTTTTTTTCGTGGAAAGATCCGCTGCCGGTACTGGGGCTAGCATATCCTCTCATGGTATATCTCAAACATGGTAAGATCACTCCGGAACTTCTCATCGGGGAAAAAGGGATGCATAGGAATGAGTAGGCGCCCGAAAGCTAGAAGGAAGTCAAAGTGTCCGAGTGTCAGAAGACAGAAGACAGAAAGAACAGTTTGAAAATGTTTTTCGTTTCTATTCTTCTGATCGGGGTTCTGCTCTTTCTTAACGGTTGTGCCGTCATGCGTCCGATCTCTCAACTTGTGGGCGGCGTAGCGAACATTGCTAGCGGTGCTGTAGGCATGGTTTCTAATGCTGCGGTCAAAGCGGCACCGGCCGTTCTTCCTTTTCTTTTTCTTCTTTGATCCGCTATCTTTCTTTTTCGCTTAAAGCACAGTTATCTCTTGTCCGACAGTTAGAAATACAATAACCGTTATGTAAGCGTTTACGGTGGGAACTTTATTTATATAGAGCGCAATACTATAAATAGATGTGACTTCGATCTATATCACGATATAATGTTACTTAAGGTTTGAAAATAGGAGGTTAGAATGAAACCAACGCACATTATCTTAACTAGTCTGGGAATTTTGTTTTTTATTGTTTTGGTCCAAAACACACAGGTTGTTTCTCTTAGATTTTTATTTTGGGAATTAAGTATGTCCAGGATCATACTTTTGCCGCTCGTTACGCTTGTTGGGTTTGTGATCGGCTTTTTTATCGGACGTAAGTCCGTTTAAACTGATCTAAAAACGTCCTATTTAACATCATGACCCATCCTGCTTTACAGAACAAATATTTATCACTTAACACCTTCTTTCTTTACGAGTATAATACTCACCATGCGGTTTAATGACGTTAAATATTCAATATAAAGCGTTGTATCTATTTTGAAAAAAGGAGGACCATGGATATCAAAGTCCTGTTGCAGTCCGTACTTATACTTTTTGCGATCGTCAATCCTATAGGCAGCGCGCCGATATTTCTGCAGCTTACGCGTAATATGCCGCGGGAAGACGCGCGGAAAACTTTTAAAACGGCCGTACTTACCTCCGGAGCTATTCTTTTTGTCTTTATATTCGCGGGCCAATGGGTCCTTAACTGGTTTTTCCGGATCCAGCTTTATGATCTCATGGCGGCAGGGGGGCTTTTGCTCCTTATAATCGCTATAGACCATCTTATTTTCGGATATCTCGCGAAAAGCGTGACAGCTCCGGAAAATAAGAACGCGCATCATCTGGGTGCCGTTCCGATAGCCTGCCCGATGCTTGCCGGGCCGGGAGCCATGATGACCGTGCTTGTTACCTTTACGGAATACGGGTTCTTAACGGCTGCTGTCTCTGTTGTGATAGTTTTAGCGGTTACCTGGGGCATCCTTCATTATATCGATGCCGTATACCGGTTCCTGGGGGAAGCGGTATGCCTGGTGCTATCCAAGATCTTATGCCTTTTCCTGGCGGCGATAGGGATACATCTTCTTATGCAGGGGTTGTCGTATTATGGTAAGTAAACACGATCGCGGGACATTATTTCTTTTGTAAGAAGCGCATTCTTAAGTTATGATCATGCAACAATAAAGGAGTAGAATGAAAACTTTTCTGATCTCGATGGTCCTAACGGTATTTATGTTCACCGGTAATTGTTTTGCTCTATGGGAAGGCTATGATGATACCGATAGTTCCGATGTGGATATCATAAAGAGAAGCGGAGAGGAGATAACATATCACGAATATCTATATGGAGACGATGTGGATGCTACCGTGATATCGATCGCCGATGGAGGCTACACGGTTTATGTGAAGGATAAGGCCGACGGAAGAGAGCATACATTTGAAATGGATGATCGTTTTGAGCCATGATCTTAAATGAACATTAAAAAAACATATTTTTTATTTGCTTTGATGATCGTTTTAGCAGCCGGTGCCGCTCCGGCCTATTCGCAAAAAAGTACGGATAAACCGGATATTGAGAACAAGACGGATATTGTTCTTATTCCGGAGGACATTATTGAGTATGATGTCCCGGAAGGATGGAAATACGTCAAAGCTCGTTCGAGATGGTTGAGCCAGGATCCCGCTTTCAAGCTCACTAAAGGGTTCATGGTCTCGATCAAGGTTACGCTTTACGGAATTACAGAAGGTACGGATTTTTCTGATCCGGGAGATCTTGAAGATAAGATAAATAAGCTGTTCTATAAAGTTCAGAAAACCGAGGGAACCGCTAACGTAGCGGGAAAAGAAGCAAAGGATATTCAGCTGCATTATGAACAGTTCGGAAGCACCGACGAGCATGGGATATATATTCCGGAGGTCTTTGTCCATGATGAATTCGTAATCGTTCCGCTTGAAGCAGGGTTTTTGGTGTTCAACCTGGCTATATACTGGGACGTCCCTATGCCTTTGCCGTCGCTTTCAGTCGAAGAAGCCGATAACGACTATGACAGGGAAGTCGCCCAGATCTTTAAAGATTGGCATGATTTTCTTAAAAGCTGCAGATTTAAGCCCATTAAGGTGTCCTAACCCCATTTTCCAGCTTTAAGATCAGTTAGTTCATATCGTGCGTTTTGTTCGGAAGGCCCATAGTATAGGCCGTGTGATAAGATAGACAGCGTATGCTATTATGATGAGAAGGGATGAAATTTCCATTAGCCTGGAAGGCAAAAAACTTACAAAAGCCAGAGAAGATCCCGCTAGTATTAAGACCAGAGTCTCTCTTATCAGTACCTTTTTGATGATCCTGAACATATGATACCTTGACCAAGTGTTTCCTGCCCGGAATAATACCGGCAGGAAGGGATGACGCTTTATCAGTACGGGATCGAACCTTCTCCGCCGCAATCCGGGCAAAGGTCATAAGGATCACCGTTACAGTCCATACAGGTATGAGTGCCTGATCCGCCGCAAGAGTTACATGTTTCGGTGACCCAGTTACCGTTATCATCCGGGTACTGAACAGTTCCCGATCCGTGACAGATAGCGCAGTCTTGTATACCCATACCGTTACAGGTCCGGCATCTTATCTCGCCGCTTCCCAGACAGGTCGGGCAGGCTTTATACATCGGTTCCCCGTTATCCTGATAATCGTAAGCGAATGAAGGGGAAGAAAGGGTAAAAGAACACATGAGAATGGCCGTAAATATCAATATAGATCTTCGCATAAAATGCTCCTTTTTGAGTTGAGTAAAGTGACAATATTATTGCATCCGGCTTTGCGAAAAGCAAGATAATTTGCAGTAATAAGCCCGGCAAGAAGGAGGCGGGACCTCTTGTTATCGCGAAAGAAAGGATCGATTGTAGGCTAGTAGTCTTTATAGTATAATACTCCAGCTGAAGTTTTTGTGTGCAGTAGGGAAATAATGGGAGGGGGACAAAATGTCCGATAAACTATATATCACGCCGCCGCGGCCTATGCGTACTATGATCATATCCCAGATAGTCATAGGGGTGCTGTTCCTGCCTTTAGGTATAGCGTTCGTTTTTATCTCCGAAGGTGAGGCAAGACCTTTCGCCGCGATGTTCGCGGTGATCTGGATCGCGGGATGCGCCGCCATGATCATTCATAGCGTGAAGGTCCTTGGTCTTATGAAAAAAGGCAAGTTCCAGATAGGTGAAATAAAAAATGAGAACGAAGAGAGAACGGGAGATGTGACGGCAAGATTGAGGGAACTCGAAAAACTTAAAGAAGAAAAACTTATATCCGCGGAAGAATACGGGAACAAAAGAGCCGAGATAATGAAAGAAAAATGGTGAGCGTTTTGAGCGCGGTCGAATAAAAGGAGAAAAAATAATGAGAAGAATATTCATAGTGATGTCCGCCGCGGCCGTGCTGATAACGGCAGGTCTCTTCCAAGCTGGTCCGGCAATGGCGGAAACCGTGAATTGCGGCAATTGCGCCGGAAACGGTCAGGTAGAAGAGTGGAAAGATTGCGTAAAATGCGGCGGGACCGGTAACGTTTCGTGTATAAGATGTAACGGGTCAGGTAACGAACGATGCGGTATGTGCATGGGAAGCGGGTCCATGGATGTTCAATGCCGGGAATGTTACGGTACAGGCCGCGTAAACGACGAAATATGCGGGTCATGTGACGGAAGAGGAAAAGTCACGGAATCCTGTAACGAGTGCAGCGGAACCGGTAATAAAATATGCGGCAGATGCGGCGGGACCGGTCAGGAAACGTGCACTATGTGTAACGGACAGGGCGGAAAGAACTGGAAAGTACCGTGTCAAGAATGCGGCGGAACAGGCCGGGTAGAGAGATAATATCTAACTAAAGGCGGAGCAAAGGTGAAAAAGATATCGTTTAAAAGATATGGTCTTATGATGTTCATCGCGGTGATCCTATACGCGGTATTTCCGGCCGGTCTTGGTCTTTCAGCGGAACCGTTAGCGGAAAAGCTAGGCATAGAAGGCGGATATTTTGTATGTCCTACTCCGGAAGGATGGAGCCGGGTAGATAACGACCCGGATTATGGCGACGAAAGAACGTATCTTATAAGTTTTAACGGGCCTGCCGCGGAAGAGGTTCCGGTCTTGATATACATTTCATATTACGGTGACGGGAACGATGATTTTGACGGTTATGAGGATTTTGTGAACAGGAACACTACGGATATTTTTGATGAAGTCATCGCCGTGGCCGAAAAGGCAGAGCTTAACGGTAAAGACGCGTTGACTTTTGAGCATGAAAGAAAACAGTATCTTCATCCCGGATCAAAAGACGATACATGGGTAATGGTCAAAACGAAGTTCTATGTTCTGCTTGGCAAGGACCGTAAAGGTTTTTTCGTCCTGGAATATTCCGCGCCGAGCAGCGCGTATGAGGAATATCTGCTTATTTTTCAGGGGATCGCGGATACTTTTAAGATCGTTGAGTAGTAAAAAAAGGAGAAGTTCTATGAAGATCATAATAGCGGTTTTATTCGGCATAACGGTCCTTTTGTCATCCGCGGTATGCCCGTTCGCTTCGGCCGGCGACGCGATGGACCAGCTCCAGGGAATGAGCAATACCGGCACGACTTTTGACGGCAGTGACGGGCGCCGTTCCGGTATGGATATAGATTTTGTCGAAGTCGAAGGTCCCGAAATACCGGAGCCGACAGCGGTCCCGGTGGACGAAGAATATTAACAGGAGGGAACAATGATAGGATTACCTGAACTTATTGTCATAGGCGTGCTTATCGCCGGGATAGCCGGCGTAGTAATACTGATAAAATATGTGTTCGGCAAAAAGAGATCAAAGTGAAGGAGCGTATATGAAATTCGTTTCTCGGATGATGATAATTGTCCTGTTATTGTCGGCAGGCGTTTGGACGGCGACGGCTGAATTGATGCCTGTCGAACCGGGCAGTGTTGACGTCTATACTTCAGATAACGGGAGATACGAAGTGTCGATCATATACGGCGATGGTTTGCCGTCATGGAGCTTAAAAGAGGATGGTCAGGAGCTGTGGAGTAAGCCTATGATGGATGAACCCGGAGCCGCGTCGGTTTCCGATAACGGCGAAACGATCGCTCTTCCGTTATGGGGATGGCGTGACGAGGGAGGATCAAGCGGTGTGGCCGTTTATAATAAAGAAGGCGATCTTGTAAAAAAGATCTATTTCAAAGGTCTATCGATGAGCGCGGAAACACTTCGGTGGGTCCGAGCGACCGGTATCTCGCCTGACGGTAAATATCTGGCTATAGGAGGGAACGGTAAAGAGAACGCGACCGTAACATTGTTCGCCTCGGCGTCCGGAGAGCTCGTATGGGAAAAAGCGGCGGGTTTACCGGATATAGTGGATATAAGAATAGCCAAAGACGGGAAGCATGTCCTTATCGCTACGCGTGAGAAAAACGGGACCGGTATGGAATTTGTTCTGTTTGGCGGTGAAGGCAGCGTTCTTTGGAACAAAAAGATAGATAATAACCTATCCTACGATGTGGAACATTATATAAGGTTCACGGACGACGGTACCGGGTTCGAGATATACGATCTCGCGTCCGGTAAATACCTTTACGAAAAACTATGAAAATAAAGGTCCTTACATTAACACTGTTCTTATGTGCGTTAACAGCCGAAGCCTTTGCCGTTCTGCCTCCTCAATACTACGCGCAGTATATCGAAGATTCCAAAATAAAAGCAACGGCGGTCGTAAGGTCCGTAAAGGTCATTTCTCACCGCAACGCGGTCGATCATAAAAAGGTAACGTTCTCTCTTATTAAGTCCTACGGTCCCGAAAAAGCTCCCGAAACATTCACGGGAACATGCAGTTCCGTGAATAAAAGATGGTTTGAGGGCCCGCCTATGCTCGGACCGACCTTATACTACGAACCGGAGAAGAACGAAAAGGTCTATGTAACGGTAAAAGATAACGACGGAGATATTACCAGTTATACTCCGCTTACCACGGAACTCGAAAAAGCACTGAACGAAGATATAAGTAGCGTCAAGAATGGTATGGGCACGGTTCATTATAAATAGCCGGTTTTATACCGTTTGTCCATCCTCCCGGGGACAGAAGTCAGACGTCAGAATGTAGGGGCACGGCATGCCGTGCCCCTACGGTTCGAGGAAAAAACCATTGAACCATTAAACTGATAACCCATGAAAACTATCATATTAGACGCGTATAACGTTATCCATGAACTCCCGGAACTTTCGGCGAAACTGAGACACGGTCTTCGTGACGCTAGAAAAGCGCTTCTTAACTTAATGGTCGATTGGAAACGCGAGAACGGGTTCAAATGGAAGGTATGTATAGTCTATGACGGCCAGGACGGTGTGTTCAATCCCGAAAAGACGGGACTTTGCGGTGTAGACTGCGTTTTTACGGGGTCGAGAGAAGAAGCGGACGACAGAATAATATCGATCGTCCGGAGAGCTTCAAAGACAACCGAGATCGTTGTCGTTTCCGCGGACGGTAGAGTAGTTAACGGATGCAGGGTCCACGGTGCACGGGTAGAGAGTCCGTCTTTTCTCAAAAAGAAACCTAAGAAGAAGAACGGGAAGACAGTTTCCGCCGCCGGTAAAAAGATATCCGGTAAAGACGAACACGAGATCAATAAATATTATAAAGAAGCGCTGGGGCTGTGAAAAAGAAAACGGTAATAGTTAATGATAAAATGCAGAAAAAGTACAGGTACGTACTGACCGAACCCGCGGGCAAAAATTTCGATCCCGTGTTCAAACCCCAACTTACACCTAAACAGATGTTAAAACTAGGCGTTTTTGGCGGAAAATATATGACAGACTGCGGTAACGAGTTCCCTTCGGATTGGTATAAAGACGCTAAATTATGTACTGAAAAACACGATCCAACCCTGAACTATTTCGGGATCAATGCCAGTAAACCGTTAAGCTACTGGTCAAAAAAAGGATGGATATACTATCAGGATCCGCGAGGATGGTTCCAATGGTACTGCCGGTACTATATGGGACGCAGGTTACCGATAGAAGACGATCGGCAGATCGGCAGATGGAGAGCTATGGTAAGACATATCGCGCAGATAGAACATAACTGTGATAAAAAAGATATGTTGTGCAGACCCAAACAACGTCAGGCATTATTACATTGGGCGTATGATAGCCGTAAGATATGAGTAGGGGCGGTTCGTGAACCGCCCGAAGCCAGACGTCAGAGCGTAGGGGCACGGCATGCCGTGCCCGATATTTCACGGTTCACGGATCACGAGTCACGGGTATACAAAAACCAGGAGGTAAATATGGGTATCAATCTTGCTACAACGGGACTGTTATTGATTATGGCCGCGTGGTTCATTCAGCTAGGATATTCTTTTAAAGGTAATAACCGGATACAGCCGGTCTTTATTATCTGTTATATGATAGGTGTTCTGGCTCTTATCGTATCCGATTATATCCAAACAAGCATTTTGTCGCATTTCGAAGCTTTGACCTTCATAGCTTCCGGTGTTCTTCTGGTAAAGATACTTACGGGGAAGAACGGGAAGTAAATAAGAGAACTCTACTTCTGATAAAAAAGCCCCATGAACGGGGCTTTTTTATCAGAAGTAGAACTTGATCAGCGCTATATAACAGGTCATCAATGGTCGCCGGCAAGAAGAAGAATTTCTTCATCGATCAAATTATCCAGCGATTCGATCGCCATCCAGTAATTATGCATTTTAGAATTATTTACAGGAGCGGATAACTCAGCTGAGATATCCGCATTTATTAACTCATCACCTAGGATCTGTATGTTTCTGAATGAATCGGCAATAACTAGGAGACCCTGTCTTTCGGTGTCCGTTAATTGTAGGGCCTGCAATTTTATTAAAACCCGGTCGATCGTATCGATATCCTCCCTATAGTCATTTAAAGCGATCTTAGCGTCTTCGCGGGCCAGATCGGCAATGTGGAAAAAGACCGCGGCGGCAGATTCCCATAAATTACTTTCCAGCTTGCCGAATAGATGAATAGCGCTGTCTTCGGCGTCCGTAATAGCTGCATGAGCGGTCGAAGAGAGAACAAACGCGGTCATGATAAGGGCAATGAACGATCTTTTCATTTCTTTCCTCCTTTTTACGCGATAAAAAGTATAAGACCGAATAGGTATTAATAAGTATATATCATGAGATCGGAAAAGACCAGGGAGCTGAAGAAAGTGTCAGCATAGCCGGTGAATGGGATCAGGTTTTGGAGGGTTTAGAAGGGATAGCGTATATCGTTTCCACAAATAGGGGACGGTTCCCGGTTTCTCCCATATTTGCAATTTCTTGTAAATATACGGATTTAGAGTTAGAATATCCCTACGCTACAAAGGGGTGCGCGGGTGGCATTAAAAACAGACATATATCTTGAATAAGGCGATCTTTCCCGGGAATCGGATAGACCGCCTTTTTTTTGTCCCCAAGATCCATCCGGGATAGATCTTATCCCGGATAGGATTTATCCCGGATGGATTGAAAAGGGGAAACGTTTTTGTTTTAGATGCTAATGTCTCGTGAAACAACAATAAAAGGAGGTTGTCAGAAGAAGATGGGTAAAATACTGGTTGCGGGTATCGTAGTGAGTATTTTCAACGCGATCGTGGGCATGGTAACTTGCGGAGGCATTTTCAGCTGGGTCTATAAATTGGAACCGACCAATATATGGAAACCTATGGAAGGACCACCGGGTATCGAGTTCTTTATAGGCAGTTTCATATTGAGCATGATCCTTGTTTTTATCTACGCGCTTATCAACAAGGGTATCCCCGGGAAAAATAAACTTGCGAAAGGCCTTGTTTTCGGTTTAGGTGTGTGGGCAGTAGGGATCTTACCGGGCATGCTTGCCACATATTCATTTATGACAATGTCTACTACTGTTGTTATTTATCTGACCATCATGGGTTTAATTAAGACTCCCTTGGTAGGATTGATAATCGCGGCCATATATGGGGAATAGAGTTTGTGGGGTTTGTTGGGTTTATAAGAATAGTCTAACCTGGTTAGATTCTGCCAGGTTAGATGTGTCCCCAAGATCTATCCGGGATAGATCTTATCCCGGATGGATTGAAAGGGGGAAACGTCTTTTTGTCATAGGGGACACTTGCAAAGCTAAATTCGCGAACGGTACAAAAGGTACGCTGAAAGGGACATATGAAGATAAAAGCGCGGTTCGTGGAGAAGAAAACTGAAGTGTTGAATGTTAATACGTTTACGTTCAAACCGTTAGAACCGTTCGTGTACAAAGCGGGACAGTACGCGGTGTTCGATCTGGGTAAGGATGGTAAACCGTTCGCTAAACCGTTCTCGTTCATTGATGCGCCCGGCGGCGAAAACATACGTATAACTACCAGGATGTCGGGTTCAAATTACAAGAACGCTCTGGACGCTCTGAAACCCGGTGATGAAGTAGGGTTGAACGGACCTCTAGGTACGTTCTGCCTGGAAAACGAAACCAAGAACAAACTGTGTTTTCTTGCCGGCGGGATAGGTATAACCCCCGTAAAAAGTATGATAGAAGGGTTAACCGGGAGCGAGACACAACCTGAGATAACGTTATTCTATTCCAACAAGACCAAAGACGGTATAACGTTCAAAACCGAGATCGATGCGCTTACCGGTAAACTTAACAAGTTCAACGTGGTGTACGCTCTTACTGAAGAAAAAGATGCGCAGCCGCCTAGCGGAACTTTCGAGACGGGTTATATCACTGCCGATATGATAAAAAAGTACCGAGCTGACTATGCTGAATGCAGGTTCTATGTATCAGGCCCGCCGAGTTTTAATACCGCTATGAAAAAGATGCTTACCGAAACCCTGAATCTTGCTGATGAAAATATCGTTATGGAAGCGTTTGCGGGATATTAGGTGGTATATGGTATTTGGTATATAGTAGATGGTATTTGGTGAGTGTGAGGGAATAGAGCACAGAGCATAGAGCATAGGGCACAGAGTAGGGGCACGGCATGCCGTGCCCGATATTTCCTAAATTAGCAAACGGTACAACAGGGACAGGCCAGAGATCAAATCTGGGACAAGCTGGGGATTGCGATTTGCCCCGTCCCCTTAACCTTGTATTTCAAGAAGGAGATAAGCTGATATGATGCCGATAGGACCATTAATGAAAGAACACAGGTTAATAGAGCGGATGCTTAACATAGTGGATCAAAGGTTAGAACTAATGAAGAAAGAGAACAAGGCGGATATACCCTTTATAGACGTAACGGTAGATTTTATTAAGAATTATGCGGATAAAAGGCATCACGGGAAAGAAGAAGACATACTTTTCGGGAAGTTAGATAAGAAGGAACTTTCGGCAGAACACAGAACAATCATGGATGAGTTGATAAAAGAGCATGTTGTCGGAAGAAATACCGTTAAAAGGGTAGTGGATGCCAAAGAACGCTATGCCGGAGGAGATAAAGACGCCTTAAAGGATATAGTAGAAAATGTTCAGATACTTATTGAGTTCTATCCTAAGCATATAGAGAAAGAAGACAAACATTTTTTTATACCCTGCATGGATTATTTCACGGAAAAAGAAAAGGACGACATGCTAAAAGAGGGTGAAGAGTTTGATATAAAGCTGAACCAAAAAGATCATGAAAGTGTAGTAGAGCAATTTGAAACCAACCCGAACAAAGAAAACCGCCCGCAAGAAAAGCAGGACTTCTCAAAGATGCCTAATTGCCAAAGTTCCGTGACCGCAGAACATGACAGATTAAAAGATGACGACGAACCCTGCGACGATGGGGTTCATTAGGGGGCAGAGAAACGAAGGGCGAAGGACGTGGGACGAAGGACGTGAGACGAAGGACGAGGGACGAGAAAGAAGTGTTAAGTTTTAAGTGGTAAGTGTTATGTTTGCGAATGAAGAGATTAGAACGTGAACCAAACTCAAGCGTGGATGCTGAAAACAGAAAACGTCCCTAAGGATTTTTTGTTGCGTAAGTGGCTATGAATGTTTTGGTTAAATAAAGCGTCCTTAGGTTCAAGTAGCTATTGCAACACCCTTGTTCTGCTATAATGGCAGATAAGAGGAGTTGCTTATGAATAAATACGTTAGGTTGACGTTGCCCGAACGGGAAGAGATTAGCCGTTTACTAGCAGCAGGCTATAGCCTGCGAAAAATCTCAAATATTCTTGGTAGATCCACTAGTTCCATATCTCGTGAAATAAGGCGATCTGTAGTAGATCTTATCTTGTACCGTGCTATTTTTGCGCATCAAAGAGCGATCAAAAGACGTCATAAGTTGCGCGGTAACCATAAACTCGATAACAATAAAGCTTTGCGCGAAATTGTTCTTTATTATTTGAAGAAGTTCTGGTCACCGGAACAGATTGCCAAAAGGCTGAAATTTTTGTATCCTGAGAATATGGACATGCGTATCTCTCACGAAACTATTTATTCGTACATCTATGTGCTTCCCAAGGGGAAGCTTAAAAGCAAACTTATATCTTGCTTGAGAAGAAACCATAAATACAGGCGCAGAAAAGGCTATAATCGGGTAGGATGCGGAACAATACAGGATTACCTCAGCATAGAAGAACGTCCGAAAGAGATTGCTGATAGGATCATTCCCGGACACTGGGAAGGCGATTTAATTGTTGGCAGACGTAATCAATCCTGTATTGGCACTCTTGTTGAACGAACAACCCGAATGACGTTCATTGTTAAAATGAATAATCAGGATTCAATGACCGCAAGAAAAGCTTTTGCAAAAGAATTCAGCAAAATACCCAAAGGATTGAAGAAAACATTAACGTATGATCAAGGTCAAGAAATGGCTCAACATAAACTTTTTACTAAGGAAACAGACATAACGGTGTATTTTGCACATCCGCGTTCTCCGTGGGAACGTGGTAGCAATGAAAATACAAACGCGCTTATAAGACAATATTTTCCAAAAGGAACAGATTTTAACGGTATAAAAGAAAAAACTCTTAAAGAAGTTCAGGATGAATTAAACGATCGTCCAAGAAAAACTTTGGGGTGGCGTACGCCTCATGAAAAATTCGCGGAAGTGTTGCACTAGTAATTTGAATCTACCGTC
>JBDRKO010000035.1:0-3690 GCA_043813915.1 Candidatus Omnitrophota bacterium
GTCCTTCGTTTCTCTATCTTCTCTCTTCCCCCTAAATCCATCCGGGATAAGATCTATCCCGGATGGATTTAGGGGGATCTCGCTTATCTTATTCCTGTGCTCTGTGCTCTATGCTATTTAAACCTTTTAACTTTTTAAACTGTTCTCACTTAATACTTACCACTTAAAACTTAACACTTAAATTTCTTCCTTAAGCTCCTTCGCTGCCTTGATTATTCTCATTTCGAGTCCTCCGTCTATAATACTTTCCCCGATCTTTATTACTAGTCCGCCCAGGATCTCCTTATTTACCGAAAATTCAGCTTTCTTATCTTTGCCGAAACGTTCTCCCACAGAAGCGAGTATATATTCCCTATCTTTAGCAGTCAATTCATCCGCCGTTATTATTTCCATATCATTTTCTTTGCCCAGAAGCTCATCCATATCACCGGAAGACATCATTATATCCATCGTCTCCCTAGCGGAGCTGGTTCTTATACTTTTTAGTTCTTCTTCGGATAACATTTTCTTCAGTATCCTGACCGAAAAATCCACGGCCTTACGTGATATCTCATTTTTCGTCTGTCGCGCTACCCTGTCCCTTTCGTCCAAAGCGCTGGATATGATCTTTTTCGCTTCTTCTTTCGCTTTCCCTCTCTCTTCATCGCGGACCTTCTTGGCGTCTTCTTTAGCCATATTGATTATCCCGTCGGCCTGCCTTTCCGCGTCTCCCAGCCGTTTATCATATTCTTCGTTCAGTTTCTGGATCTTATCGTTCAGCAGAACCTCTTTTTCTAGATTCTCTTTGTCCATTTTTTTTATACGGCTCAGCCCTATCTCCAGCTGTTTATGGAGCAGCATTCTGAGAAACAGGACTATAGCCGTTACCGTGGCTATCTGCAGGACAACAAAAGAAACTATCAATGAAGACGGCATATTTTCCTCCAATTAGGGTTTGTATATCGTATAGAGTATAGCGTATATCGCGACCCATGAACGTAACTTCTTCAAAGTAACCAGTAACCAGTAACAATTAGCATAGTGCATAGAGCATAGCGCCTGCCTACCGGCAGGCAGGCACAGCTTAATTCTTAACTCGCAAGAGATTGCTTAACTACGAACTACGCCAGCCAGAGGCTGGTCCGCCTCGGGCGGAAACTTTTTAACCGTACGGGCACGTCATGCCGCGAGCCTACTCACCTCTGTCATCCCGAGCGAGTGCCTGCCTACCGGCAGGCAGGTAACGAGCCGAGGGATCTTCCTTTCGAGATTCCTCGACTCATTCCCTACGGTCATTCGCTCGGAATGACAACTTTTTAACTTTTAGAACCATTCTCACTTAATACTTCCCACTTAACACTTCTTTATCGTCCTTCGTCTCTCTGTCCTCTGACCTCGTTCTCCAATTGCCTAGTCTCCGGTGACTGGTGACCTGGAAACTGGTGACTTTTTCTCCCTGCCCCCGCTCCTACCCCAGCAGATTGAACACGGTCAGAAGAGATATGACCGCGATCGCTTCGGCAAAAATAAAAGCCAGTATCATGGCTATAAGTATCTTAGGGGACGCTGACGGGTTTCTTGAAAGCCCCTGTACCGACGCGTATCCAACCATAGCGATAACTATGGACGGCCCTAAAGTACTTATCAGCATTATAAATATGACGGTTAACTGATTATTCATAATGTTCCTGTATAGGGTTTATTGTTTCGCATATCGTATAGAGTATAGCGTATATAATCGCATAGCGCACAGCGCATAGAGCACAGCTTTGAACTGACTGATGCTCTAATCGTAATTGCCTACCGTGAACAGTATAGAGTATATAATCGCATAGCGCACAGAGCCTGCCTGCCGGTTTACCTGCCGTTAGGCATGGCAGCGTCCTCGGCGCCTCTCGTCTCAGTCCGCTTTAGCGGACTGCATGCCACAATCTTCCGAGTTCTTCCCCGCCATCCCCCGTAGATGCAGGGTTACGTAAATAACTTTGTCACCCGAAGGGGCGGGTGTTCACGGCGAGTTCCGCACACCCGTCGCTTTGCTTCGCAAAGCGAAGCAGCGGGGGGAGGACTGTCTGAGTCCGGAACACTTGCCGCTTCGGGTGACAGTTTAATAGATTACAACTTCTGACTTCTACCCTCATTTCTCCTTCATCACCAAAAGCTCGTTATCCCTGAACCTCGCAAGACCATCTCTTATCGCTACTATCTTTTCTTCCTCGTTCTTCTCTGTCTCTTGTATTTTTATTATCCCTTTCCTAAGACGATAAAGGAACGGCTGATGGAAATCAAGCACCGAAAACTCTCCGTCACGGCCCGGAAGTATCGCTTGGTGAACTTCACCGCTGTATTCTATATCCCTGCCGTCAAGTATTATGGCTCGCATGTTTCTCCGTTAGCAAATAGGCACCTTCTTAACAGTAACCAGTTGCCTGTTACCTGTAACCAGTGCCTTGCTTTTTCTGGTAACTGGTAACCGGTTTCTGGTAACAACTTCTAAGAGATATTGCTTCCCTACGAACTTTTAAACCGTAGGGGCACGGCATGCTGTGCCCCTACCAATTAACGTCAAAATTCTGTTTTGCGGCTATATCTTCGTATTTTTGTCCTTCAAGATATTTTAAAAGCTCTGTGTTCAGCTGCTCCGCATCAGCTATTCCGTATACTTTACGCATCACTTTATAAAAAGTATCCCCGCGTATCTTTTTCATCTCTCTGAGTCCGCTGCAGAACTCGAAAAACTTCTCTCCTCCCCATTTTTTATTCTCGAATAGAAATATTACTATGGCCGCCGCGGTAGGATAAAAAACCCTGGGAACCATGACCTTGCTGTAGGATATAGATTCCAGATTGTTTATAGGTATAAATTCCTCCCTTGCCACCATCCTTTTCGCGACCATGAGATATCTCACTAGGCTGTCTTTCTCATTGGCCCCGGCGACACCTTCATCGAACCATAACGGCACTACGGTCTTTATCCCTATAAACTCTCTTAATATTATATGAGCCAGCTCATGAGGTAGTATAACATCAAAAAAATCTCCCTCAAAGTAAAAAGTGTTCATATATTTTTCTTTGAGCGAGACCGAGGCCCCTGACCACGCGGACCTTCCTGTTCCCATCAGATACCCTTCTCTGTCTTTGTAAACAAAGACCTTGGCCCGGTCCTCCCAAAGCCAGAAATCGACCCGCTTGAACCCCAGCCGTTCCGTTATTTTTTCATAATACTCTTCGCATTTGCCTGAAAATTCCTTGATATAATCCTCATCTATGCTTGGGTAATAGTATATGATGAAATGCGTGCTTTTGTGCTCCGCCCATTCTCCTTCCGGAAGTGACCCTGTCAGCATTTTAGCCTCGGACGGGCAAGAAAAACTCCCGAAAAGTACGGCGGAGATAAGCACATAGGATAGGATCTTTCTAATTATCAACTTTCTTCCTTTCTCTTCTCTTTGTTAATTCGGGACGTGTTAATTCGGGACGTTTCCCTATTTTTAATTCGGGACGTTTCCCTATTTTAGTATAGCATATAGATATAGCGTATATCGCGGCCCGTGAACGTAACTTCTTTAAAGTAACCAGTGATCAGTTTCTTGGCCAGAGCACACGTCACTAATGCTCTATAACTCTGTCGCCTCTCTGGCTTCTCGGTCGAAACACGGAGGTTTCGATCCAAATTCGGATTTATAACTTATGTTCGGTCCACCTCCATAA
>JBDRKO010000036.1:0-7763 GCA_043813915.1 Candidatus Omnitrophota bacterium
ATGGGGGGGTTCCGCTTTCGCTAAGGCTAAGGTGGATAGGCGCAATGACGGGTGGAGATAGAAGGACGAGATAAAACAAGTATTAAGTGTTAAGTTGTAAGTGTTATGTGGAATGTATGGCGATAATGGCATAGGGCATAGGGCACAGCGTTAAATAAAGTTACCAGAAACCGGTTACCAGATTTTGGATGGTTCGACGCTGTGCGCTGTGCTCTATGCTAATAGCAGTTTACTGTCCACGAATTGCGGCTAATCATATTCGAAAGGGGAGCATGATCAAACAAAGAATAATCACAGTATGCGACCGTGTCATCGAAACATGTTTTCTCGCGCTTATCGCCGCGGTTACTTTTTCTACTTCTCTTGTGGAAATAGCTTCAAGTCTTTTGATAATTTCATGGATAACAAAGAAGGTCATAGAAAAGGACCTGAGCTGGCTTAAATTAGGTCCGATCAGGATAACACTGGTTCTTTGGGCGTGGGTAATACTGTCGTGTTTTAATAGTGAATATCCCAGCGAAAGTTTTCGTGGCATATTTAAGGTCCTGGAGTATTCTTTGGTATTTATCGCCGTTGCAACGACCGCGTGGAAAAAGGGTTTTATTAAAAGGTTCATTTATGTTCTAACGGGGACTACTATAGTTATCAGCGCTAACGGGTTCTTCCAGTATTTTACAGGAGAAGGTTTGATCCGGCACAGGACTCTTATTACGCTTGATTATATGCGCAGGACATCCTCTTCTTTTATACATCCTAATGATTTCGGTGTATATCTGCTCGTTGTATGCGCGATATTCCTTTCTTTTGTAATATCAGAAAGAGAAAAGATAAGATCTAAGATGCTGTTTTTTATCCCAATGATCATTTCTCTTTTGAGTCTTTTTTTTACTAAGTCACGGGGAGCATGGCTGTCTTTCTGCGCGGCGTTCTTAGTGACGGGTGCTTTGCGTTCAAAACGTATGGTTGCGTTCTTTTTGGCGCTACTGTTATCGGTGTTCGTACTTCTGCCGTATACGGCACAGGAGAGGATCTTTAGCCTTACCGATACTAAGAGCGGGACTACGTGGGAACGTCTGATGCTGTGGAAGGGAACTATAAACATGATAAAGGAGCATCCGATACTGGGATTCGGCGTTAATACCTACAGCCGTAATTTCCCTAAGTATAAGCCGGGGGAGTATCCGGATGTCAGGTATTCACATAATTGTTATCTGCATATGGCATCGGAAATAGGGATACCGGGAGCGCTGATCTTTCTCGTTTTTCTGATAAGCACGCTCATATGCGTGATAAAAGGGGTATCTAGCATGCCTCCCGGGAGAGCCAAGATCCTGAGTTTAGGAATATTTACCGGGCTTGTGGGGTTTTCGATAAACGCCATGGTAGATACTCATTTCTATTCGGTCAACCTCGCGGTCTTTTTCCATCTGTTTTTAGGATTTTGCTATGCGCTGGCCTGTAATGAAGAAAAAAAACACGCTTAAAAATATAGTTATTCTCAGGACCGACCGTATAGGGGAAGTGCTTCTTTCAACGGTCGCCGTTAGCGCGCTTAAGAAAAAATATCCGGATTTACGGGTATCTTTTGTTACCTCAGTTTATTCCTCGCCTCTCCTTGAGGGAAGAACGGACATCGCGCGTGTTATAGAGACCGATACTCTTGGCGGGGGATCGGTCTTACTTAAGGCTATCAAGCTGTCTTTCATTCTCCGAAAGGGGCGCTTTGACTCGGCTTTGATAATGAATCCCCATAAGATGCTTCATTTGGCGTGTTATCTAGCGGGTATTCCGGAAAGGGCGGGGTATGACAGAAAATGGGGGTTTTTACTGACAAGCAAGATAGCGGATAAAAGGGATGAAGGGCTAAAACACGAGATCGAATACGCGTATGACCTTTTGAAGCTTTTGGGAGTGGAAGAAAAAGCGGAAGGCCCGATTCTCAGCGTATCCGAGAAAGAAGAGAGGTCTTTGACCGATAAACTGGCGAAAAAGGGAATATCAGAGAAAGAGCCGTTTGCTGTCATTTTTCCCGGAAGCAGTAATCCGTCGAAGAGATGGCCTGAAAATAGATTCACCGAGCTTATACAAAGAATGGAAAAGGAATTGGGTCTTAGAGCCGTAGTGTCCGGAGGCTCGGGAGAAGAAGATCTAGTTAGAGACATTGCCAGGGAAGCGGACGGCAATACGGTCAGTTTTTCTTATGAGCTTGATCTTCGAGAAATAGCGGTCCTGCTAAAGAGAAGCCGGGTCTTTATCGGTAACGATACGGGGCCTATGCACATGGCGGCCGCGCTTAAAACGCCCGTTATAGCGATATTCGGACGTAATATCCCGGGTGTCGGACCGGTGAGGTGGAGACCGTGGGGTGAAGGGCATATTGTTTTCCATGAGGATGCGGGATGCGGCGTGTGCCGCGACGCTGAATGTCCCGAGGGGTATAAGTGTATGGATGCCGTAACCGTAGAAGCGGTGTTCGGTGCGGCGAAGAAGATATTGGGGGAGGGGTAGCCCCGGTATCGGAGGAGACCCCACACTTCCGTGTGGGGAATGTAAAAGGATACTACACGCGGGAGCGTGTAGTAAAATATGAGGCACGAACTGCAATGAAGAAAGTACTCATAGCTAACATATTCGGCATAGGGGACGTTCTTTTTACTTCTCCTATGATCGCCAATTTGAAACGCAATGACCCTGACGTTAAAGTGGATTATGTTTGCAATATTCGGACGATGGATATAGTTAACCGTCTGCCCGGAGTCGATGATATATATGTGTATGAAAAAGATCTTTTCACGCAGGTGTGGAACGAGTCTAAGATCCGGTTCCTGAAGACAACACATAATCTTTTTAAAGAGATAAAAGAGCAGGAGTATGATGTGCTGTTTGATCTCACTCTATCCCGGGAGCTGGGTCTTTTCTTTAAACTCGCGGGTATAAAGAGAAGGGTCGGCCTGGATTATAAAAAAAGAGGCGTTTTTCTGACGGACAGGATACCGTTTAGCGGATTTAATGACAAGCATGTTGTTGAGTATTATCTGGATTGTCTCAGACATCTTAAAACGGACGTCACAGTCAAAGCTATGTCCCTTTTCTCGGATGAAATAAGTCAGGAGATCGTCCTCTCCCATTTAAGAGAAAAAGGTGTAGATGAGATGGCGGGTCCTTTAGTGGGAATAGTTCCCGGAGGAGGGGCCAGCTGGGGAAATGACGCTTCAAGAAAAAGATGGAACGCCGAAAGCTTTGCCGAAGTGGCTGATGCCCTTATGGAAAAAGGGAGCGCGGTAGCTATATTGGGAGATAAGAACGAAGCGGATCTGTGCCGGAATATCACGGGCAGAATGAAGCTGAAGCCGGTTATAACTTCCAACAATATGATCTTACCGGACTTTATAGCCTTTTTGAATGCCTGTGACCTTGTGGTATGCAATGACGGAGGCCCTTTGCATATGGCAGGAGCGTTAGGCGTCAGGACAGTTTCTGTTTTTGGGCCCGTAAACGAAAAAGTATACGGCCCGTATCCTGCCTCAGATGACCATATTGTGATCAAAGGGGAAAGCCTTTCCTGCAGGCCATGCTATAACAGTTTCAGGCTCCCGCATTGCGGAAATAACAATGAATGTCTGGATGGTATATCCGCGGGTCAGGTCACTGAAGCATGTTTAGGATTATTGGATCAGGTGAAGCCGTGAGATATAGAAGTCAGAGGACAGAGGACAGAGTGTAGGGGCACGGCATGACGTGCCCTATATGGTTCACAAATCACCCCCGCAGATTTCTTCGAAATCTGCGGGGGTAGGAGAAGGACGAGCTGTTTTCTTGTCATTCCGACCGATTTCTGCGAAGCTTTAGCGAAGCAGAAGAGTGGAGGAATCTGGTTAAACACAAGAAAGATCCCTCGGCTCGTTACACTCGCTCGGGATGACAGGGTGGGGATGTTTTACAAATCACGACTTACAAATTACGATAAAGAGGAATACACATGTATATCCCGTTACTGAATAGTATATTCAAGTCCGCGCAGAAGAAGAAACCCGGAAAACTGTACTATTTGCCCTCAAAGATATCCATAGAAACGGGCAATATCTGTAATCTGTGCTGTCCTCTATGTCCCACGAATAGCGAAAAGAATAGTTCGGTCAAGAAAGGCTTTATGACATTAGAGACATTTAAAACGGTATTTGACAGGATAAAGCCATTTGTGAAGACACTGGATCTTTTTAATTGGGGGGAACCGTTCCTGAACCGTGACATAGGTAAAATGGTGGAATACGCTAAAAAGAAAAAACCGTCCGTAAGGATATTTATAGACAGCAATCTCAATGTTATGAGCGATGAACAGATAGATCTGATAGTCCGTAACGGCGTTGACGTAATAAAAGTGTCCTGTGACGGAGCCACTCAGGATATTTACAGCAAATACCGGATAGGCGGGGACCTATCGACGGTAATGGGAAATGTAGGGAAACTGATAGGGAAAAAACGGTCTTTGGGTAAGAACGAACCTAGGATCATATGGAAATATCTTGTTTTTAAACATAACGAATCCGAAGTAGAAAAAGCCAGGCAGAAAGCTTCGGAAATGGGAATAGATTTTGAAGCCAGCGGTATGAGAGTGGATTGCGGGAAAGAGATATTCGAAAAGGTCGAGGATTCGGTGGACCGTGACCGGGAGTGGATACCCGAATCGAACGAATATAATATGTATATCGACCTTTCCGCGGGTAAGAGAACATGCGAAAAACCATGGAGAACAGTGACCATAAACTGGAACGGAGATGTCGTTACCTGCGGATCGGTGTATGACTGCGAACGTTATAAGATGGGGAATATTTTGGAACAAAGTTTCGAGGAAATATGGAACGGGCCGGCGTATATTAAAGCGCGCAAGATAATCGTGGGATCAGGGTCAGACGGTAACATTATATGCCATACATGTAAAGAGAACGGATATCAGTTCTTCTGATGGGTAGATATGAGAATTCAGAAGTCAGAGTGTAGGGGCACGGCATGACGTGCCCGATATGGTTTACAAGTCACCCCCGCAGATTTCTTCGAAATCTGCGGGGGTAGGAGAAGGACGAGCTGTTTTCTTGTCATTCCGATCGATTTCTGCGAAGCTTTAGCGAAGCAGAAGAGTGGAGGAATCTGGTTAAACACAAGAAAGATCCCTCGGCTCGTTACACTCGCTCGAGATGACAGGGTGGGGACGATTCACGCTATACGACATTCGCTATACTCTATACGAATTACCCCCGCAGATTTCTTCGAAATCTAAACGCGGGGGCAGGCGAAGGACGAGATTGCTTCCTTGTCATTCCGACCGATTTCTGCGAAGCTTTAGCGAAGCAGAAGAGTGGAGGAATCTGGTTAAACACAAGAAAGATCTCTCGACTCGTTACACTCGCTCGAGATGACAGGGTGGGGAACGTTTTACGAATTACGATTTACGAATCACGAATTACGGTATGCTAAACTAGACCCTTCAAATGCGCCTATTCGTTGCATTTTCAGGGTTAATTTTCACTTCATGAAAATTAAGGAGCTTAAATGACCAAAGTGCCCGTGACCGTAGTGGTCATAACCAAGAACGAGCAGGATAATATCGCCCAATGTCTCGAAACCGCGGCATGGGCGGATGAACTCATCGTTGTGGACGATGAAAGTACCGATTCCACGCGCGAAATATCAAAGAAATATACGGATAAGATCTTCGTGCGTAAGATGGAGAACGAGGGTAGGCACCGTAACTGGTCGTATTCCCAGGCGTCGAATGATTGGGTGCTTAGCGTGGATGCGGACGAAAGGATAACTCCGGAACTCGCGGAAGAGGTCAAGCGGCTTTTGGATAAAGGGGCCGAGTTCAAAGCGTATACCATACCGCGCAGAAATTACATAGGGGATCACTGGCTTAAATTCGGAGGAGAATATCCCGCTCCGCAAACAAGGTTGTTCCTTAAAAACGAGTTCAAATACGAGGAAGCCGAGGTGCACCCCCGGGCTTTTTTGGAGGGGGATTGCGGCCATCTGAAAAGGGACCTTATACATTATTCCCACAGAGATATAACGGATTATCTGAAGAGCTTGAACAACCATACCTCGCTTGAAGCAAGAAAATGGGTTCTAACCGGCAGAAAGATGAGTTTCGGCCGGGCGCTTTGGAGAGCGCTGGACAGATGCTTTTACAGACGTTTGATCAGGAAAAAAGCGTATAAGGACGGTATATACGGATGGACCGTCGCTATATTCAGCGGGATGTATCAGCTTGTGAGCTATCTTAAGTATAGAGAAATGATGGAGAAGGAGAAATAAAAGGTCACCAGTAACCAGGTTACCAAGTCACCGGTGACTAGGTAACTGGAAACTGGTGACTGGTTTGCGGTTAAACAGGGGAGACGAAAGACGAAGGAAGAAGGAAGAGGGACGAAAAAAAAGTGTTAAGTGTTAAGTTTTAAGTGTTATGTGGTATGTGTTATGTACGGCGATAATGGCAAAGCGCATAGGGCACAGAGCATAGAGTATAGGCGAGAAGTCAGAAGACAGAGTGTAGGGGCACGGCATGACGTGCCCAATATGGTTTACGAATCACGAGTCACGAATTTTGACTCTGTGAATCCACTTAAGCAAAATAGGAGAGAACATGGCGCGAGAACGATTATCGGTAGTAATAATCGCTAAGAACGAGGAAGGCAGGATAGCAAAGTGCCTTGATAGTTTGAAATGGGTCGATGAAGTTGTTGTGGTCGACGGCATGAGTACTGATCGCACGTCTGAAATATGCGAAAAATACGGGGCTAAAGTTATCCGTCACGAATTCGAAGGGGATTTCGGCCTCGAAAGAAATATCGGGAACGATAATTGCACCGGGGATTGGATACTTCAGCTTGACGCGGATGAGATAGTGCCCGAGGAGTTCAGGGAACGGCTTATGAAGATGCTTAGCGGTAATGATGAACACGCCGCGTATGGGTTCGTAAGAAAGAATATTTTTCTGGGACGTTTTATGAGGTACGGAGGATGGTATCATCATTCTTATCATCTTTTCAGGCGCGGACGGGCTCATTACGCCGGGAAGGTCCATCATCAGCTCATTGTTGACGGGAAAACCGGAAAAATGGACGTAGGAGTGGAACATTATCCTTTTGACGACCTGTCTCAGCTAATTTCCAGACAGAACCGTTATACCTCACTTGAGGCCAAAGAACTTTATGACCTAAGAGGCAGGATCGACGAGAAAGAGGTAAAATACAATATTAAGGTGAAACCCGCTAAACTGTTCTGGAAATTCTATATAAAGAAAAAAGGGTTCAAGGAAGGAATGCACGGATTCATTTTTTCCGTATTGTTCGCCTGGGTGCATTTTTTGAAATGGGCGAAGTATTGGGATATGGTTCGCGAATTGGATAATAAGAAGAAACCAGAAACCAGTTGCCAGTAACCAGAAGATAGACACGAGAAGGTAGAGAAGTGGTAAGTTTTAAGTGTTATGTGGAAGAAGATAGATGGCGATAATGGCATAGGGCACAGAGCACAGGGCACAGCATTGAGAAAGACGAAGGAAGAAGGACGCGGGACGAAGGACGAGATTGCTTCGCTACCTGCCTGCCGGCAGGCAGGCGCCCGCAATGACGGAGTGGGAGCTGCAATGACGAGTGGAGATAGAAGGACGAGTTGCTACCTTGTCATTCCGACCGATTTCTGCGAAGCTTTAGCGAAGCAGAAGAGTGGAGGAATCCGGTTAAACACAAGAAAGATCTCTCGACTCG
>JBDRKO010000037.1:0-10343 GCA_043813915.1 Candidatus Omnitrophota bacterium
CATGGAGAAGCAAAATGGTCAATAGTCAATGGTCAATGGTCGATTAGGACTGTTCACGTTTAACGAATTATGACTTTTAGACCATCGCTACTTCACGTTGTACTATATGCTCTATATATGAGCAAAAACTCAGGAGGATATATATGAAGATACTTGTCATACACGGGCCGAACCTCGATCTTCTCGGGAAAAGGGAAAGGGACATAAATCCCTGTTACCTTAAGATAAAGACTCATCCTATCATATTCTTCAAGACTTTCTTTGTACTCTCTAGATTGCTCACGGCTTAGATTCGACTCCTTTAATTTGCTTCGCATATTTCTTATCGCCTCTGAAAGCGACAAACTATCTACTCCACCTCTTCCTGAATAATATCGCATCATTCTTAAAATATCTTCTTTCGTATCTTGTAGCCGTATTCTAATCTGATATTGAATTGACCCTAATACAAAGCCTAAAACTGCTAAAATAATACTCGTTTCTGTTATCATATCTCTCCTGACACCATGTTATCATAACGATAATTTCATTATAAACCTTGTAATACAGTTGTCAATCCTTATGGGTAGGGAGGGTAAAGCGTGTTATTCTTCCCTATTACACTTACGGGTTCCGCAAGCGAAGCGCAGCGAAACTAAGGCCGTAGGCCGATACAGCCGTGGGCGAAGCCCACACCTCTCTTCTCTTCCCCATCATGCGGAACCTTCCCAATGATGGTCTTGTATCTCGATTTCCCTCGCTCGCTCCATAAATAAAAAAGGTGCAAAAGAGCTCTTTTTTAGGAGGACCCACACCGGGCGGGAGAACCTGAAAAAGAGCTCTTTTGCACCTCAAAATATGGAGCGAGGGGTAATCGAGGCCAAAGGCCGAGATCCCAATCGCTCGCAGGACATTTTAGCGAGTAACTGAGAAGAAAAGTTTTTCTGCTCGGTTATGAGCGAAAATGTCCTATATCCAATCGTTTCACGATTGGATATAGTCACGATAACCATCAGTTTAAAGCGGGTTGTTATCGTGACGAGCGCGGGGACACTGTTAAACACAAAAATGGGGACACTTGCAAAGCTAAATTCGCGAACGGTACAAATTTAGAAGCGAGGGGACACCGAGGAGCATCCGGAGGATGCGACGAAGGGGCCCACGAGCTCGCTAGGCATTTGAGAGAGTAAGCCGAGAGGAATGCATTCCCATAAGGTTGAGAATGAAAATGTCCTATACCCAATCGTAAAGCGATTGGGTATAGTCATAATAAAAGCCCAAACATAGATAACTGTTTTTTTAAAGAAAGCGAGGGGACACTGTTAAACACAAAAATGGGGACACTTGCAAAGCTAAATTCGCGAACGGTACAAATTTAGAAGCGAGGGGACACCGAGGAGCATCCGGAGGATGCGACGAAGGGGCCCACGAGCTCGCTAGGCATTTGAGAGAATAAGCCGAGAGGAATGCATTCCTCTCGGCTTATGATAGAAAATGCCAAAAACCCAATTGCTATGCAATTGGGTTTTGCCATTAAAAAGGACAAACCTTCTGGTTTGTCCTTTTTAATGGAGCGAGCGAGGGGAATCGAACCCCCGTGGCCAGCTTGGGAAGCTGGAGCACTACCACTGTGCTACGCTCGCTCATATAAAATGTTTCGTAAGCTGACCGAAACGCCTGAACCTCTTATCTATCGCCTTTTTCCCGACTTTGGCGAGGCTATCGGCGCTGAATTCTTCGACCGCGAAAGATGCCAATATGCTACCATATACCAGCGATCTTCTCAATATCTTATCGTCAATTTTTTTATGCGCGGAAAGATATCCTATCATTCCTCCCGCGAACGTATCCCCCGCCCCGGTCGGGTCAACAACCTCTTCCAAAAGATATGCCGGGACTATGAACTTCAGTTTAGGCGAGAAGCATAACGCCCCATGCTCTCCTTTTTTTATGACTATCATCTTAGCGCCTTTGGAATGGATATATCTCGCGGCTTCGAACAAGTTCTTCTCTCCCGACAGCTGACGCGCCTCGGCGTCATTGAGAAGAAAGATATCGACCTTTTTAAGAAGCTTTTCCAGCGCCTTTTTTTTGTGGGTTATCCATAAGTTCATGGTATCGCAGGCGACGATCCCCTTGGGTTTCATCCTCTCGAATATCCAACCCTGCAGTTCGGGATCGATATTCGCCAGAAGCAGGTCATTTTTCCCCGCGGTCCGTCCTGAACATTCCGGGCGGAACCCTTCGAACACATTTAAACGTGTATCCAACGTCTCGGCACAGTTCATATCCAGGTACCGGGCTTTCCATCTGAAGGTCTTCCCTTCTTTGATCTCTATCCCGCTTATCCCGATATTTCTTTTCTTCAGCATGCTGAGATATTTTTTCGGGAAATCCGTCCCTACGACACTGATGATATCTACCGCCGAGAAGAAAGAAGCGCTAACGGAAGCATACGTGGCCGACCCTCCGAGAATATCCTTCTTTTTACCGAAAGGCGTCTCTATGCTGTCAAGCGCCATCGATCCTATAACGGTCAAACTCATATTATCTCTTTCTTTTTGCTTTTTTAAGGGTGTCTTCCGTGACCTTGATGGAACAATACTCCGAACACATCGTGCAGACATCCGTTTTTTCAGGTTCCGCTTCTTTTCTCATTTTTCCGGATGTTTCGGGATCCAGGGACAACGAGAACTGGGTCTTCCAATCCCGCCGGGCCCTTGCTTGGGACATATCGTTATTCCTTTTAACGGCCGATGGTATACCTTTTACGACATCAGCGGCATGAGCCGCTATTCTCGACGCGATCACGCCTTGTTTTACATCATCGGCGTTAGGCAATCTCAGATGTTCAGCCGGAGTGACATAACACAGAAAATCAGCTCCGTGCCAAGCGGCTATAGCTCCGCCGATCGCCCCGGAAATATGATCGTATCCGGGCGCCACATCCGTCACAAGCGGTCCCAGCACATAGAACGGGGCTCCTCCGCATATGGATTTCTGCAGCCGCACATTGGTTTCTATCTGGTCCAGCGGAACATGCCCCGGGCCTTCTATAATGACCTGCACTCCGCGGCACATAGCCCGCTTCTGAAGGTCTCCAAGCATCAAGAGTTCCGATATCTGCAGCCTGTCCGTCGCGTCGGCGGACGCTCCCGGTCTTAAACTGTCGCCCAGGCTCAGCGTTATTTCATGCTCTTTGCATATATCCAGAATATCGTCAAACCGAGAGAAAAAGGGGTTCTCTCTACCGTTCTCCACCATCCAGGACCCGAGCAGCGCCCCTCCCCGGCTTACGATGTTCATTATCCTCTCATCCCGTTTGACTATTTCCATTATATCCAAGGTTATTCCGGAATGTATGGTGAAAAAATCCACTCCTTCGGAGGCCTGTTTCTGAACTACCGCTACAAAATCGTCCTCTTTTAACGATAAAAAATCCTTGTTCTTCATGCACGCAAGTTCATAGACAGGGACCGTTCCTACAGGTACGGGACATTCGGAAAGTATCTTCTTACGCAGTTTCACTAAACCGAGCCCGGTGGACAGGTCCATCAGGGTATCCGCGCCGGCACGGACGGCCGCTTCCATCTTTTTCATTTCGCATGAGATGTTCGAACTTTCGGCCGATAACCCTATGTTCGCGTTGACTTTCGTTGTAAGACCTCTGCCTATCGCGCAGGGGGACTTCACTTTATGTTTGCGGTTCTTAGGTATGACTATATGCCCTTTCAGCATTCTCTTTTTTATCTCGCCCGCGTCCATATCCTCTTTACGCGCGACTTTCTTTAAAAGGGCCTCATTTACTTTTATCATTTTTTCTCTTTTTCTGTTCGGCTCACTTAATGTTCCCCAGCACCTTCACCGCTGACTTTTCTATACCGTACAATTTGAACCTGAACTCCTTGAACTGCTGGGAGAGCTCTTCATCGAACAGTTTAAGCACTTCCTCAAGTACCCTGAGAGACTCTTTTCCTCTTTGCGTATTGGCCAGGAAGAGGTCCACTAGATCATCACGCTTTTTCTCCGATTCGGTAGACCTTCTGCCGACATCGTCGAGGTCCCTCGCGGAGACCAGTTCGTCTATATGCTTGTTCCGCAGATCCTTTATGGCATCGAATATCTCATGTCTCAGGACTTTGAGCCTGGCGGTTATCTCCTCATTATCCGAGGCGAATCTCAGTATGTCTTCACATACCCGGATCCCTTCCATTACTCGGTTCAAATTAGCGTCGATTATCCTGTATACACCTTTATCCATATTAGTAAAATGACAAATGTCAAAACGCAAATGACAAACTAATCTCAAGATCCAAACAACAGTTGAGTATCAAAACTTCAAAACCAAAACAAATACTACGATCATCCCCTTTTTCAGACTGTTTTTATATTTGCTATTGGCAACTTTTCATGCTCCTTGTCATTTGTCATTTGACTTTTTTGTCATCCCTCCCATTTTCTTTATTATGTTTGTCGTTGAATATCCTTCTTCATATCCTATTATACTGACCCGTCCTCCGCGGCTTTTGACGTGATCCGCCCCGGCTATCTCATCCTCTTTCCAATCCCCGCCTTTAAAAAGTATATCCGGATCAAGCTCCTCGATAAGCGCCTGCGGAGTATCCTCCGAGAACAATGTGACATAATCTACGCACTCCAATGCCGCGAGCACCTCTGCCCTGTCCCCTTCCGTATTGACAGGCCGGTTTTCACCCTTGATACTACGCACTGAAATATCGCTATTCACACCCACGACCAAAATGTCGCACTCATTTTTCGCCGCCCGCAGATACCTGACATGTCCCGCGTGCAGAATATCGAAACAGCCGTTCGTAAAACCCGCGATCTTTCCGTTACTTTTCTCTGACGCGATCCTTTCGGCCAATCTCTCCTGAGAGAATATCTTATCGTTCCTTCTCATTATAAAGAATCCTCCACGATCCTGCATAGAACATGTATCAAAGTTACATGGATTTCCTGCACTCTGGCAGTATTGTCCTGTTTCACCACTATAGACATATCGGCCTCCTCGGCCAGCCATCCTCCGTCTTTCCCCGTCAGAGCGATTACCTCTACACCCTTCTTTTTAGCGGCACGGACCGCTTCTATAACGTTAGCGGAATTCCCGCTTGTCGATATCGCGAACACTATATCCCCGGGAACAGCCAAAGCCTCTACCTGCCGGCTGAAGACTTTAGTAAAATCATAGTCGTTACCCGCCGCCGTTATCACCGAAGTATCCGTGGTCAGAGCTATCGCGGGAAGAGCGCGCCTTTCTTTCTCGAACCTCACGATAAGTTCCGCCGCAAGATGCTGGCTATCGGCGGCGCTGCCGCCGTTACCGAACACAAGTACCTTACCTCCTCGCCGGTAACACTCTGTCATCGCCAACGCGGCTTTTCTTACGGACTCGACACCGCAGTCTTCCGTTAAAAAACTTCTTTTCGCCTGTATGCTCTCTTCTAAATACGTTCTTATGATATTATCAAGGTCCGTCATGTTCTCCCCCTAAAAAGTTCCGATGATCCCCGGGTAAAGATCTACCTGTAAGGGACATTTTCCTGGGCCGCGGGAACATCTTCTTTCTGCAGGCCCTCCGCCGTCTTGGGCCCTTTCGCTATCTTCTTTATATTCAGGCGGATGTTCACGCCTTCCTCTACCCCAAGCATGCTCTGCACTTTATTTTTTACTTCCATCTGTATCCGTTCGGTAACTTCCGGAATATTCGCGGAAGCTGCGATCGAGACATCCGTTACTACGTTTATCCCTTTTTTTCCGGCATTTACACGGGACTTAACGTCTTTGATACCCGTAATGCTCTTCGCTATCTTATGGACATAATCTTCTACCGCGGATAGCGAGATGGTAACTTCTCCGTCCGGATTCTGAAAAGATATAGCCCGACCCTTCCTTATCTTTTTTTCAAGACGGTAAGGCATGCTTACCCCTATTAGGATAATAAGCGCTCCAAGGACCAACGCTGTCATCTGATAAAGCGGGGTAGATGTTACGATCCCGATAACATCCATGCATTTTTCGGCCGAGACCAAATTAAGCGCTATCATCATTATAACGGCTCCCGCCGCCGAACAAACAGCCATATAAACGAGCGCTTTAATTCTTTTCAGGAAATTCATATCCCCTCCTATTTGTATAGAGTATAGCGTATATCGTTGTGTTGACCGGATCTATGATCGACTATACCGGTCTTCCTGTTACTTGATCTTTTATTCTTTAACCTTACGGATCGTTAACTATTTCCCGTCTTTGACGGGAAAGAATTTTTCGATGAAATGCGTGGAATACTCTCCCTTTTGGAAATCCGGATTGATCATGACCTCTCTATGAAAGTCAACAGTAGTATGTATCGGAGATATAAGAAATTCTTCCAAAGCTCTTTTCATGATAGCTATGGCCTCGGTCCTGTCCCTGCCGTAGGCAATAAGCTTCGCCATCATCGAATCATAAAAAGGAGACACCTCGTATCCCGAATATACATGAGTATCAACACGTATCCCGAGTCCTCCCGGAATGCTGAGCGCCTCTATTTTCCCCGGAGACGGCCGAAAATTATTTTCGGGGTCTTCCGCGTTAATACGGCATTCTATAGCATGCCCGCGGAACTTTATGTCCTCCTGACGGAAAGAAAGTTCCTCACCCGCGGCGATCCGTATCTGTTCCTTTACGATGTCTATACCCGTTATCATCTCGGTAATAGGGTGTTCCACCTGTATACGGGTGTTCATTTCCATAAAATAGAACTTATCCCCGTCCAAAAGGAACTCTATTGTCCCGGCTCCTGTATAATTTGCCGCTTTTGCGGCCTTGACTGCCACATCGCCCATCTGAATTCTGAGTTTATCGTCAAGAAAAACGGAAGGGGCCTCCTCTATAAGCTTTTGATGCCTCCTTTGTATCGTGCAGTCTCTTTCTCCCAAATGCACTACATTGCCTTTTTCATCGGCCAAGATCTGAAACTCGATATGCCTAGGTTCCTCTATATATTTTTCCATATACACGTCCGGATTACCGAACGCCGCTTCAGCCTCGCTCTGCGCCGTAAGCATGGCTCCGATAAGACGGACATCGTTGTGACAGACCCTCATGCCTTTCCCTCCGCCGCCCGCGGATGCTTTTATGATGACCGGATACCCTATGCGTTTTGCTTCCTTGAGCGCTTCTTCCTGCGACTTGATCAGTCCCGGGGAACCCGGAGTAACAGGCACTCCGGATCTGGTCATGGTCTCCTTGGCCGTCATCTTATCTCCCATAAGACGCATACTTTCGGGGGAAGGCCCTATGAACTTTATCTGGCAGGACTCGCATATTTCAGCGAAATGCGCGTCCTCGGCCAGAAAACCGTAACCGGGGTGTATCGCCTCAACGTCCGTTATTTCCGCCGCGGTTATTATGGCCGGGATGTTAAGATAGCTGTCTGACGGCATAGCTTTCCCTATGCAAATAGCCTCATCGGCTAACCTCACGTGCAGGGACGTAGCGTCCGCCTGAGAATAGACAGCAACGGTCTTTATCCCCATTTCTCTGCATGCTCTTATTATTCTTAGGGCTATTTCACCCCTATTGGCGATCAGTATTCTTGAAAACATATGGTTTTAATCGCGTTACGCTGGTTCTATAAGGAATAATGTCTGACCGAATTCTACCGCTTCCGCGTTCTCCGCGAGTATCTCGGCCACTCTGCCGCCAAACTCGGCCTTGATCTCGTTCATAAGTTTCATCGCTTCGATTATGCAGAGCACATCGCCTTTTTTTACAATATCCCCGACTTCCACGAACGGAGCCGATTCGGGAGAAACGGCTCTGTAGAAGGTCCCGACCATAGGTGTTTTGACCTCTTTCCCGCTCTTAACGGGAGCTCCCGTTCCGGCGGAAGAACTTCCCGCCGGAACGAAAGCGTGCGCCGACGGAACGGCCGTACTTTCAACGGTTCCGTTGCCTTTTTTAGAAAGCTTTATCTTCTGGCCCTCTTCCTCGACTTCGATCTCGGTAAGTCCGTTACCGTTCATCAGGTCTATCAGTTCCTTGATCTTCTTAATGTTCATGAGCTCCCTCCGGTATTTCCATTCGAAATCTTATTCGTAATTCGTGAATCGTAGGGGCACGGCATGCCGTGCCCCTACCACCATTCACCAAAGACCACTTACTCCTCAAGCTCTCTCTATATACTCCCCGGTCCGGGTATCCACTTTTATTTTCTGATGCTGCTCCACAAAAAGCGGCACTTTAACTATTTTACCTGTTTCCAGGGTGGCGGGTTTCGTCGCTCCCGAAACGGTGTCCCCTTTCATCCCGGGTTCGGTATGCGTTACCTCCAGTATAACGTGTATCGGAGGTTCCACCGACATTATCTTTCCATCATACACCTTGACGTTAACGAACATACCTTCCTTTATGTAGTCCGCGTTCTCACCGATCTTTTCTTCTGACACATGCAGCTGCTCATACGAGACCTCGTCCATAAGGCAATACCCCATGTCATCCTTGTAAAGGAACTGCATCTGTTTCTGTTCAATGAACACTTGCTCCATAGTGTCTTCGGGTCTCATCGTCTCCGATATTATCGATCCGCTCGCGAGATTGCGGAGCTTCGCCTTGATGAACGCTCCTCCCTTGCCGGGCTTATTGTGTTTTGCCTCTATAACCTCATGCAGCTGTCCGCTGTAGACAATGACCGCTCCCTGCCTCAACTGTCCCGCTTTTATCATAGTGTCAACACCTCGCATCCTTTTTCCGTTATAAGTATCATATCTTCTTCCCTTACTCCTCCGAGGCCCTCTCTATAAAGACCCGGTTCAATGGTGATAAACATGCCCTTTTTCAGTTTTTCCGGGCATCCCAGGCGCAAAAAAGGCCGCTCATGGACCTCGACCCCTATCCCATGCCCTAGGCCATGCAGAAGAAAATCACCTAAATTTGCGTCTTGAAAAACCTTCCGGACCTTACCGCAGACCGTGTCTATTCTCACGCCGTCTTTTGCGGTCTTGATGGCCAGATCATGCGCTTTTCGGACATGATCCCTGAACCCCATGATTTGTCGGTCTATTCTACCGTTGAGGCATATTCTTGTCAAGTCAGAACAATACCCTTTATACCGCACCCCGAAATCAACCAGCACGTGTTCATTGTCCTTTAATCTGCGAGACGTCGGGACCGCATGCGGATAGGCCGTATTCTTGCCGACGGCGGCTATGGTAGGAAAGGCATTCAGGCATCCGCGGCTCCTAATATGCATATCAATCATCGCCGCTATATCTTTTTCTGTCATTCCCGTAGTTATGTTCTTTTTTATCTTTTTCCAGATCTTAACGGTTATCCGGGCCGCTCTTCTCATAACATCCGTTTCTTTCCGGTCTTTTATTTTACGGATATTCCCGAGAATATCAGGCCCTCCGGACGACCCTATAAGTTTTATGCCCGGAAGGTCCTTTATAAGTTTTTCATATCCCGCCACCGAGATATCACGGTCCTCATAGATAAGCTCGCCTATCTTTCTGCCGCGAGAGAACTCGGCCAAGGCCCTTCCTGCCGGCCCTGCGATAAGTTCGATCTCTTCCTCATTCTCACGAAGAAGCCCTTTTGCCAAAGAAAAGTTCATGGCATCCACAAAACATGCCGGCCGGCCTTTCGACCCCACAACTACCATCATACCAGAAAAATAGAACCCGGTTATATAACGTATGCTGTATTCATCGGAAAAAACAATACCCTCTGCGCCATACCGGCGCATCTTAATTTTAACTTTATTCATCAAGGAAGACATGATCTTTACCCCGCGTTCCTTATCGTCCCTATCAAAGCGTCCAGTCCGAGAATATAGCTTCTCTTCCCGAAACCGCTTACTTGACCGGTAACAACGGGAGCTATCAGGGATTTGTGACGAAACTCTTCTCTGGCATGTATGTTCGATAGATGCACTTCGACGGCGGGAATAGGCTTAGCTCTGAGCGCGTCATGGATAGCTACGCTGGTATGCGTATACGCGGCGGGGTTTATCAATATCCCGTCCGCTTCGGTCCTGTTTATGATATCCACGATATCGCCCTCGTGGTTAGACTGATAACATTCTACTTCGGCGCCTTCGCTCTCCGCTTTGCTTCGGATGTCGGCATTAATAGCGTCTATGGTCTCGTCCCCGTATATGTCCCTTTCCCTTTTCCCGAGAAGATCGAGGTTCGGCCCGTGTATGACAAGTATCTTCATAGATATCCTCCTGAGTTTTTGCTCATATATAGAGCATATAGTACAACGTGAAGTAGCGATGGTCTAAAAGTCATAATTCGTTAAACGTGAACAGTCCTAATCGACCATTGACCATTGACTATTGACCATTTTGCTTCTCCATG
>JBDRKO010000038.1:0-19772 GCA_043813915.1 Candidatus Omnitrophota bacterium
TTGCGCAATTTTTCGATTATCGGCTCCATATACTTAATGATATGATCGATGTCTTCATCAGTGTTATAACGGCTTAAACTGAACCGTATCGACCCTTGAATGAACGTGAACGGGATGCCCATAGCTCTAAGGACATGCGACGGAGATAAAGACCCTGAAGCGCATGCCGATCCGGATGAAGCAGCGATATGCTCGGCATCCAGCATAAGAAGTATGGCTTCGCCTTCAATGAACTCGAAACCTATATTTGTTGTATTAGGCAGTCTCTTCTCCTTACTTCCGTTCAATCTGGTATTCGGTATCTTTTTAAGGAGGGTGGTCTCTAATCTGTCGCGCAGACCTTTAACCCTTTTTGTCTCGTCATCGAAATGTTCTACCGCGAGTTCGCAGGCCCTGCCTAATCCCACTATAGAAGCTACGTTCTCTGTCCCGCCGCGGCGGGAATGTTCCTGATGCCCCCCTATCATGAACGGCTTGAATTTTGTTCCTCTCCTTATATATAGCGCTCCTACGCCTTTAGGGGCGTGCAGTTTATGTCCGGATATTGACACCATATCCGCCGGCAGTTCTGTCATTGCGAGCGGCACTTTACCCGCGGCCTGAACGGCATCGGTATGGAAAACCACGTTCCTTTTTCGCGCTATTTCGGCTATTTCCTCTACGGGGAATATCACGCCTGTCTCGTTATTCGCGTACATCACGGAGATAATGGCCGTATCGGTATCTATGGACGACTTGAGCTCATTAAGATCTATCATACCTTCTTCGTTAACATCAAGATATGTGACACGATAACCCGTCGTCTCCATATACTGGCACAGATTCAGTACCGCCGCGTGTTCTACTCTTGTGGTTATGATATGTTTTTTATCGGGATACGTTCTCAGCGTCCCTATGATAGCGGCATTATCGCTTTCGGTCCCGCAGCTCGTGAACATTATTTCGGCCGGGTCTCCCGCTCCCAAAAGTGAGGCGACCTTCATCCTGGCCTCTTCTATATCTTTATGAACGCTTCCGCCGAAAGAATACATACTTGAAGGGTTCCCGTATCTTTCCGTCAGGAACGGCTTCATCGCTTCGAAGACTTCCGGGGCTATGCGGGTGGTAGCGTTATTGTCGGCGTATACGATATGTTTCATCCTCGGACCTCTTCGACCACAATATCTTCGTCCACGAATTCTTTAAGTTTCGCCTCGACCAAGGCCTTTAACGTTACCCCGGTGGACGGGCATCCAAGACACGCGCCGAGAAAACTTACATATACTTTATTACGGTCTATATCCACAAGTTTTATATCGCCGCCGTCGGCTTTTAGCGGCGGACGTATTTCCCGGTCTATCGTATCCTGTATCAAAGATATCCTTTTGAGGTTAGTCAGGCATTTCTTGGGTTTTTCCTCGATATTCCGGGCTTTGCATTTAGCGTCGTTCTTCTCCCAGAATTCCGCCAGAAGTTTCTCTATTTCCGGGATACATTTGCCGCATCCTCCGCCCGCTTTAGTGTAATGGGTCACGCCTCCGACCGTTCTGATATTGTTCTCTTTGATGGCCCTGATTATTTTCTGGTCCGTTACGCTGAAACATTTACAGATCATTCTCTCTTCGCCGACCATTTTCTTCTCGGCGGGTTCTCCCCTGTAATTAGCTATGGCCTTTTCCAGAGCTTCCATACCCATAACCGAACAATGGAGCTTCTCTTCGGGAAGGCCTCCGAGCTTTTCGGCAATGACCTTATTGGTGATCTTAGAGGCCTCGCCTACCGTCATACCCTTTATTATCTCGGTAAGCATAGAGGATGAAGCTATCGCACTGGCACAGCCGAATGTCTTGAACTTCGCGTCGGTTATCTTTTCCGTTTTTTTGTCTATACGCAAAGTGAGTTTCAGAGCGTCCCCGCACACGATGCTTCCCACTTCACCTACCGCGTCGGGTTTTTCTATCTCCCCGACATTTTTAGGGTTCTTGAAATGTTCCATCACTATATCTGTATAATCCCACATATCGCTCCTTAATTTTTACCGAGTAAAAATTAACCCTGAAGATGCGAGGAACACGAGCATCTGAAGGGTCTTATCCGCATATAGTATAGAGTATGTCGTATAGCGTTCCCTGCATGCCTGATCTTTTTGAATATATCGTTCTATTAAGACACTAACTTAGTATCAATTGCCATACTATATACCTTATCACAGCATTCGTCAACCAGCTCGATAGATTTTAAGGATATAGTCTAACACCGAGCCATATCCCATTCAACCTTTTAATCAATTCGGGACGATCAATTCGTTTAATTCGGGACGTTTCCCTATTTAATTCGGGACGTTTCCCTATTTCCTTGCTTTTTAATCTCTCATAAATAGGGAAACGTCCCGAATTAAACGTCCCGAATTAAAAGTCTGTATACTTATTGTACCATCTGCTAATTTAGCTTTGCAAGTGTTCTCCTTCGCTCTTTAATAAACTAGCACCCTGTTAGAGCTTCGCAGGAACTAACCTCTTCGAAGCTGTGCACGAAAGTTGCACAGCGAAGAAGGGTGGCACTTTTTTTGTGTTTAAAGGTGGCCCCGAGAACTTTTAACATCAATTTCTGAATTAATGATCATTTCCCCCTAATTCTCCCTTAACAACATATTCCAGCACAACATCCGCTTGTTTCGCCGCGGCTATATTGACCCGGGGGGACATCGGCGGCGCGTGTTTCACATCCGATGTCATATCTCCAATAACCACAAGATTTTTGCCTATTTTCCGCACTTTTATACCGTCGGAGTCCCCTATTCCGGCTATGCCCGATACCGAAACTATAAATTTACCTGCCGGAAGAAGCGCTTCGACTATCATTGCCTTATCTTCGGCCCTGTCGAACGCTTCGACCACAATATCACAACCCTCAAATATAGTTACCGCATTATTTCTTCTCACCTTTCCGTTGTATTCCTCTATCTTAAGATCCGGATTTATCTTCTTAAGGTTATCATTCAAAGCCGCGGTCTTTGCCCGGCCTATTTGATCATAAAAATAAAATTGCCGGTTAAGGTTGGACATATCCACTTTATCGAGATCCGCTATAATAAATCTCTTAAATCCGCTGCGGACAAGGTTCATCGCGCAATTCGAACCCAGCCCGCCTAGCCCGGCTATACCTACTTTCACGGACCGTACTTTTTTGAAATTCGCTTCGCCTAGATATTTTAATAATTCCTTCTCGAATCTGTTCATAGCCGTCCTCTTCTTGCAAAGGGGACACTTCCCTACGGGAGGATGTCCCCATATCCTAGGTATGCGGGAGTTGTCCTAGATCAAATTCCCAACCAGTCCTTGAGAACCGGCTGATAATTTTTAGCTCTCAACATCGCTTTTATTTCTTCTACCCCCCGCTGGTCGGATATCTCGAACTGTTCATCCCTGCATTCTTCGTATTCTATAGTATGCCCGCCCACCGCCGTAGTAGATCCGGCTGACATACGCGTTATCCCCAAGGGCAGAAGATGCTCTCTCAGCCCGGCAGACTCACGAGTGGATAATGTTATACCGACACGGGGAAGAAAAAGGCGTAAAGCCAGGATCATCTGAACAAGGTCTTTATCGCTGACTTCACAAGTCTCTTTAAATGTCCCCAAATACGGTCTTATCCTCGGTACGGACACGTTTATTTCGGCATCACTGAACTCATCCTGCAGATAACCGGCATGTAGCGCCAGAAAGAAAACCTCTTTTCTCCAATCGGCCAGACCTAACAAAGCTCCTACTCCCGCGGTACGCATACCCGCGCTTAACGCCCTTTCCGGAGCTTCCAATCTGAACGCGTGATCTTTTTTAGGTCCCGACAAATGCACTCTATCATATATATCCTTGTTGTACACTTCCTGGTATAAGGTCACGCCGTCCACCCCGGCTTCTATGAGCTCCTTGTATTCATTTTTCGTAAGAGCATAGGTCTCTATAGAGATCGAACTGAATTTTTCCTTAAGGACCGTTACACAATCTTTTATATAGGAAACCGGACTTTTTTCTCTGCTTTCACCCGTCAGGATAAGCACGTGGTTCAACCCTGTTCCCGAGATATATTCGCCTTCCCTTCTTACTTCTTCGAGAGTAAGTTTTTTTCTTACGGTATCGTTCCCGGCATTGAATCCGCAGTATGTGCATCTATTGACACAATAATTAGAGAGATAAAGCGGCGTATAAAGCTGTATGGTCCTTCCGAAATATCTGAGGGTCATATCGTGGGCTTTGCGTGCCATAGATTCCAAATGTTCTCCCGCGTACGGCGCAAGCAATGCGATAAGATCTTCTTTGCCGAGCGATCCTTTGGTCAATATACGTTCAATGTCGCCCGGAACGGTCCTTTGAAAAAGACCGTCCAGGTCCATAGCGGAATATTTGTCGTGTATCGCGGAAAATCCCATAGTTTGAGTCCTATAAACAAATGAACGGTCTAAACAGACCATTGACTATTGACGATTGACTATTGCCCTACTCAGAGTCATAGAGTCATCATTCGCTTCGTTGTATAAAGGAACCCTTAATTCCGCTCATTAGAGTCAGAGAGTCAGTTATTCTGACTCTCTGACTCTAGCGAACAACGTGAGCGACCGAGAACGCAATGTCCGAGGAAGTGCCGAAGTCTCCCGGATTCGGCCGATGACTCTTTGACTCTTTCTCTAGCATCTAGCTTCCAGGGGACACTGTTAAACACAAATTTGCAAACGGCACAAAATGGGCTACTGACATCTGACTTCTAGCTTCTACCCTTCTCAGTCCGCTTTAGCGGACTGAATGCCACAATCTTCCGAGCTCTTTATCCCTTACTATTGTGTATTTTAAATTTTAGAGATTTAAGAACTTTGCAACTGTCCCGCCCCAATGCACTAGCTTTGTCACCCAAAGGTGCGAGTGTTCGCAGCGAGTTCCGCAGTCCGAAGGACGAGGACTGTCTGAGCTGGAATACTCGTGCCTTTGGGTGACAGTTATAAAGATCCCAGGGACAGATCTTCAACCCTTTTTTCCCTGACACTTAAACAGAACTTACTTCTTTAATCACTACTTATGTCCTATCCTCTAATAGATCGGGAACCGTCTCAAATTTTCCCATATGATGTCCGACTCCTACTCCCCCAAAAATCCCGTCAGAGGGGACGATGCTTCGGCAAAACCGGAACTCTCTCTGATACCCGCCAAAAACGCCTTTCTCCCGGCTGAAACACCGTCTCTAAAAGCCGCCGCCATACTTACCGGGTCAGGTGATACAGCTATAGCCGTGTTAACAAGTACTGCCGCGCATCCTATTTCCATACATCTTGCGGCGTCCGACGGAGCGCCAAGACCGGCGTCAACTATTACCGGAACCTTTATCTCATTGACCATTATTTTCACGATCTCTTCGGTTTTCAGGCCGCGGTTACTGCCTATAGGGGAACCAAGCGGCATTACGGCCGCCGCGCCGGCTTCGGCCATTCTTTTGGCCATGGCAAGGTCAGGAGACATGTAAGGAAGAACGATAAATCCTTCTTTTACCAGGATATCAACGGCCTTAAGCGTTTCAAGATTATCCGGCAAAAGATATTTGTTATCGTTTATTACTTCTATTTTTATCCACTTGCCGCATCCGGCCGCCTCGGTTAGCCTGGCTATCCTTACGGCCTCATCGGCATTCCTCGCGCCGGAAGTATTGGTCATAAGTATACATCCATCGGGTATATGGTCCAATATATTCTCGTCCGGAGAATCCATGTCTACACGTCTCAGAGCTACCGTCACTATATGGCTGCCCGACGCGATCAATACCTCCCTTATCAGGGCTTTTCCCGGGAACTTACCCGTCCCCAAAAAAAGTCTGCTAAATATTTCTTCCCCGCCTATTTTTAATATATCTTTCACCTCATCCTCCTCCGACAAAACTCACTATCTCGAGCCGGTCCCCTTCACTTAACGCTACCCGGTCCCATTGTTCCCTGGGAACGACCTTAAGGTTGTACTCGATAACGATATTGTTCGCTTTAAGTTTTTTTGATCCGATCAAGTCTGTGAGATTTTTTATATCTTCTATAACTTCTTCTTTGCCGTTTATTTTTATTTTCATATCGTTGCTGAGTTTGGTCCGCGATAGTTTATAATTCTTGTTTAGTAACATCAAACGTTTTTGTCTCTATTGTTCGTAAAATTATATTGTTATGCCGTTTCATAATAGGGTGCTGTTTAATTAATTATCATTCTACTTAAAACGTTTGCAGCAAAGTAACGTTTTCGCGCGTTAGTACCTTCTTTTTTGCTTCATGTTTAGAAATATCGATTTTTTCACACTAGGACCTTATCCTCTAGCTTCTACTGTTCCCATTAAGCTTTGCCTTGAACGCTTTCACCGTTTCCTCAACATCGTCCGCATGCATTATGGATCTTATTACGGCTATATTCTTTCCGCCCCTTCGGGTAACGGCCCCGACGTTCTCGAGATCTATCCCGCCTATAAAGACCACGGGCTTTTTTGATGACGCGGCGATCTTCTCTATATCACACGTCCCGATGCTATAATCTTTTGTCTTTGTCCCGAATATCGGACCGAATGCTATATAATCGCAGTCCGAAGCTTCGGCTTCCGTGAACTGTCTGAGAGAATGCGTAGATATACCGATGATCTTATTCTTTTCCAGTATTGACCTTACTTTATGCAAAGGCCATTTTTTAAGGTCTTCTTGCCCGAGATGCACGCCGTCCGCATTGACCTCTTTCGCTATTTCAGGGTCATCGTTAACGATAAAAGTGACCCCTCCGCGTACGCATATAAGTGACAGTATATTACCCAGTTCTATAAGCCCTTCGCGGGGAAGACCTTTTTCCCGCATCTGGAGCACATCTATCCCTGCCGAAACAGCGGTCTCCGCTACTTTCAGGAAGTCTTCATCCCCTTCATATTCCTTGCTAAGCACCAAATACAGACTTTTATCTTTTATTCGCGTCATTGCACGTCCCCGTTCGATCTAAGTTTGACCCAGCTCTTTTTTATTCGATATTTCCGCGACGGCTGGATTATTTCGACCCTGCAACTTACGTCACTTAATTCCGTAAGTTGTGATCTCAATAAAAAGACCCTTCCTGCTCTGGAAGGGTCTAGATAAAAACTCCCTTCGCTGGCATTATCCAGACCAATAGGACGGTTTTTACTGTCCCATCAGTTCCGCCTAAACGGTCCGCCGAAGCCAAATAGTATCTATTTGGTTCGGCAAAGGCAGATCAGGTAAAACGGATAATCCGCTTATTACGCGGAACTCTCAGAAGGCTTCAGCCCCCTCTCCGGATATGTCTCTAATTAGGATTAGACCACACGGCAGAACCCGTGTCAAGGGATTAGTTAGCAAGTTCGGAGTTCGTAGTTTACCCCTAAATCCATCCGGGATAAAACCTATCCGGGATAAAATGTTGTATTTTCCAGGAGAAAATATGAGTTTAAAGTGTCTATAATAGTAGGTCCCCACATTTCCATCCGGGATAGATATTATCCCGGATGGAAATGTGGGATAAAAGATGAAATCCGTATTCATGCCCCAAAAAGGAGGTTGAAATGCCAAAAAGAAAAATACCGTTACAGGATACAGAGATATACCACATATATACCAAAAGCATAGCTGGCTTTAAAATATTCAATCATTCTTCGGAGTATATACGGATGTTAAATCTTATGGCTTTCTACAACGGATCAGAACAACCTTGTAGTTTTTCTGATCTTGAAAAACTCTCTGAAAAACGCTTGATAGACACTTCATTGCTATTAAAGCCAATAACGTCACAAAAAAGAGTTGATATCCTAGCTTATTGCCTAATGCCAACCCACATGCATTTGATCCTTAAGCAAATAGCCAATGACGGAATATCTAAATTTACTAAAGCCATTCTTAAGAGTCATAGCCAGTATATCAATGGGAAATATAAAAGAAGGGGACCCTTATGGGAAGGACGCTTCAAAAATGTGTTAGTTGAAACCGATGAATATCTTTTACATTTAACAAGATATATACATCTAAATCCCACAAGTGACGATCTTGTGGATAAACCCGAAAACTGGAACTATTCTTCATACAAAGCTTACTTAAAAATTCCCGATAATATTACCGTTCAAGATAATCTATGTGCTCATGAAAAGTATATCGAAATCAGGCCAAGTGCTTATAAGCAATTCGTAGAGGATAGGGTAAGCTATCAAAAAATGCTAAGCCAGATTAAGCACTTGACCCTCGAATAGCTTAAAGCTTCCCCTGAATCCATCCGGGATAAAACTTATCCCGGATGGATTCAGGGGAAATGTGTAACTTTTGAGAGGGTTATTTGGAAAAACACACTACTTGCTGGGACATGACGTCCGACATAAGTTTAAGATCCACGTCGTATACACCTATAACATCTTTATACTTTTCGGCGTCGGGGACCATTTCAGGTAATCTGTTATTGAAGGAACTGAAATATCCGTCATTGAACACAACATTATCGTTTGCCGGAAAAAGTGCAACATAAAATATGTCCGTCTCCACAAGGTCCAGAAAAAAATGCGTCCCGAACGACAGTTCAGGCATAAGATTTCCTTCAGGAAAAGCTATCTCTCCCATAGCAGTTATATTGCTTATTTCGGCGAAACTTACCGGAACACCCAGTGAAGGCGTGGAAGTCCCCCATCTTCCGGGACCCAGAAGAAGTGTAGGTATTGTATCCCTATCCCCTATCTCCATGTTCAATTTCCCTATCGTACGGGCTATATCATATTTTTCGGACAAGGTCAGCGCAATATATTTTAATGGGTCTACGTACATTATCCTTCGGATAGGCTGAGAAACGTTCCCGCCCAGAAAATATCCTTCAGAGCTAAAAACGGTATCTTTATCACTTATTCCTGACGGTATTTCGACCTTTTTACCTATACCGTGGGTCGGAAGCGGTCTGCATTGGAGCAGGTTCATTTTGAATTTTCCTTCCTTCTTGAAATTCACGGTGAATTCTATCTCCACGGGATATTGATAATTATCCTCAAGCGTCTTAAGAACCTTACCTAGAATGCCCGAGAACGCGTCATCCGAAAAAAGCTTGTCAAACGTGATTATCCGGACGTCTCTGGGCTCCAAACCTTTGTCTTTCATCCATCTTATCGACGCTTCGTCCTTTACGGCGATAAGATCAAGATCAAGTTCTCGATCACTGTTGAGCAATCCATCGAACGGGACGGTCTCGAACATATTGTTCTTAACATTAATGACATCTACATTATGTTGGGAGAACCTTTTTATATCGCTCATATCGGCGTAAGGTTTCAAGAGCGGTTCGTCCAGGGCCACTATCCTGGGATAATCTCCCTCTACTCGGTTGACCGCGCGTGTCCCGAGCCCGAATACTATACGCAGTACACCCGCTTCGGACCTCATTTTTTTGTTCCAGACATATGTGTTATGGGAAACGCCTACACCCCCGATATCCGGAAAGAAAAGGTCATCATGATACGCTCCGGACACACGCTGGACCAAAAGGGCCATCTGTTCATCGAGAGAGTCCAACCCCCTTTTATGACGGTATGCCAACGCGTCCTCGCTCATAGTGCTCGCGTATATCTTTCTTACGGCATCAAGGAATTGCATGTAGCGCTGTTCCGGGGTTCCCTGGTTAGGGCAGAACACACTTTCGTATTTACCGGCGAACGCGTTACCAAAACCGTCCTCAAGCAGACTGCTTGAACGGACGATGATCGGCGAGGTGCCGAAATACTCTATCATCTGCTGGAACTGTTCCATCACCTCATCGGGGAACTTCCCGTGAAGCATTCTTTCCTTAAGAGAACGCGCGGCGTCGAAATACCCCTCTTTGGTCTTCTGTTCCATACGCAATTTCCACCAATTGTTCTGCACTATGTAGGAATAGAACACATCGGACCCTATATAGAAAGAATCGTGCGGCTCGGCTACTTCTTTCCATCCCAGCTTTTCTTTTTTCTCCAATATCTTTCTGGCCAAAAGCATACCTACCGCTTTCCCGCCTATATATCCTGTCCCTATAAGTCTTGCTTTGATATCGATAAGTTCGGCCAAAGAAAAGTTCTTTGAGGCTAGGGACAGTATTTTTTCGTCCCTTCCTATCATGATCCCGCATAACCGTTCGATCATTTCAAGTTTTCGGCCCTTCCCCGGAGAAGCCGCGTCAAGCTCTTCCGCCTTAAGGAAAAGTCTGTCCCAATAGTCGATATACCGTTTTAAGTTTTCGGTGCCTTTTTGTTTTATGTAGGATAATACTTCCGCCGCGTTCCCGCTGTCGGTTAACGGAACGAATTCTTTTCCCTCTTTCTTATGAGGAAGGAACATCGTGGGTGAATATCTGTTCCACACTTTGAGAGGATGAACATAGTAGTTACCATAGCACCTGTAAACATCCAGAAGAAGCTGGGTAGTCTCTCTTATCCGGGCTACTGTCTTGAAAGAATGGTTATTGCGTAATATGGAAAAATATGTCACCGTGTCCAGTTCGTAAAGATACGGACATGTGATCATAAAAAAATTGCTTATCATAAGGTCCGTAGCCCAGGCGGGGAGAAGGTCCGAAAGGCAATCGAATACATAATAAGCCCCTATACCTTCCTCGGTGATTATGTTATTCACCTCGGTCGAAAAAGACTCGAAACCTCCCTTGGCATCAAGCTCATAGACCTTTATCCCCTTAGTCGGGGCAAGAAGGGACTCGTGCTCCGCGAACCTCATGTATACGACATTCTTGTTCTCTTTTAGTGCCTGTTCCACGAAGGGAGTGACAAAATCCTTATACTCGTCGATCTCGTCTATTTGCCAGACAACATTGTCGCCCGCTCTCAGACCGTTAAGTATATCGTCCAGACCTATTATACCTGTACTGATCATATACACCCCTTTACCTGTCAATTCACCGATACCCCGGTCTGAAGGCTAGGGCTTGCTTGCCCTGCCTGTCCCGAGCTTGTCGAGGGGAGCGAAGCCGAAGAGTTCCCAATTGACCCCTGCAGCGTCCCGAGCACCGCGAGGGGAGCCCGGCTATTTCCCCCGCGCTAAAGCACGGGGCTTCGCCGGGGGCGAATGGGTGATATTTTCACATGTCCGGGAGAGACGTTCCCTTCATCAGGAACTTATCTATATGATGCGCCGCCCTGCGTCCTTCGGACACGGCCCATACTATCAGGGATTGGCCTCTGCGCATATCACCCGCCGCAAATATTTTATCGGCTGATGTCTTAAAACCGTTGTCGGTCAGAACATTCCCTCTGTTATCGAATTTAAGGCCTAATCCGTCTAGAAGACCTTTGTGTTCGGGATGCAGAAAACCCAGCGCGAGTATAACAAGATCCGTTTCTATCTCGAAAACGCTGCCTGGTATTTCCCTCATAACGGGACACGCGTTAGCGGCCGCTGTATCGAATTCCACCCGGGCGCACTCGAGTTTTACGACGCGTCCGGCTTCTCCTATGAATCTTTTGGTAAGAACGGACCAATCTCTCTCGCTCCCTTCTTCGTGGCTGGAAGATGTTTTCAGCGTCAGAGGATATACAGGCCACGGGTAATCTTCGGTCCTGCATGCGGACGGTTTCGGCATTATTTCTATCTGAACGACGCATGAAGCGCCCTGGCGGTTAGCCGTCCCCACGCAATCCGCTCCGGTATCCCCACCCCCTATTATCACTACTTTCTTCCCTTTCGCGTCTATGATCTTTTCTCCGGTGATATTTTCTCCGGACAATCTCTTATTATTCTGAACAAGATACTCCATGGCGAAATGTATGCCTTCCAGGTCCCTTCCTTCTATAGCAAGGTCCCTGGGTTTATCGGATCCCCCGGTAAGACATACCGCGTCATATTCCTTCATTATCTTGTCGGTCCCTTTGTCTTTACCGACGTTGAACGAAGTAACGAACTCGACCCCCTCCTCTTTCATTAGATCGATACGTCTATCCAGTATCCATTTCTCGAGTTTAAAATCAGGTATCCCGTATCTCATTATGCCGCCGGGTTTTTCCGATCTTTCGAACACGACCACATTATGTCCGGCTTTGTTAAGCTGAGCGGCGCATGACAAGCCGGTGGGACCGGATCCGACAACGGCCACTTTTTTACCCGTTTTTTCTATCACCTGATACGGCTTAATACCGGCCACCCCGAACGCATGCTCTATTATCCCGAGTTCGTTCTCTCTTATGCTCACAGGGTCGTCGTTTATTCCGAGCACACAAGCATGTTCACAAGGCGCGGGACATATTCTTCCGGTGATCTCAGGCAGGTTATTCGAAGCGTTCAATAACGCAAAAGCTTTCTTCCAATGTCCCTCGGACATAAGATCGTTCCATTCCGGTATGTAATTGCCTATCGGGCATCCCCAGTGACAGAAAGGCGTACCGCAATCCATACAGCGCGCCGCCTGGTCAAGGGATTCTTCCTCTTTCCTGATCACGTAAACATGGTTGTAGTCCTTGACCCTTTCGCAAACAGGCCTGTATGTGCCGTCTTGTCGTTTACCTTTTAAAAAACCTTTAGGATCACCCATCTGTTTCCTCCAAAAGACCCAGATCAGCTTCTACTTTTCTGCTTTCAAGTATGCGCTTATACTCCACAGGCAATACCTTGATAAAATGCCTAGATCCTTTTTTAAGGTCTTTAAGGACTTTCTCCGCGCTGCGGCTGTGCGTATATCTTTCATAATTACGCAGCATATTATAGACGGTAGTTATATCTTCCTCCTGCAGCCTTTCGAGCTTAACCATATCAAGGTTGCATCTCTTTCTGAAATCGCCGCAGGCATCATACACATAAGCTATCCCGCCGGACATTCCCGCCGCAAAGTTCCTGCCTGTTCTACCGAGCACTACGACCCTTCCTCCGGTCATATATTCGCAACCGTGATCCCCCACGCCTTCTACTACGGCATATAATCCTGAATTCCTTATACAAAAACGTTCTCCTGCCAATCCGCCTACATAAGCCTCTCCTGATATGGCCCCGTAGAACGCGGTATTCCCTATTATCATATTGTCGGCGGGATCATAATCAGCCCCTTTACCGGAACGTATTATCAATTTCCCTCCGCTCATCCCTTTACCCACATAGTCATTGGCCATACCGCTAAGCTCGAACGTTATCCCTTTCGCGAGGAACGCACCGAAACTCTGGCCGGCAACACCGGTGAACCTAGAATAAATAGTATCGGCAGGAAGTCCTCTCTCTCCCCAGGTCTGACAGACCTTACCGCTCAGCATAGCGCCTACTGCCCTGTTGAAATTCTTTATTTCAAGATCGATCTCCACTTTTTTTGCGGTCTTGATCGCGTCTTTCGATAGTTCTATAAGATCGAGGTCCAGGACATCGTCTATCCTATGGTCCTGAACAGAAACGCACCTTAGAGAAATACCTTCGGGCACTTCCGTCCTGTGTATGATCCTTGAAAGGTCCAGGCCCGAGGCTTTCTCCGGAAAGATCTCCCTGTTCTCTTCAAGCAGATCGGTCCGTCCGATCATCTCATCTATTGTCCGGATACCTAACTCGGCCATTATTTCCCGCATTTCCCGGGCTATGAATCTCATATAGTTCACGATATAACCTGGTCTGCCCAAGAACCTTTCCTGAAGCATCTCGTCCTGCGTAGCTATTCCTACGGAACAATTGTTCAAATGACAATGCCGGAGCATCACGCATCCCAGAGTGATAAGAACGGCTGTTCCGAACCCGAATTCTTCTGCTCCCAGAAGCGCCGCTATCGCCACGTCTCTCCCGGTCCTCATCTGTCCGTCGGTCTGCAGCCGAACACGTCCGCGCAGACCGTTGAGTAGAAGCGTCTGATGTGTTTCCGAAAGCCCGAGTTCCCAAGGAAGCCCCGCGTACCTGATCGAACTTCTGGGGGACGCTCCTGTCCCGCCGTCACCTCCCGAAATAAGTATCATATCCGCGTGCCCTTTCGCTACGCCTGCGGCAACCGTTCCCACTCCCATTTCAGAAACTAATTTAACGCTTATGCGCGCGGCGGGATTAACGTTCTTAAGATCGAATATCAGCTGCGCAAGGTCTTCTATGGAATATATATCATGATGCGGCGGCGGGGATATAAGAGTAACTCCCGGTGTAGTATACCTCGTTCTGGCTATTCTGGCGCTGACCTTATGTCCGGGAAGCTGACCACCTTCACCGGGTTTCGCGCCTTGAGCGATCTTTATCTGCAGTTCGTCGGCATTGACCAGATAGTTCGTGGTAACACCGAACCTGCCGGAAGCCACCTGTTTTATAGCGCTTCTGGCCGAATCGCCGTTAGGAAATGAAACGAACCTCGCGGGATCCTCTCCTCCTTCACCGGTATTGGATCTCGCCCCGATACGGTTCATAGCGATCGCTATAGCTTCATGGGCGCTGCGGCTTATCGACCCCAGGCTCATCGCTCCTGTAACAAAACGTTTTATTACCGCGTCCTCGGGTTCCACTTCATCGATGGATATCGGCGCGGTCTTTTTGAACTTTAACAGGCTTCTGATGGTCGAAGGGTTCTCGGACTGGTCGTTTATCAGTCTGGCGAATTCCTTGTATCTGGCATAGTCATTGTTCCTGACCGAATCCTGCAGAGCCGCTATGCTTTCCGGATTCCATAGATGGAACTCACCATCTCTTTTCCATTGATATACTCCACCTGTAGGCAGAATATCCGGGTCCGTTCCGCCCCTTTCGGGATACGCTTCCTCATGCTGTTTTATTACTTTAGAAGCTATATCCTCTAGTCCTATCCCGCCGATCCTGGAAATGGTATGCGTGAAATATTCATCTATCACTTCGCCTTTTATCCCCAACGCCTCGAATATCTGGGCTCCCCGATAGCTGGAAAGGGTCGATATGCCCATTTTGGAAAGTACCTTCAATATCCCTTTTATCACGGATACCCTGTAATTCTCAAGCGCATCCTCAAGCTCGGTCCCGATCTCTCCGGCCTGCTTCATCTGCTCTATAGCCCTGTATGCAAGATACGGGTTAACACAATCCGCTCCGTACGCCGAAAGAAGCGCGAAATGGTTCACTTCCCTCGGTTCTCCGCTTTCCACTATCAGGCTTATCTGCGAACGTATGGCTTTTTTGACAAGATGGTGATGTACCGCGCTCACGGCTAGAAGCGCCGGCAACGCGGCGTTTTCTTTATTCACTCCACGGTCCGACAATATCACGAAGGAGTATCCCTGCTCGATCGCGAATTCCGCCTCAAAACATATCCTTCCAAGTGCCTGCTTAAGATCATCGACCGTTCCGGGCCGAAAAAGAGTGTAGATGCATTTTGTCTTGAACCCGTTCACGCTTATATCGCGTATGGTCTCGAGCTCTTCGTTGGTGATAATAGGCCTCTCGACCCTCAACTTATGGCAATGTTCCGGACCGTCGTTCAATATATTCTTACCGGACCCGATATAATTATCCGTGCTCATGACCAGCTCTTCCCTTATGGGATCTATGGCGGGATTGGTCACTTGAGCGAAAAGCTGTTTAAAATGATCATAGAGCATCTGCGGTCTTTTCGATAAGAACGCGTGCGGAGTATCGTTCCCCATGGACCCTATCGGTTCTTTACCCGTTTCTGCCATGGTTTTTATTATGACATTAAGGTCCTCCCGGGTGTATCCGAAAGCCTTAAGGTTAGGGAAAATATCCGGTTCATTCTTCTTGGTCACGCCTGTACGGACAAGATCATCAAGCTCCACCAGATGTTCCCTATTCCACTCACCATAAGGTTTTTCCGCCGAAAGTGTCTTCTTGATCTCAGCGTCGTCAATAATGCGTCCCTCCGAGGTATCGATATACAGCATTTTGCCCGGTTCCAGTCTTCCGGAATGGGAGATCTCAGAAGGGTCAATATCCTGCACGCCTACTTCCGATGCCATAATAACGGTCCCGCTTTTTGTGACGATATACCGCGCAGGACGCAGCCCGTTCCTGTCAAGAATAGCTCCGATATTCACGCCGTCAGTGAACGCTATTGCCGCCGGTCCGTCCCAAGGTTCCATCAGGCATGCATGGTATTTATAGAATTCTTTCAGATCTTTTTCCATTGATCTGTCCTGCTCCCAGGCCACGGGTATAAGCATCATCATGGCATGCGCCAGAGAACGGCCGGATAGCGTGAGCAGTTCGAACACATTATCTATGGTAGCCGAATCGCTCCCTCTTTCGACTATAACGGGTTTTATCTTAGCAATATCGTTTCCGAACAGTTCGCTTGCAAGAAGCCTTTCTCCGGCCCGGAACCAGTTTATGTTCCCTCTTAAAGTGTTTATCTCCCCGTTATGAGCGAGAAACCTGAACGGCTGAGCCAGGTCCCATGTAGGAAAAGTATTAGTACTATACCTAGAATGCACGAGGGCCAGGGCGCTCTCTATCCTTGTATCCTTGAGATCAAGATAATAATCTTTTACCTGGTCGGGCATTAAAAGCCCTTTATAGCTTATGGTCCTTGAGGATAGATTCGTTATATAAAAGAAATCCTTCTGCTTTATCGCGGAAGCCCCTATTTCTTTCTCTATCACTCTCCTTACAATATAAAGTTTGCGTTCAAAGACCGGTTTATCATTTATGGCCTTATTCTTACCTATGAACACTTGGCGAATAACGGGCTGTGTGTCTCTGGCGGTCTTTCCTATTATCGAACCGTCGACAGGGACATCCCTCCATCCTAAAAGGACCTGCCCTTCTTTTTTCACGGTCTTAGCGAAGATCTCTTCGCAATATTCGCGTTCGGAAGCGTCCGAAGGCATAAATACTATTCCTGTCCCGTATTCTCCTTCTCCCGGAAGAGTTATGCCCTTATCCGCGCAAACGGCCTTGCAGAATCCATGAGGCACCTGAATGAGTATACCCGCCCCGTCCCCTGTTTTCGGATCGGCTCCTACGGCTCCTCTATGGCCCAGCCTCTCAAGGACCTCAATACCTTTCCTGACGGTATCGTTCGACCTAGCGCCTTTTATATCACAGACGAACCCTACCCCGCAGCTGTCATGCTCAAAGCGCGGATCATAAAGTCCCTGTCTTTTTGGAAACCGCGTATACCCCATTTTCTTTTCTCTTTTGCTATTAAGATAAAAAAAGCCCCTAGAATTAACGTCATTCCAGGGGCTTCTTTGCCGATCCTATATTGTTGATTTTATCATCTAAAGTCCCTTATGTCAAGTTATACGAAACCTCCTCTGGAACATGCTTGCTCTTCACCAATTTACTCCTATGAGCCGCTCACTTGACCAACACCACGTTCCTTACTATAGGTATCATATCTACCCTATGGCTTCGGGTCCTGTCTCTCCGGTCCGGATACGCACGCATTCCGGCAGATCAAGCACGAATATCTTACCGTCACCGATATTGCCTGTCCGTGCGCCCTTTATTATAGCATCTATGGTCGGTTTAACAAAATCAGCGTTGACCGCTATCTCGAGCCGCACTTTCTTCAAAAGATTCACTTCATGCGCCACACCTCGGTACGTTTCGGTAAATCCTTTTTGCTGACCGCATCCTAAAGCGTTAGTGACCGTCATTTTGTGAACTTCGGCATCGAATAACGCTTTTTTAACATCCGGCAATTTATGAGGCTGTATCATCGCTATTATGAGTTTCATTTTATTTCCTCCTTAATTTTTACGAAGTGAAAATTAACCCTGAAAACGCGATGAACAAGAACGTTTGAAGGGTCTACTCCTCTTTATTGTGTGGTGAATACCTGGAAGCCCGCGTATGCTTCCATCCCATGCTCGCTTATGTCCAGACCTTTAAGTTCGTCTTCTCTCGATACCCTCAGGCCCATTATCTTATCTGTTACCCTGAATATCACCGTCATACAGACGGCAACAAAACTTACGACAACTACCGCTCCTAAAGCCTGCACACCTAGTTGGGCAAATCCTCCGCCGTGCAGAAGACCGTTGTTAGCAAGCCCCAAAGCTTTATGTCCGAATATCCCTACGGCAAGTGTTCCCCACACTCCGTTAACCAAATGTACGGGAACCGCTCCTACGGGATCGTCTATCTGTATTTTATCAAGAAAGAACGTCGCAATAACCACCAATAGACCCCCTATAGCTCCTATTATAAGCGATTCCGAAGGCAATATATAGGCGCAAGGCGCGGTAACAGCGACAAGCCCGGCTAACGCGCCGTTCATCGTCATCGTAAGATCGGGTTTCCCGCATTTTTTCCATGCGTAGAACATAGCTACAAGTGCGCCGCTTACGGCCGCCATATTAGTGTTGATAGCGACTTTAGCTATAAGGCTTCCGTCACCCACGGACATGGTAGACCCCGGATTGAACCCGAACCACGCGAACCATAGGATCAATACACCTAGTGACGCGAGTGCCATTGAATGTCCCGGAATAGCGTTAGCCGAACCGTCTTTATTGAACTTGCCTATCCTCGGACCAAGCACCATTGTCCCGACCAAAGCGGCTGTCCCTCCTACGGTATGAACTACCGCGGATCCCGCGAAATCACCGAAACCTAGAGCGGCCAGCCATCCTCCGCCCCATATCCAGTGACCTACGAAAGGATATACCGCAGCGGAGATCAGGAAAGAATATATCAAATACGCTTTGAATTTCATCCTCCCGGCTATTCCGCCCGCGACTATTGTCGCGGCCGCCCCGCAAAAAACCGCGTGAAAGAACCATTCCGCCTCCAAAGGAAGATGCCCGCTGTGAGAGGTCCCCGTCAGAGCCCATCCTGTCCATCCCATAAAACCATTCCCGGACCCGAACATTATCGCGTATCCGAAGATGAAAAATCCCATGGACGCCATACAGAAATCCAGAAAATTGTTCATCAAGACATTACATACGTTCTTTGTCCGCAGCAGACCCGCTTCCAACATACCGAATCCGGCCTGCATAATGAATACCATGAACGCGGCGATCATTACCCATAAAGTGTCTATCCCGGCTGTACTGGCATATTTTACCGTCTCGTCAGCCATGACCGTTCCGTTAAATCCGGCGATCGCCGAGGCGGCGCATAACAACATCGTGATCTTTTTAAATATATTATTTTTCATTAATAACCTCCTTTTACTTTTTTCCAGTCGCTTGTTCATCTTCACCTAGATAACATCAATATGCAAACCCTACACTGATACCGCCGTAGAATTCATTGCTTTCTGCATCACTATATGTCTCTCTATCAAGTATTACCGAATATGCCACCTGAGGTGTTACCATAAAGTACTCAAGTACAGGTATGGAAACATCGGCTTTTACCAGCACATCGCTCCATCCGCTCTTATTCGTCCACTGTTTATCGTTATAAGCGAAAGCGGTGCCTATTGAAGACGTTATCCCGTTACCGAGTTCGAAAGTATGTCCGCCTCCGAACTGCAAATAAGAACCTTTTCCGGCCTCAACGTCCCAATACCAGGTAATATACGGCTGGAGCAAAGTATCGTAGGACACACCCAGTATCGTCTCATGCGAATACGATCCTTTCTCTTTCAGATCCAGGTTAGGGAATGTGTAGAACGTATATCCGCTCTTTATACTCAGAGGCTCCAGGATATCTACCGTATCCATACCCAGTTTGGCTAACGCGTCACCTACACTGAATTCATACGACGCTGTGTAATCAAGTTCGGTAAATTCCTGATATCTCCCGCTATCGAGAGTTTTGTCATGCGCCAGGCTGTAATTACCCCACACGTCAAGCGTGAACCCGTATTTCGACAGTGAAGCGTCAACCTGCATAACAGGTTCGTTACCTAAGTTCTGGCCTCTCCATATATACTTAGTAAGGA
>JBDRKO010000039.1:0-33440 GCA_043813915.1 Candidatus Omnitrophota bacterium
GGGAAACATCCGGGAAGGGCACCGGACCGCCGATGATATTGCGCGTAAAATAGGGCGCAAGTTAAAAGGAAATGAATGAGAACAAAAGCATTAGAAAGAATACGGAATTTCTGCATAATAGCGCACATAGATCACGGGAAATCCACGCTTGCCGACAGGATCATACAGCTGACCGATACCGTAGCCGTGAGAGAGTTCAGGGACCAGTTCCTTGATAATATGGACCTCGAAAGGGAAAGAGGGATAACCATAAAGTGCAGCGCGGTGAGGATATTATATAAGGCAAAGGACGGAGAGACGTATACGCTCAATCTTATAGATACCCCGGGACATGTGGATTTTTCATATGAGGTCTCTAAAAGCATAGCGGCATGCGAGGGAGCGCTGCTTTTGGTGGACGCGGTCCAGGGAGTGGAAGCGCAGACCATAGCCAACCTGTATCTCGCGATGGAACACGATCTTAAGGTAATACCCATAATCAACAAGATCGACCTGAAAAGCGCCAGGATAGACGAGATAAAAGGGCAGATTAAAGAACTTTTGGGGTCAGAGGACGAAGAGATACTTTTGGTAAGCGCAAAAGAGAACATAGGGACGGAATCGGTACTGGAAGAAGTGGTGAAAGTCATACCCCCTCCGACCGGGGACCCCGACGGCGCTCTGCAAGCCTTGATATTCGACTCGGCATATGACGTTTACAGGGGCGTCATAATATATGTCCGCATAATGAGCGGTAGAATGAGGGCGGGTATGGATGTCGAAACAATGAACCAGAAAAGAGAGTATGAGGTCAAAGAAGTGGGTGTTTTTATGCCCAAAGAACAGACGGTAGAAGAACTATCCTGCGGTCAGGTCGGGTATGTTGTCTGCAATATAAAAGAGGCAAAAGAGATAATAGTGGGTGATACCATAACGACCGTTCATGATCCGGCGAAAGCGCCTCTGCCCGGTTACAAAGAGGTCAAACCCATGGTGTATAGCGGGGTGTACCCCGTCAGCAATGAGGATTACGGATCCGTGAAAGACGCCATGGAAAAACTGAAACTTTCAGACGCGTCATTCATATATGAACCGGAGACGTCCGCGGCGTTGGGTTTCGGGTTCAGATGCGGATTCCTCGGGCTTTTGCATATGGAGATAGTCCAGGAGCGCCTGGAGAGAGAATTCGATCTTGATCTTATTGCCTCGACCCCGAGCGTGAATTACCGTGTAACGCTGAAAAACGGAGAGGTCCTTGAGGTCGATAACCCCACAAAATACCCCGACAGGGAAACGATAGAATATGTCGAAGAGCCTTATGTCAAATGCCACCTATTCGTCCCGTCCGGGTCCATCGGGTCCATTATGCAGCTTTGCGAGAACAAAAGAGGCGAGTTCATAAGCACCAAATTCCTGGACACCCAAAAGGTCCAGATCATATACGATATACCGCTGGGAGAGATAATAATAGATTTTTATGACAAAATAAAATCGGTAACGCAGGGATACGGATCTTTGGATTATGAACTTATAGGATACCGCCGAGCCGATATAGTGAAACTGGATGTTCTGATAAATGGGGTGACTTGCGACGCTTTATCCTGTATAGTGCATAAAGACAAAGCCCGCAGGAAAGGAAAAGAACTGGCCGAGAATCTGAAAGAGTCCATACCGAAGCATATGTTCAAAATAGCGCTGCAGGCTTCTGTCGGAGGGGATGTTATCGCCAGAGAGACCATTTCAGCTTATAAAAAGAATGTTACCGGCAAATGTTACGGAGGAGATATCACGAGAAAGAGAAAGTTATGGGACAAACAAAAAGAAGGGAAGAAAAAAATGCGCAGAATAGGTAAAGTTGACGTGCCGAAAGAAGCATTCCTGAAAGCGATGAGAATATCATGAAAATGAACAGGGAAAAACTGGATTATTTGTGGGCGGAATGGATAAAACCCATACTTATCGCCGCCGCGCTCGCTATTTTTGTAAGGACCTTTATCATACAGCCTTTTAAAATACCGTCCAATTCCATGTATCCTACATTGAAACCCGGTGACAGGATATTCGTCAGCAAATTCGCATACGGCGCCAAAATACCGTTCACGGATATACGCTTGCCCAAGATCGAGGATCCGAAGGAAGGGGATATCATTGTTTTTACCTCGCCCGTCGAGAAAAAGAAATATCTCGTTAAAAGGTTCATCGCGGATAGCGGCGATACCGTGATGATAAAGAGCGGAGGGGTTTTCGTGAACGGCGAAAAACTGTCATCACCTCCTTTTGACGGCCTTTTTTATTATAACCGCGGAAAATACGGAGCCGAGGGCGAAGAGGTTAAAGTGCCCGAAGGAGAGTTCTTTGTTATGGGTGACAACAGCGCTAATTCCATGGATTCGCGTTATTGGGGTTTTGCCCCTAAAAAGAACATAGTAGGTAAAGCGTTCATTATTCACTGGCCTCCCGGCAGAATGCGCCTGCTTAGGGATGGGTATTAGAGAATAGAAGTCAGAAGGAAGAGATAAAACAAGTATTAAGTGGTAAGTATTAAGTGTTAAGTTTGAAAAAAATAAAAGACTGTCATTCCGAGCGAATGATCCTGAGCGGGGGCGAGGAAACGATACCGAGGCGTATGGGGAATGAGTCGAGGAATCTGTATAAAACAATAAGATCCCTCAACTCGCTACGCTCGTTCGGGATGACATAGTAGGAGCCATTTACTGTTCACCAGTCACGAATCGCTATTCACGATATACGCTATACAAAAAAAACAGGACTTAGGATCCTATGCTTCAAAACATGCATACAGATAACTTTGATAAGAGGAAACGAATGAACTGGGCTAACAGACTGACGATATTAAGGATCATACTTACTCCGGTATTTATAACCACGGTGCTCTATAAAAGACTTGATATAGCGCTCATTGTGTTCACCTTGGCCGCGGTCACGGACGCCCTGGACGGCTACATAGCAAGGACGCGTAAAGAGAAGACCAGGTTCGGCGCGATAATGGATCCTATAGCCGACAAAATGCTGATAGGGAGCGCCTTTATAAGTTTCAGTATGGTAACGGGGCTTCCCGTATACCTGAAAATGCCGGTATATGTTCCTATGATCGTCATTTCCAGAGACGTCATAATACTGCTGGGTGCCGTCATTTTGTATCTTCTTTCGGGAGGGCTGGACATCAAACCCAGCATAGTCGGCAAGATCACTACTTTTTTTCAGATGTTAACGATCATCCTGATACTTGTCAAATTCGTATATTCCAGCTGGATCTGGAATATGGCCATGGTCCTTACCGTTGTTTCCGGATTGGATTATATCAGGATATTTTCACGGCAGATAAATGAAAAACTCTAAAATAGTGCCATCCGTATGTATCATTGGGCGTCCCAATGTCGGGAAATCGTCTCTATTCAACGCTCTTATGGGAGAACGCAGAGCCGTCGTCGTAGAACAATCCGGGACTACCCGTGACCGCGTAGAGACCATAATACGGGTAGAGGGACGCAGCATTAAACTGGTAGACACAGGCGGATACGACTCGTCCCATTCGGATAAGATATATCTTGAGGTCAAAGACCAGATATACGGAGCGATGGAAGAAGCGTCCGTGATACTGATGGTAACGGACGCCAAGTCCGGCATTCAGCCTTTTGATGAAGAGATCGCCTCCATTTTGAGAACGTTCAGTAAACCAGTTATAGTCGCCGTGAATAAGGCCGACAACGAAAAGATGAAAGACGGAATAACGGAGTTCTATAAACTCGGTTTCGGAGAACCCCGCCCGATATCCTGTCTACATCGGAGAGGCCTTAGGAAACTTAATAAGATCATAGCGGGAGCGATATCCGATCTGCCTGACCAGGAAAAATATCTGAAAAAAGATAACGAGGAAAAGAGGATAAAGATCGCCATAGTAGGACGTCCCAACGTAGGAAAGTCATCACTTGTAAACAATCTTCTTAAGCGTAACAGGGTCATTGTCAGCGATATCCCGGGCACGACAAGGGATTCCATCGACACGCATTTCAGCTACGAGGGCTCGGAATATATTCTCATAGATACGGCGGGCATAAGGCATAAGAGAAAGGTCAAAAATGCCGTTGATGTCTACAGCATAATGAGATCCAAAGAATCCATAAAACGCGCGGATGTAGTTATGCTTCTTCTGGATGCGGCCGAAGGGATAACAAAAGATGATATGGGCATATTGGACATCATAGAGGAGAACGGCAAGGCGTGTCTTATCATGGTCAATAAATGGGACTGTGCCGAAGATATAGAGGACGTTTCGGTAGAAGAGTACAGAAAACATCTTGGATATGCGGCGAACCGGCTGAATAAGTTCCCGATAACTTTTATATCCGCGAAAACCGGGAAAAATGTCCTGTCCAGTTTTCTTCAGGCGGAAATACTCAATGCCAGTTTAGATCTGAGCGTGTCGACGGGGTTTCTTAACAGAATATTCAAGAAGAACGATCCCTCGGATATCGCGCTCCCTAAAGGCAAGAGAAGCCCGAACTTTCTCTACATAGTTCAGTCAAGTAAAAGGCCGGTGGAATTCAAATTCTTTGTCAACGAACCGGGCAATGTTATTCCCGTGCATCTGAGCTTTATAGAGAACAGGCTGAGAGAAAATCTTCCCCTTTTGGGCGTTCCTATCAACATAATGATAAAACGGTCAAAGAAGGAGAAAAAATGATATCTTGGTCAATTCCTATCCTCGCGGCCTATATATTAGGGTCTTTACCTACGGCTTATTTGGCCGGGAAAGCGTTTAAAGGAATAGACATAAGGGAGTTCGGCAGCGGTAATGTAGGCGCGACAAATGTGTTCCGCAGTGTAGGCAGAGCGGCCGGAATATTTGTGTTCGTCCTTGACGTGCTTAAGGGGGCAGCCGCCGTGATATTGATACCCTTGGCCGTAAAAAAAATAGATCCGAACGCGGATATCCTGCTCCACGATGTTTTTTATATAGCTTTGGGTGCCGCAGTCGTAGCCGGCCATATATGGACATGTTTTTTAAAGTTCAAGGGCGGGAAAGGGGTCGCCACTACCGCGGGAGTTATGGCAGGGCTTTCCCCGGCCATCCTGGGAATATGTCTTTTGATATGGGTGATCATTTTCAGCATATGGAAATTCGTTTCGCTTGCCTCCATTTCGAGCGCCGTTTCAATGCCCGTTCTTTCCGTGGTTTTCGGTAAAAGTCTTGAGTTTACCATCTTTACCGCGGTAATATGTATAGTCGGGGTATACGCGCATAGGTCGAATATTAGGCGCCTTATCCAAGGAACAGAGAACCGTTTAGTTAGTAGTTCAAAAAGCTAGAAAACGTCTCTTGCATATCGAGTTTTATCCAGTATACTAGCTATTAGTTAGTTTTGGAAAAGCAAGATATCGGGAGACATTTTTTTTGAAAGCTTAGTAAGAACCTTTAAAAAGATGGAAAATAAGGCGCATGATGAAAAAACTTCTGTATAAGGACATAATCGGGTCGAACCCTAGGAAGCATGAAGTTTCCATAGAAGAGACAAATAACAAGGTGAAGACGAAGATCTCTAAAAGGAAGACGTGTAAATATTTCATCAAAGATCACTTTACTTCACAGGACGTCAAAGAGCTTGATAAATGGCTAAAGGAAAAGCAAAAGGCATCTTGCCGTAAAGATTGCCATTTAATGAGATTTTCCGATACACGTACGGGAGAAGAGAAGATATTGTGTAAAGTGTTAGGAGATTTTTTCGTGGTGAGAGGGAAAACGGCGTACGAAATAGTGTTTTTGAACGAGATAAGGCTGAGTGTAGATGATGGGACGAGGAGATCATTATGAAGGGACAGATACTTAAGATGTCGCATATTTTGGCGATGACCATAGCTGTAACACAAATCTACCTCCTTAAGGGCAGGCTATTTTTGTTAGAACACACCATTAAAAAATAGCCTGATCTTTTTATATATTTGACCCATTCGCCCCGGCAAAGCCCCGTACTTTAGCGCGGGGAAAATAGCCGGGGCTCCCCTCGCGGTGCTTGGGACACGGCAGGATCAATTGGGAATAAAACCCGGTCTTCAGACCGGGGTATCGGTGAATTGACGGGGGGAGCCGAACGGGTGGTCCGTTTGGCCCCTCGGAGTAAAAAAGAAAAAGAGACCGAAAGGTCTCTTTTTCTTTTTTGCAGAGCATTAGCAGAATAGTATTTTTAAGATCACCTAATATTCTTTTTTAATCCTTAGTTTGGTTCGCGCTTGTATAGCTGTTTCGTTAAAGTTACGTCAAACGTTTTGTCTCGTTTTCTTGTTAAGTATTAGTTATTTTGCCTATCCGAACATTCGTACTATGCAGTAATGGCTTCGCTTCCTTAAAACGTTTGTCAGAAAAAAGTAACGCTTTTTTGCATCAGTTCGTTTTTTTTGCTTCATGTTTAGAGACGTCGGTTTTTTCACGCTAAGACCTATCTCCGACCCTTTTTATCCCCGCAGGTTCCACAGGAACCTACGGGGATGACACTCTGACACTTCTTTTATCCTCTATCAACTATCTTCTGACCTCGGACTTCTCTCTCCGCCCCTACGCCCCCCTGCTATTGACTATAAATATCATATGTGTTAAACTCTGATGATTATGAGCAAAGTCGGGGTCATAGGAGACGGTGGTTGGGGCACCGCATTAGCGCTTTTACTGCATTCCAAAGGGGTGGATGTAGCTCTTTGGAGCGCTTTTGGTGAATATGCCGAGCGCCTCAGAAAGAGCAGGGAAAATGTAAAATTCCTGAAGGGGATCCCTTTGCCTAAAGACCTTAAGATCACGGCGGATGAAAAAGAGATAGGGTCCGCGGAATATGTTTTTTTTGCCGTTCCATGTGAATATTTGAGACCTGTGCTGGAAAGGTTCAAAAATGCCGATCTTGGCAGAATAATAAGCGCGACCAAAGGGATAGAGAACGGGTCATTAAAAAGACCTACTGAAATACTCAAAGAGTATTTTCCCGAAGAAAGAATAGGAGTGGTTTCAGGACCGAGCATATCATTTGAAGTGGCCAGAGGTATTCCCACTACGGTAGTGGCGGCAAACTATTCCGGAGAAAATGACGGGGTCCGGGACCTTTTGATGACGGACAGTTTCCGGGTGTATACCTCTAAGGACGTAATAGGCGTTGAGCTCGGAGGTGCGCTGAAAAATGTTATTGCGATCGCCGCCGGGATATCCGACGGTCTTAAGTTCGGGACCAATCCCAAAGCGGCAATACTCACGCGCGGGCTTGCCGAGATAACCAGGCTCGGGGTTAAAATGGGGGCGCAAGCGGCAACCTTCCGGGGTTTGAGCGGGATAGGTGACCTGACAACGACTTGTATAAGCAGAGATTCCAGGAACCGTTCCTTCGGAGAAGAAATAGGCAAAGGACGGATAAAAGAAGACATACTTAAAGAAACGGAGATGGTAGTCGAGGGTTTGGCTACATGCCGATCGGCATACGAATTATCGTGCAAATTCGATGTAGAGATGCCTATAACGAGAAAAGTGTATGAAGTGCTTTATGAAGGGAAAGATCCGCGCGCGGCGGTAAAGGAACTAATGACGCGCGAGGCTAAAGAAGAAGATTATATGTAACCGTGTCTCGGGGTTTGTGGCCCGTGTCCAGTTGTGCGGATCACGGATCACGGATCACGAGTCACGGAACGTCGGGACGTGGCGTAGTCTGGTAGCGTACTTGTCTGGGGGACAAGGGGTCGCCGGTTCAAATCCGGCCGTCCCGACCATTCTTCTTCGCCCTTCAACAGAGGGGATAAGCGGTGGGGCTTCGAAGGAACAAGTTCTTGATATGAGGTAGGCGAAGAAGAATGTTTCTGCGAAGCATCACCGAAGAACAGATGAAGCAATGCGAAGCAGGACAAAACTCCACAAACTCTACAAACCCATAAGGAGCGAAAATGGGAGCCGTGAAAATAGGGATAATAGGATTAGGGACCATCGGTAAAGGTGTTTATGAAGCTATCGTGAACAATGGCGGGCTTATTGAACAGAGAACCGGGGTGTCTCTCATCGTTAAGGCTGTCTGCGATAAGGATAAGAGCGCTTTGAACGCCATAAAAGGACCCGCGGAACTTATCAAGACCGTTTCGGCGGATGATGTCCTGGGCGAAAAAGATATAGACGTGATAGTCGAGCTTATCGGAGGAATAGACCCCGCTAAGGATATAATACTTAAAGCTATCGGTGCTAACAAACATGTTGTTACCGCTAACAAGGCTCTTTTGTCTTCGGAATGGAAGGCGATATTTTCCGCGGCAGGGAAAAAAGGTGTTGTTGTGAATTTCGAGGCCGCGGTAGGCGGAGCTATACCGATAATCCGTACTTTAAAGATGAGTTTTGTCGCGGATAACATACGTACCATATACGGCATACTGAACGGTACTACCAATTTCATGCTTACCGAAATGTCCGAGAAAGGATGTTCTTTCGATGACGCTTTGAAGGTGGCGCAGAAAAAAGGCATAGCGGAGAGCGATCCGGCCCTGGATGTCAGCGGCGCTGATAGCGCTCATAAACTTGCCATACTTTCTCTTTTGGGTTTCGGCGCGGATGTGTCAGGTGACGATATCTATACCGAAGGAATAACCGCCATAGGGTCCGAAGACATAGTTAACGCGTCCAAATGGGGGTACAGCATAAAGCTTCTGGCTATAGCCAAAAATACCCCTGAAGGCCTGGAGCTCAGGGTGCACCCGACCTTGATAAGGTCGTCACATCTTCTTTCGAGCGTCAAGGGCGCCGACAACGCGATATTCGTTAAGGGAGACCTTATCGGTGAATCACTCCTTTTCGGAAAAGGCGCGGGCAGTAAGCCTACCTCGAGTTCCGTAGTGGCCGATATAGTGGAAATAGCGGGAAAGATAAAGTCGGGCCTTTCTTGCTGCGCTCTCCCGCCCGAGCCGGATTACGCATCCGGGAAGATAAAGAAAAAAAAGATAGAGGAACTGGTCATACCTTACTATCTGCGGTTCTCGGCCATAGATAGGCCCGGTGTGCTGGCAAGCATATCTTCGGTGCTGGCTAAGAACAATATCAGTATAGCGAACGTGGCGCAGGAAGAAAGGAAAGAAGGGGAGACCGTTCCGGTGATAATATTGACCCACAAGGCTAAAGAAGGTGATATGCGCAAAGCTATCGCCAAGATAGACCCGTTGGATTGTATTAAGGGCGCAACGGTGGTCATAAGGATAGAAGAGTGAGTTTTGTAGTTCATAGTTCGTAGTTCGTAGTCTGAAAGAGGGCGTTTAAATTAGAGACTACCAACTACGAACTACCCGCTATGAACTATATATAAGTTAACAGGGAGTAAACATGGGTGTTATAGAAAAATACAGAAAATATCTGCCGGTCAGCGGGAAAACGCCTGTCATAAGTCTGGAGGAAGGGGATACCCCGCTCGTAAGCGCCGAACCTATATCCGAAAGGATAGGGAAAGGTTATAACGTCTGGCTGAAATACGAAGGACTTAATCCTACCGGGAGTTTTAAGGATAGAGGTATGACCATGGCGGTATCCAAGGCCGTTGAAGAGGGGTCTAAGGCCGTGGCGTGCGCTTCGACGGGCAATACTTCCGCTTCCGCCGCCGCTTTCTCGGCAAGGGCAAAGATAAAATGTATAGTCGTGATCCCCGAAGGGGCTATAGCTCTGGGTAAGCTTGCCCAGGCTCTTATACACGGGGCCAAGGTCATAGCGATAAAAGGAAATTTTGACCAGGCGCTGGATATAGTCAGGGAGCTTACGGACAATTATCCTATAACCTTGGTAAATTCAATAAATCCTTACAGAATAGAAGGACAGAAAACGGGCGCGTTCGAGATATGCGATAAACTGGGAAGAGCTCCGTTCTACCACGCTTTGCCTGTGGGGAACGCGGGGAATATAACGGCTTACTGGAAAGGTTATGTTGAATACCATGAAGAAGGGAAGGTAGACGCTCTTCCAAGGATGCTGGGTTTTCAGGCCGCGGGCTCAGCCCCCATAGTGGAAGGCAGGATCATCAAGGAGCCTAAGACCCTGGCGACGGCCATAAAGATCGGTAACCCGGCAAGCTGGAAACAAGCTGAAGAAGCCAGGGACGCTTCGGGGGGACTTATAGATAAGGTCACGGATGATGAGATCATAGAAGCGTATAAAATATTGGCTAATGAGGTCGGGATCTTCGCTGAACCCGCTTCGGCGGCCAGCGTAGCCGGTATATTAAAAAAAGCGAAAGAAGGATATTTCGAAGAACTATCTTCGGGAAAAAGAGATATAGTATGCGTGCTAACGGGTCATGGACTCAAGGATCCGGATAGAGCGATAAAATGTCTCGAGTATCCTCCCGTGGTGGAAGCGACATTGGAAGCGGTGCTTAGAGAAGCGGGGATTTAGTATTTGGTATTTGGTATATGGTATTTGGGGAACCAATGACCGCATACCCAGGATATGGGGACATCCTCCCGACCCCCGTTGCTTTGATTTGCAAAGCAAATCACGGGGGGAGGGAAGTGTCCCGTTTGCTGTATTTTAGTATTGAGTTATACTGACCGATACTATAGTTTCCAACTACGAACTACGAACTATGAACTACGAACTATTTAGAATATAAGGAAAAAAAATGAAATACGTCATACTTGTCCCGGATGGGATGTCGGGGGAACCTCTGAATGAGCTGAACGACAGGACCTGCATGGAAGCCGCCGTTACGCCCAACATGGATATAATAGCGCAGAAGGGCGTTGTGGGCATGGTCAGTAATGTTCCCAGAGGCATGACACCGGCTAGCGATGTGGCTAACCTTTCCATATTGGGGTATGACCCGAAAAAATATTATTGCGGCAGAGGGCCTCTTGAAGCCGCGAACCTGGGAGTGGAGATAGGAGAGAGCGATGTAGCTTTTCGTTTCAATGTTATTACCGAAGCGGATGATACGATGCTTGATTACAGCGCCGGACACATAACCACCCAAGAAGTTATAGTACTCGTGGAGGAACTCCAGAAGAAACTCGGGAGCGACAGATTCAGTTTTTATCCCGGGACCAGCTACCGTAATCTGCTTTTGGTGCATTGCCAGTCTCCCTCCGACGCGGAAGATCTTGCTTTGGTCAGATGTTTTCCTCCGCACGATATACTGGACGGATCCATCTCTAAACATTTCCCGAAGGATCCCGAGCTTGTCGGGCTCATGAAGAGGTCTAAAGAGATATTGGAAGGGCATGATATAAACAAGGTCAGGGTAGATCTCGGACAGAATCCCGCCAATATGATATGGACATGGGGACAAGGGAGAAAACCGGACGTTCCGCTTTTTAAGGACGCTTACGGGATAGCGGGCGGAATAATATCCGCGGTGGACCTGATAAAGGGAATGGGAAGGGTTCTGGGTCTGGAAGTAGCGGATGTCCCCGGAGCTACCGGATATTATGATACCGATTATGCCGGCAAAGCCCGGGCCGCGCTGGAGATACTGGAAAGGAACGATATGGTATTTGTCCATGTCGAGGCGCCTGATGAGGCCGGACATAACGGGGATATGAGGGAGAAAATAAGGGCGATAGAGAACTTTGATAGCAAGATAACCGCCCGTATAATAGAACATTTCACCAGAAAAGAGGAAGATCACAGGATACTGATCTTGCCGGACCATCCGACCCCGGTAAAGAAAAGGACACATACCTCCGATCCGGTCCCTTTCGCGATGGCGGGAACCGGTATAGAGCCGGATGATGTGGCGGTCTTTAACGAAAGGTCCGCGAAAGCAGGAAGCGTGAAAATTGACAAAGGTTGGAAATTAATGGGGATGATGCTGGGAGCATGAAGAAAATAATAGTGCAGAAATACGGCGGGAGCAGCGTAGCTAATCCCGAAAAGATCAAAGGGGTCGCCAAAAGGGTAGCCGCCTGCAAGAAAAAAGGGAATCATGTGGTCGTCGTGGTCTCCGCGCTGGGGAATACCACGGATGATCTTCTGGAGCTTGCGGGTCAGATAAGCAAAGATCCGCCGGAACGTGAACTGGATATGCTGCTGTCTACCGGCGAACAGGTATCGATAGCGCTTCTCTCTATGGCTCTCAACGAGATGGGGCACGAAGCCAGATCTTTTACAGGGGCGCAGGTAGGTATCATAACGGATTCCTCTTATACAAAAGCGAAAATATTGGATGTCGGAACGAAAACGATAAAAAAGCAGCTCGCGAAGGGCAGAATAGTCATAGTGGCGGGTTTTCAGGGAACGAATATGGAGCAGGAAATAACCACTTTGGGACGCGGCGGGTCCGATATGACGGCCGTGGCTTTGGCCAAGGTGCTTAAAGCCGGCATGTGCGAAATATATACCGACGTTAAAGGCGTATACACGGCGGATCCGAGGATCGTTCCCGATGCGCAAAAACTGACCACTATAAGCTACGAGGAAATGCTGGAGATGGCATCCCTCGGGGCGCAGGTGATGCAGGCAAGGAGCATGGAAGTTGCCGGTAAATTCAATGTGCCCATGCATATAAGATCGAGTTTTTTTTCCGAGGAAGGAACTCTTGTAACTAAGGAGGTTAAGGCTATGGAAGACGTCTTGGTGCGCGGCGTTACCGTGAATAAAGACGAAGCGAAAGTAACGGTATGCGACGTGCCCGATAAACCGGGAGAGGCCAGCAAAATATTCGAACATCTCGCTAAGGCCGGGGTGAACGTGGATATGATAATACAGAACGTATCGCGCACAAAAGCGACCGATATATCTTTTACCGTCGATAAAAAGGATCTCAATAAGACGGAAAAGGTCGTTAAAAAAATAGTGGAACGTATAGGCGCCGGCGGCGTCAAATACGATAAGAATATCGCTAAAGTGTCGGTTGTCGGTATAGGCATGCGCAGTCATTCCGGTGTAGCGGCGAAGATGTTCAATGCGTTAGGATCAAAAAAAATCAACATAGAGATGATCTCTACAAGCGAAATAAAGATATCCTGTGTTGTGAATATAAAGGACGCGGATAAAGCCGTCAATGCCGTGCACGGAGCGTTCGGGTTGGGAAAGAAAAGATAAGTGTTAAGTGGGAGTATTAAGTGGGAACAGTTTAAAAGTTAAAAAGTTTGAAGGTTGAAAAGTTTGGAGTTCGTAGTTGGTAGTTGGAAATTAGAGTTACAGTCAATACAACCCAACAAACTCTATGCGCTGTGCTCTGTGCCCTATGCTATTTGTAACGGTTCGCTGTTAACGTTATACGCTATACGATATACGAATTTGGCAGAGGACAGACGCAGTATCAGGGAAGACAAGTATTAAGTGGTAGGTTTTAGGAGCTTATACCTAGATCGGGCGGATCATGAGAAAGATACGGAACCATAACGAGGTCAAAATGAAAAAAGTGTATATCTACGACACTACCCTGCGTGACGGAGCTCAATTCGAAGGAATATCGTTCTCGGTGAACGATAAAATGCGCATCGCGAGCAAACTGGATGAGCTGGGTGTTGATTTTATAGAAGGAGGATGGCCGGGATCCAATCCTAAGGACGACGAGTTCTTCAAAAAGGCGGCCAAGACCCTGAAACTCAAGAGATCCATACTTACGGCATTCGGCAGTACATGCCGTGCGGATGCCAGCCCGGCATCCGATACGGTCATTAGAGGTCTGCTTAAGGCCGAAACGGAATATCTCACGATCTTCGGGAAAAGCTGGGACCTGCATGTTAAAGCCATTATCAAAACGTCACTGGACGAAAATCTCAGGATGATCGAGGAGTCCATAAAATATCTGAAAAAGAAAGAAAAGCGCGTGATCTTCGACGCGGAGCATTTTTTTGACGGGTACGAGAATAATCCCGAATATGCCGTTAAAGCTCTTAAGGCCGCCCTTGCCGGAGGAGCGGAAACCCTGGTCCTGTGCGATACCAACGGAGGAAGCCTTACCAGCAGGATATTCGAGGTAGTGGAAGAGGTTACCGTCGCCGTTAAGGCTCCGCTGGGCATACACACGCATAATGACGCCGAAATGGCTGTCGCTAATTCCATTGCCGCGGTGCAGGCCGGATGTGTGCAGGTGCAGGGGACGTTCAACGGGTACGGGGAGAGATGCGGTAACGCTAATCTGGTCTCTATATTACCGGCGCTCAAATTCAAACTCGGCTTTGACTGTCTGTCGGAATTCGAGTTCAAGGACCTTACGGAAGCGTCAAGGTATATAGCGGAGATATCAAATGTCAAACAGCAGGATTCCCAGCCGTATGTGGGTAAAAGCGCGTTCGCGCATAAAGCCGGGGTGCATGTGAACGCCATAATAAAGAACCCCAAAAGTTACGAGCATATGGAGCCGTCAAAAGTAGGGAACAAGCGCCGGATGCTCATATCCGAACTATCGGGTAAATCCAGTATAGCCGAAAAGGCCGAGGATATGGGGGTCAGTATAGACAAAAGCTCAGCCGAAACGAAAACCATTCTTACGCGCGTTCAGGATATGGAAAAAGAAGGGTATCAGTTCGAGCTCGCCGAAGCCTCGCTTTTTCTTCTGATGAAAAGAGCGTCCGAGACGTTCAAAAAATATTTCGAGATGGAGGAATTCAGGGTAATAATCGAGCAGAGAAAGAACGGACCCATAGTTTCCGAAGCCACGGTGAAACTTAAGATAGGCAGTAATGTCCGGCATACGGTATCTTTAGGGGACGGCCCGGTCCATGCATTGGACCAGGCGCTCAGAAAATCTTTGGTCGAGACCTACCCGGAGCTGAAAGAAATGCATCTTTCTGATTTCAGGGTCAGGGTCCTTGACGAACGATCGGCTACCGCCGCCAAAGTGAGGGTATTGATACAATCCCAGGACAAGAACGATTCATGGTGGACCGTCGGCGTCTCCGAGAATATCATCGAGGCCAGCTGGATCGCTCTTAAAGACTCCATAGAGTATAAGTTCGCCAAAGATGAGAGGAACAAGAAGGGGAAGAAGAAATAGGAATAAGATACAGGATGGAAGTTCTGTGGAAAATTATAGTGTCAAAGTGTCAGAGTATCAAAGAGTCGGGAATGGGTTCTAGCGTGAAAAACAGCCGAATCTTTACATGAAGCAAAAAGAAGCTCCCCAGATGCGATATAAAGGTCATTCGGATTCAAGCGTTTTAAGTAGAAGCACCAGTGACTTTACGGAACGGATATACGGTAGGGCAGGACTGCTGAATTTAACAGGTAAGCGAGACCAAACCGTGCCGTTCTTCTCTTATACGCTTACAGGTTCCCCGACCTATCCGTGGATTTATGAGGAAAAACCCGGATGAAAAGTTTAATTTTCATCCGGGTTTGACGAATAAAGACACATGTAATTGTGATAGAATCACAATTACAAACCTTGAAAAGGTGGAGAGAGGAGGGAAAACGCTTGACTATGTGATTACAAAACAGCCGAATGAACGCGAACCAAACTAAGTATTAAAAAGTTTGGAGTTAGAATTTCGGAGTTCGTAATTGGAAATTAGAGTTACAGTCAATATAAACCCGACAAACTTTATGCCCTGTGCGCTATGCGATTAGCCGTTAAATTTCCAGGAGAATTATTAGATAATGAAAGAGCTACCCACCAGGTACGATCCTCAGCAGAGCGAAGAACGGATATACGGATCATGGCTCAAGGAAGGCCTTTTTCACGCGGATGAAAAAAGTTCCGGGAAGTCATATTGTATAGTCATACCTCCGCCCAATGTGACCGGAGTGCTTCATATGGGTCACGCGCTTAACAATACCATACAGGATATACTCGTCAGATGGAAACGGATGCGCGGTTATAACGCCCTGTGGATGCCGGGGACAGATCATGCCGGCATAGCCACGCAGAATGTCGTGGAAAAAGAACTGGCGAAAGAAGGTCTCAAAAGAAGAGAAGTGGGAAGAGAAAAATTTCTAGAAAAAGTATGGGAATGGAAAGAGGAGTATGGATCGACCATAATACGTCAGCTTAAAAGACTGGGGTGTTCCTGTGACTGGGACAGGACGCACTTTACCATGGATGAGGGGCTTTCCAACGCGGTAAAAGAAGTGTTCGTACGCTTATACGGCGAAGGACTGGTATACAAAGGCGATTATATCATAAACTGGTGTCCGAGATGTTCAACGGCGCTTTCCGATGAAGAAGCCGAGCATCGCGATGTCGAAGGGATGCTTTACTACATTAAGTACCCCGTAAAGGGAAGGCAGAAGCTGGAGAATGAGAACGAAGATTATGTGGTGGTCGCGACAACCCGCCCCGAGACCATGCTGGGCGACGTAGCGGTCGCGGTAAACCCCAAGGATAAAAGGTACTCCTTTCTCAAAGGCAATAAACTTATTTTGCCTTTGATAGGCAGGGAACTTGACGTTATTTTCGACAGGGAGGTCGATCCAGCGTTCGGGACAGGCGCTCTCAAGGTGACTCCCGCGCATGATCCCGTGGACTTTGAGCTCGGACGCAGACATGCTCTCGAAAGCATAAACGTTATGCACCCGGACGGACGGATAAACACGCTCGGAGGGGAATACGAAGGAATGGACAGGTTCGAGTGCCGTGAAACCATTATTGAGGATCTCAAGGACAGGAATCTTTTTATACGGGCAGAAAAACACCTGCATGCCGTAGGACATTGCTACAGATGCCACACCGTCGTGGAACCGAGGCTTTCCAAACAATGGTTCGTAAAAATGAAACCGCTGGCTAAGCCCGGGATAAAGGCCGTTGAAGAAGGGGAAATAAAGTTCCATCCCGCGAGATGGACCAAAGTATATCTGAACTGGATGGGCAATATACGTGATTGGTGTATATCGCGCCAGATATGGTGGGGTCACCGTATTCCCGTATGGTATTGTAAAGATTGTCTGGGCACGGAAGAGATACGGGATGTGGAAATAGACGCTCCTGAAAAAAAAGGCGTTTATGTCGGGACGGTCAGCCCCGAAAAATGCCCATCCTGCGGAGGCACTCATCTGGAGCAGGATCCGGACGTCCTGGACACATGGTTCAGTTCATGGCTGTGGCCTTTCTCGACACTTGGATGGCCTGGACACACCGAGGAACTCGAAAAGTTCTATCCGACAGACGCGCTCGTTACCGCGCAGGAGATCATATTCTTCTGGGTGGCGCGTATGATAATGTCGGGCCTCAAGTTCCTTAAAGCGGTGCCTTTCCGGGACGTTTATATACACGGAACGGTGAGAGATTCCAGCGGGACAAAAATGTCAAAGTCCCTGGGCAATGTGATCGACCCTCTGGACGTGATAAAAGAGGTCGGCAGCGACGCCCTGCGTTTCAGCATAATATCCATAACTTCGCAGGGCCAGGACGTGTTCCTGTCCAAAGAAAAGTTCGAGATAGGAAGGAATTTCGCGAATAAACTGTGGAACGCTTCGCGTTATGTGCTCATGAATGTGGCGAGTCCCGTGCCCGAGGGAGATATCGACGCTAAAGAACTGACGCTTGCGGACAGATGGATACTGGATCAATTCGACCGTACCATCGCGGAAGCGGATAAGAGCCTGACAGCGTATAGGTTCAATGACGCCGCCGGTGTTCTATACGATTTTATATGGCACAAATACTGCGACTGGTATCTTGAGATATCTAAATCGTCCGAGAACACCGAAACCGTACACAAAGTGCTTATAAAGGTACTTAAAGGGTCGCTGCAGCTCCTACACCCCATAATGCCCTTTATAACGGAAGAGATATGGCAGAGCCTTCCGGGCGCGAATGAAAAATGGATAATGACGTCCGTTTGGCCGAGAACAGACAAGCGGTTCCGGAATAAAAAAGCGTCTTCGGATATGGATAAGCTGGTGGAAGTGATAACGAGCGTCAGGAATATAAGAGCGTTCTGGAATATCGCGCATACGGCCAATGTTAATATTTCGCTTGAGATACGGGACGATGAGGATAAAAGGCTTCTTAATGAGAATTCCGGCTATGTTGAAAAACTGGGAAAATGCAGGATCCGCGACGCGCAAAGCGCGGGCGCCGATCTTAAAACAAGGCGTGTTGAAAAACTGGCCGGCGGAATAAAAGTATCGGTCTACCTGGAAGAAAGCATGATCGATGTGGAGAGAGAAAAAGAGCGGGTATCAAAAAAAATGAAGGAGATAGATAAATATCTCACTTCACTTACCGGCAAACTTAAGAACAAGAAGTTCATCGAGAACGCCCCTAAAGACGTTGTTGAAAAAGAAAGAGGAAAACAGAAAAAGTGGGAAGAGGAGAGGGATTTTCTGGGGAAGAACCTGGATGCCCTCAAGTAACCGGTTTTTCTAGGGGATACCGTGTATATTTATGGAACAGAGATTGCAGAATATTCTAGCTCACGCGGGAGTAGCCTCACGGCGCGGCGCGGCTGAACTTATAGAGGAAGGACGGGTCAAGGTCGATGGAAAGGCCGTTAGGGAGAGAGGATCAAGGATAGATCCCTCTCTGCACGAGATCCTGGTGGATAATAGATCCATCCGCAAAGAAAAAAAATATTATTTCCTGCTGAATAAACCCGGCGGAACGGTGTCCACGGCGAAAGACACTCATGACAGGAAAAAGATAACGGATGTATTCGAACATATCGGAGCTAGGCTTTATCCCGTTGGAAGACTGGATAAAGATACGACGGGAGCCATTATAATAACGAATGACGGAGATCTGACCAACAGGCTTGCCCATCCCAGGTATGCAGTGGACAAAGAATATGAAGTGGTCGCGGTCCCGCCTCTGAAAGAGGATGCTATCGTGAAACTGGAATCAGGGGTAGAACTGGAAGAGGGAAGAACGGCGCCGTGTGAAATAAAAAGAACGGCTTACGGCAAAGATAGCGGGACATACAGGGTAAAGATCCACGAGGGAAAGAAAAGACAGATAAAACGCGTATTCGCGGAAGTCGGGTCAAAGGTAGTTAAACTAAAACGCACGAAATACGCCGGGCTGACCCTGGGGAGCTTAAAAGAAGGCGAATTCCGCGAGCTTACTGAAAGCGAAGTAGAGAGATTGAAGGCGGGGGGAGAGGCGAGAAGTAAGAAGGCAGAGGACAGAGGGTAGAAATAATATTGGACTATGGACAATTGACGATTGACTATTGTCTTGAGCGAAAAAATAAAAGCTTATAGTGAGAGCAGTACTTATGGAGATGCAAAATGGTCAATAGTCTATAGTCAATGGTCAATGGTCTATTTGGACTGTTTACGCTATACGAAGGAAAACATGCAGAAAGATCTGGATAAAAAAAGAGTGGACGCGATAATACGGTTCGCGCTGAAAGAGGACATATGGACGGGAGATGTGACCTCGAAAGCCGTGATCGACAGATTTCATACTATGTGCGCGGTCATTGTGTCACGCAGCAGAGGCATTGTCTGCGGTATGGATATAGCCGAAAGGGTGTTTGCCGCGGTGGAATACAGCCTGCAGTTCCGTCCGATGGTCGCTGACGGCGACAGGATAGGTCCGGGACAGGAAATAGCGTTCATCGAAGGTGAGGCGCAATCAATACTGATGGGAGAGAGGACAGCTTTGAATTTTCTGGGTATGCTGAGCGGGGTGGCCACAAAAACGCGCCGTATGGTCGATGCCGCCGAAGGCAGCGGGGTCAAAATATACGATACACGAAAGACCATACCTCTCCACAGATATCTGGAGAAATATGCCGTCACCGTAGGAGGCGGCCATAATCACAGGAAAGGGTTGTGGGATATGATCCTGATAAAGGATAATCATCTGAGGGCTTTCTCTATGCAAATAAAGGAAAGCGGAAATAAAGAGGTGATACAGGGGATATTAAAGCGCGCCAGACATGACGCGCAGAAAAACATAAAAATAGAAATAGAAGTGGAGACGGTCGAAGAATGCGGATACGCTCTTGACGAAAGACCGGATGTTATAATGCTGGACAATATGACGCCTGAAAAAATAAAAAAAGCCGTGGCTATCCGCAAAGAGAAAGGGCTGGAAGGCAAAGTGCTTTTTGAGATCTCCGGAGGGATAACACTGGATAATATCAAGGATTATGCCGGAACTGGCGCGGAGATAATATCAACCGGGTCCATCACGGGAGCGATAGAACCTCTTGATTTTAGCATGGAGACGGTGTTGAGGAAATAGAGGCTAGAGGGCAGAGAACAGAAGGAAGAGCAGAGAGTCATCGCTCTCTTTGTTCGCTAGAGTCAAAGAGTCAGAGAGTCAGAGTGTCAAAGTGTCAGAAATAGGCTCCGAGGACGTAATGTTCGAGGTGGGCAAAACGTCCCCGTTTTGACGATAGCGTGCAAAAACAGCCAACCCTTTACATGAAGCAAAAAACCGAACTGATGCAAAGGAGCGTTACTTTTTTCTGACAAACGTTTTAAGGAAGCGCAACTATTACTACATAGCCCGAATGTTCGGATAGGCAAAATAGCTAATACTTAACAAGAAAACGAGACAAAACGTTTGACGTGACTTTAACAAAATCGCTATACGAACGCGAACCAAACTAAGGCTCGAGACCAAAACGCTTGACTATGTGCTGACAAGATAGCCGGATGATCGCGCACCAAACTAAGGGTTAAGTTTTCAGTCAAGATAACCCGACAAACTCTATACGCTATACGATATACGAAACTCATGGACAGATTTCAGCTCGTTACCGACATGACCCCCGCGGGAGACCAGCCCGAGGCTATAGAAAGGATAGTGGATTCCATAAAAAAAGGGAACGCTTTTCAAACGCTCCTTGGAGTAACGGGAAGCGGTAAGACTTTCACCGCCGCTAATGTCATAGAACGCATAAACCGTCCGACACTGGTCCTCTCCCACAATAAGACTTTGGCGGCACAGCTTTACTCGGAATTCAGGACATTTTTTCCGCATAACGCGGTCGAGTATTTTGTAAGTTATTATGATTACTATCAGCCGGAAGCATATGTCCCTCAGACGGACATGTATATCGAAAAAGACGCGTCCATAAACGAAGATATAGACAGATTAAGGTTATCTGCCACCAGTTCCATATTATCCAGAAAAGATGTTCTTATTGTCGCCAGCGTATCATGTATTTACGGTCTGGGCAGTCCCGAGGATTATTCCGATATGATGGTCAGCGCCGCTAAGGGGGACGAGATATCCAGGGAAAGTCTGCTGAAAAAGCTTATAGATATACAGTATGAACGCAATGACGGGGATCTAGCCAGAGGGAAGTTCCGCGTAAAAGGCGAGATAGTGGAGATATTCCCGGCATATAAAGAGACCGCGCTCAGGATGGAATTTTTCGGGGATGAAGTTACGCGCATATCCGAAGTGCACCCGGTTTCGGGGGACGTTCTTGCCGAGCTCGGCAAGGCCGCCGTATATCCGGCCAAGCATTTTGTGACAACGGACGAGAAGGTCCAAAGCGCCGTGGGAACGATATTGTCCGAACTCGAAGAACGTCTGGCGGAACTTAATAAGGAAGGAAAACTGCTTGAAGCGCAAAGACTTGCTTCCCGGACAAGATACGATATGGATATGCTGAAAGAAGTCGGGTACTGCAGCGGTATAGAGAACTATTCGCGTCATATTTCAGGGCGTCCTCCGGGAAGCCGTCCATGGTGTCTTTTGGATTATTTTGAAGATGACCCGCTTGTGATGATAGATGAATCTCATGTTTCGCTTCCTCAGATAAGGGCTATGTATAACGGGGACCAAGCCAGGAAAAAGACCTTGGTTGATCACGGGTTCAGGCTTCCTTCCGCGCTGGATAACCGTCCTCTCAAATACGAGGAGTTCATGGAACTGACGGATCAGGTAGTATTTATTTCGGCTACACCCTCGGAATATGAGATGCAAAAAAGTGCGGTCGTGGCCGAACAGATCATACGCCCTACGGGTCTTTTGGACCCGATCGTGACCATCCGTCCGACGGAAGGGCAGGTGCATGATCTTATAGGTGAGATCTCGGCAAGGGCAGCCAAGGGAGAAAGGACTCTTGTAACGACATTGACGAAACGTATGGCGGAAGAACTCACCATGTTCCTGGAGGAACGTGAACTGAGAGTACGATATCTGCATTCGGAAGTAAGCGTGCTTGAAAGGGTGGATATCATCCGAGACCTCAGGCTGGGCAGGTTCGACTGTTTGGTGGGGATAAATCTTCTCCGGGAAGGGCTGGATATCCCCGAAGTATCTCTTGTGGCCGTGTTGGACGCGGATAAGGAAGGTTTTTTAAGAAGCTGGACGTCTCTTGTCCAGGTAGCAGGCAGGGCCGCAAGGAACGTCAACGGAGAGGTCATTATGTACGCTGATACCGTGACGGGGTCTATGCAGAAAGCCATAGATATAACGGACGAAAGAAGGAAGAAACAGCTGGAGTTCAACGAGGAGAACGATATCAGTCCCAAGACCATAGAGAAAGCCGTTATGGACGGGATAGAATCCTATAAAAAAGCGAAAGAAATGGTCAAAGCGGTTACCGGAGAGGATGACGAAGCCTATGATATTAACGAGGTCATCAGCCAGCTGGAGATGGATATGGAGTCTGCCGCGAGGAACCTGCAGTTCGAAAAGGCGATCGGGTACAGGGACCAGATAGTCAAGCTTAAGAAGATACTGAAGTCGGGAAGTTAGAGAATAGAAGAAGATCCCAGGAGCTGTCCCTATGATTTTTATAACTGTCACCCAAAGGCACGAGTATTCCAAGTTATAGGAAAGTCGAAATCGGGAGATTTCGACACACCTCGCACATTTCGTGCTCGGCGCCTCGGTCGCGGAACTCGCCGTGAACACTCGCACCTTTGGGTGACAAAGCTAGTGCACTGGGGCGGGACAGCCGCGAAGTTCTTAAATATATTAGATTCTGGCATGACCGTGGATAGGGAGAAAGAGCTCGGAAGATTGGGGAAAGGTTCTAGCGTGAAAAAACAGCCGAACCTTTACATGAAGCAAAAAAAACTCCACAGATGCAATAAATAGGTTATTCGCATTCAAGCGTTTTAAGTAGAAGAACCAGTAACTTTACGGCACGGATATACGGCAGGGCAGACTGCCGAACTTAATAAGCAAGCGAGACCAAAACGCTTGACTATGTGCTGACAAAAGAACTGGATGAACGCGAACCAGACTAAGGCTTAAATGGTATAGGGTCTATCAAGACATATACTGACAACCTAAGGAGCAAAATGGAAAGAGTGCATATAAGTATTATCGGTCTCACGGCCGGGTTTCTCACGTCATTATCGTTCCTGCCTCAGGCGCTAAAGATCCTAAGGACCAAACAGGTAAGGGATATATCCTTGGGTATGTATATAGTGCTCACTGTAGGGATATGCATGTGGATCGTATACGGGTCTTTGATAAAAGAGTTGCCCATAATCCTCTCTAACGGGATAGCGGTCATCCTATGTTCGATGATAATCGCGGCTAAGATCGCGTATGGACGGAAAGGATCGGAATGAAAGTACTTGTGACCGGCGGAACGGGATTTATAGGAAAGCATCTTGTTCGGGAACTGACGAAGAGAGACTATGATGTGGTCTGCCTTGTCCGAAAGACCAGCCGGACGGAGATACTCGACGCTATGGGTGTTAGGTATCTCATATGCGATATGACCGATCCCGCGGATGTAGAACGGGCTTTCGACCGCGTACTGCCCCGGGCAGTGGCGCATTGCGCGGCCCAGGTGATGGGCACCGACGAAAGCGAGCTTTGCCGGATAAACGTGACAACCACACGTAATGTTTTGAACGCGTGTTCTTCTTATAAAATAGATAGGCTGGTATATCTGAGCTCGGTTTCTGTGATAAGCGGTAACGAAGAGACGCCGCTGACCGAAGGACTTCCGTATAAGGCAAGCAACGCCTACGGACGGTCCAAGATCGAAGCGGAACGCCTGGTAGTAGCGTACAGGGATAAAGGTTTAAAAGCGGCTATCATAAGGCCATGCATGGTATACGGCGAAGACGAACCGCATATGCTTGATAGCATATGCGAAGCCGTAACGAAAAAACGCATACCGTTATTTGACGTTCCCGGGATGGATATGCGTCTGCAGCTGATCTATATATCGAACCTGATGCAGGTCCTTCTTGCGGCAATGGAAAAAGAAGAAGCGCTTACGGGAACGTTCATGGCGGCGGACCGTGAAGTGATCACCATAAGGAAATTCCTGGAAATACTATATGACGAGATCGGAAAAGGCGACCCGTTCGTGATCCCGTCATGGGTGATGAGGGCATGTATGATGATACCTTTCGTTGAACGTAAGATCAGAAAAAAGTTCAAGGACAGGGTATACGATATATCGCGCGCTACGGATATTCTAGGTTACGATCCTAAAGTTTCGACAGAAGAGGGGTTGAGGAAGGTCGTGAAGTATTGGAAGATGAGAAGAAAGAAGCTAGCTTAGTTCCGGGGACACCTTTCCCGGAGAGGTGTGAACCTAGCCCTCAAGATGTCCCCAGAATATATTTTTGTTTTTACGGTTTACGACTCGCGAATTACGCTGTGCTCTATGCTCTGTGCCCTATGCTGAAAAATGCTTAACTGGTATTTGATTATGAACATTCTACTCCATATATGCTGCGGGGTATGCGCGACAACGAGTGCTGAACAGCTTTTGTGCGAAGGATATAAGGTCACGGGTTTTTTCTACGGGCCTAATATACATCCCGTGGACGAATATCAAAAACGGCTCCAGGCGGCTAAACGGGTCGCGAAAGAGCTATCTTTCGATCTCATTGAAGGTCCGTATGATAGAGAGAGATGGTTCGAGGCGGTCAAAGGTAAAGAATGTGACGGTGAAGGATCCGGCAGATGCGATATATGTTTCAGGATGAGATTGGAAAGGACCTATGAATTGTTCAGAAAAAAAGGGTTCGATCTTTTTACTACGACACTTACGGCGGGGCCGATGAAAGATGCTGTTAAAGTCAATGCGATAGGGTATGATATAGGAGGGGACAAGTTCATTCCGTATAATTTCAAGAAAAAGGACGGGTTCAAACGGGCGGTAGAACTTGCCAAGGAATGGGGGATATACAGGCAGACCTATTGCGGATGTGTATATAGCCAAGAAGAGATGTTTAGGAGAGAGAATTAAGGGGTAGACCCTATGATCTTTATAATTGTCACCCAAAGGTGCGAGTATTCCAGCTCAGACAGTCCTCACCCCGTTGTTTTGCAAAACAACGGGCTTGCGGAACTCGCCGTGAACACCTGCCCCTTCGGGTGAGAAAACTAGGACGTTGAGGCGGGACTTCTTGAGTACCTCAAGCCCTGGCAGGATCGGGATAGAGAAAAAACAGCGCGGAAGATTGTGGCATGCCCCAAATCCATCCGGGATAAGTTTATCCCGGATGGATTTGGGAAACGCGCAAATGAAGCGAAATACGGGACAGACCTATTGCGGATGTGTATATAGCCAGGAAGAGATGTTTAAAAGAGAAGCGAGAAGTCAGAAGTGAGAAGTCAGAAGGAATAGTTTTAAAAGTTTATAAGGTTTTAATAGCATAGCGCATAGGGCATAGAGCACAGCGTTATATTGACTGACGTGAAAATGCTGTATTTTTTGTCATCCCGACCGAACGCCTGCCTGCCGGCAGGCAGGAAGAGAGCGGAGGGATCTGGCTAAATACAAGAAGGATTCCTCAACTCGTTGCACTCGTTCGGAATGACAGGATAGGAGCGTTTTACGAATTACGACTCACGAGTCACGAATCACGATAGGGCAGACAAAGATTATCATGAAAAAACGTTTATCATACAGCGCGTTCCTTAAGAACGTCAAAGATACGGTCAAGCATTATGAAATGCTCTCCTCGGGAGAAAAGGTACTTGTCGCCGTATCCGGCGGAGCGGACTCGGTATGTCTTCTGGCGGCGCTCTTGGGTATAAGGAGATCACTGGGTATAGAAGTGATACTTGCTAATCTTGACCATGGTATCAGAGGGAAAGAATCCCGCGCGGATTCCCGTTTCGTAAAAGCTCTTGCCGATAAATTGGGCGTTAAAGCTGTTATGGGTAAAGCCGATATGAATAAACACGCCGGGCGGGGCGCGTCTTTAGAGGAAAAAGCGCGGGGACATAGGTACAGATTTCTTGAATGGGCCGCTAAGAAATACGGCTGCGCGGCCATAGCTACGGGTCACACGATGGACGATCAGGCGGAGACCGTTGTAATGAAAATGATATACGGATCTTCCATGTCCGGAATAGCGGGTATACCTCCGGTGAGAGAGGGGAAAGGCGTCCGCATAATACGTCCGTTGATCCGGACCTCCCGCGCGGACATAATCGATTTTATTGACGAAAATGGTCTGTCTTTTGTCGAGGACAGTTCCAATAAGGACATAAGGTTCCTGCGCAACAAAATAAGGATAGATGTGCTGCCGTATCTTGAAAAATGTAATCCGGGTATACGAAGGACTTTGGTCAATCTGGCGGATACCGTCAGGGAAGATATCGCGTTCATCGAAGAAGCCAAAAGCAGCGTGTTGACGGATAAACGTTTCGGTTCGGGTAAAAAAATTAATATCAGTATCGCGGAACTTTTGTGTCAGCCTAAAGCGGTGCGTAAGGCCGTGTTCAAGGAACTTTTTATTAAAGCCGGAGGAGACGTTAAAAAACTTACATACCGTCACTGGATGGATATGGAGCGTTTTATCAGGTCCGCTCCGCAAAACGGGTCTCTGGACTTTCCCGGCAGGGTAAAAATAATAAAAAAAAGCGATAAGCTCATCTTTGACCCATTCGCCCCGGTGAAGCTCCGTACTTTAGCGAGGGGAAAATAGCCGGGGCTCCCCTCGCTTTGCCCGGAACATTGCAGGATCAATTGGGAACCCTTCGGCTTCGCTCCCCTCGACAAGCACCCCTCGGCTTTGCTCGGGACAGGCGGGACAGGCAGGGCAAGCAAGCCCCGGTCAGTAACCCGGGGTATCGGTGAATTGACGGTGTTGAATAAAGAAATGGGGAGAAGCGGGACGTTCTCTCAGGCCACGCACGTGTGCCTGTTATATTTGACCCCGTATAGGCAGTGTGTTAGAATAAACGTCTTGATGATGCGGGTTCATATCGTCTCCATGGATAAACATATTACAGAAGGATGCGGATATTTATGAGCAATAGTAACGATGATCCGGGCAAAAAAGTTCCGGACAGGAAAAAACAGCAGCTCGGCAAGAAAAAAAAGGACAATAAGAACCTTTCAGACAGGTTCATGTGGGCGCTGATAGTGGCGGGTGTGTTCCTCATATTTCAATGGGTATTCTCCTCTTTCGAGGAGGCCGCGCATGAGATGACATATAAGGAATTTTACCAGACGCTTGAAACCAATCCCCAGACAGCGGCGATCTCGACGGCCATAAAGGTCGAGAACCGTATAGTGGGCAAAATGAGCGACGGAAAACCTTACGTGGTGAACATTCCCGATAATGACCAGTCTTTGTTGAGGCTTCTTACGGAGAACGTCCGGGAATTCGACATCAAACCGCCTCAGACATTTCTATCGAACCTTTTTTATTCTTTGGGTCCGATGATAATATTCATACTCTTCCTGTGGTTCTTTATCTACCGTGGAGCGTCAGGCGGAGGAGGAAAGATGATGGCGTTCGGTAAGTCCAGGGCGAAACTCGCTAACAAAGACAATATGAAGATAACTTTCGATGATGTAGCGGGTATAGAAGAAGCAAAAGAGGAGCTTAAAGAAATAATAGAGTTCCTTAAAGAACCTAAAAAATTCCAGAAACTCGGCGGAAAAATGCCGAAAGGGGTTCTCCTCATGGGGCCTCCGGGCACAGGAAAAACCCTTCTGGCAAAGGCCGTCGCGGGAGAAGCGGGGGTGCCGTTCTTCAGCATATCAGGATCGGATTTTGTGGAGATGTTCGTCGGTGTGGGAGCATCACGTGTACGTGACCTTTTTGACCAGGCGAAGAAGTCCGTTAAGACCAGTCAGAAGGGATGCATAATTTTTATGGACGAAATCGACGCTGTCGGGCGCCAGAGATTTTCCGGGATAGGAGGAGGGCATGATGAACGGGAACAGACCCTCAACGCGTTGCTTTCGGAGATGGACGGATTCGATACCGCCACGGGTGTCATACTTATAGCGGCTACCAACCGTCCCGACGTGCTGGACCCGGCGCTTCTCCGGCCGGGGCGTTTTGACAGACAAGTGATCGTTGACCGGCCCGATCTTGACGGACGGATAGCGATACTCAAGGTGCATGCCCGCAAAGTAAAAATGGACAAGGGTATAGACCTCGAGAAGATAGCCAAGCAGACAACGTATTTCTCCGGCGCGGATCTTGCCAATCTGATAAACGAAGGAGCTCTTTTGGGGGCAAGAAGGAACAAGTCCGCTGTCGGTAAAGAAGAACTGCAGGAGGCTATGGAACGGGTCATTGCCGGTCCCGAACGGAAATCCAGAAAGATAAACGAAGAAGAAAAACGCATTACCGCGGTCCATGAGTCGGGACACGCGATCATGTCGTTCCTGATAAAAGGGGCGGATCCTCTGCATAAAGTGACCATAGTTTCAAGAGGGATGGCCTTGGGATACACTATACATCTTCCTACCAGCGACACTCATATCGTGCGTAAAGCTCAGCTTATAGGAAGAATAACCGTAATGCTGGGAGGCCGGGCCTCGGAAGAAGTATCGTTCAACGAGATATCCAGCGGAGCTCATGACGATATCAAAAAAGCTACCGAGATAGCCCGCAATATGGTCACGCAATACGGTATGAGCGAACGCCTGGGACACTTGACCTTCGGCAGAAGGCATGACCAGATATTTTTGGGAAGAGATATCGTGGAAGAACGTGACTACTCTGAGGATACGGCCAAGATCATCGATGAAGAAGTAAAAAGCATCATAGACAGCTGTTATCTAACGGCGAAAACAAAATTGCTGGAGAATAAGGATAAACTGGATATTCTGGCGGGAAAGCTTTTGGAAAAAGAGACTTTGGAAGAGAAAGAGGTTCGGGAGATCCTCGGGTTTCCTCCCGAAACGGAAAAGAAAGTATAAGAGCGGTATTCCGCGGGCGGAGATAATGAGTTTGCAGAACGATCTACATCTAAAAGGCGCCGTCCTGCCGGTCTCGAAACGTGTGTGTGTGATGGGAGTGCTTAATGTTACGCCTGATTCTTTCTCTGACGGCGGAAGGTATAGAGATCCCGCCGAAGCCAGGGACAGGGCGTTCCGCATGGCCGCCGAAGGGGCGGATGTGATAGATATCGGAGGAGAATCCTCACGGCCCGGAGCCGCCGGGATCTCCGCCGAAGAAGAGATAAGCAGGGTGCTACCCGTAATAAAAGCGCTTAAGGACATTAAAGTGCCGCTGTCCATCGACACTTATAAAAGCGATGTCGCCGAGAGGGCTCTGGATGAAGGCGCGGCGATGATCAACGATATTACGGCGCTGGGCGACGGGAGTATGGCCGGTATTATCGCGCGTCATCAAGCGGGGATAGTTCTGATGCATATGAAAGGCGAGCCGGCGCATATGCAGGACCGGCCTGAATATGATGACGTTATGGAGGAGATAAAGGGTTACCTCGCGTCCGCTGTAAAAGTAGCGGAGTCCGCGGGTATAGACCCTAAAAGCATAGCGGTCGATCCCGGGATAGGGTTCGGAAAGACCTTGAGGCATAATCTTTTCATTTTGAAACATTTAGACGAATTGAAGGTGCTGGGCAAGGCCATATTGATAGGGGTCAGCAGGAAATCTTTTATCGGTGAGATAACGGGTAAAGGCGAGGGGGAACGGCTTCCCGGAACTATCGCGGCATCCTTATTTGCCATAATGAAAGGTGCTGGTATACTTAGAGTGCATGATGTCGGTGCCGTGCGTGACGCGGTTACCATAATAAGAGCAATAACGGAGAGCTAAAGGTCTATGGATTTTTTTCTGGGATACTGGGAAATAGTGTTTGAGATGGCCATACTGTGGGCGGTATACTACATGGCATATCTCCTTTTAAGGGGAACCGCGGCGGAACAGGTGCTCAAAGGGATCATCGTGATCTCTCTGGTCATAATGCTTACGGGCGGCATGAACCTTGTTATAATCAACTGGCTTCTTACAAGACTATTGGCCATATCGGTCATAGCGTTCCTTATTATATTTCAGCCCGAGATACGCAGGGGCCTTGCCAAAATAGGCAGATTCGGGATATTTACCGGAGAGAAAGAAACGCTGGGAGAGATATCAAAAGCCGCGACGATACTATCGAAAAAACGTATAGGCGCTTTGATCGCCGCGGAAAGAGAGATAGGTCTTAGGAGATATGTGGAAAGCGGTGTAAGCATCGACAGCAGCGTGACGAGCGAACTGATAAACACGATCTTCTCGCCCTCTACGCCGCTCCATGACGGAGGAATAATAATTTCGGAACAGAGAATAGAAGCCGCGGCATGCCTCTTTCCGCTTACTCAGAACCCGGATGTGCCTAAGACCATGGGGACAAGGCACCGGGCCGCGTTAGGCTTGAGCGAAGAGACCGACGCCGTGATAATAGTGGTAAGCGAAGAGACCGGGGCGATATCCATGGCCATGGGAGGCAAGATGATAGAGGATATTGACCCGAAAAACCTGGTTAAAGTCCTGGAAAAGGCGTATCTGCCTAAGATCAGGAAAAGGTCGTTTTTGATGGTCCTAACACGTATAATGGCCAAAAAGAGAGCAGTACAGGGATAATATGGGACTGGGAAGCATTATATTCAATAATTTTTTCGCGAAGATAATATCGCTGGCTTTAGCGGTAGCTACGTGGTTCTACGTCTTTGATCTGGTCAACAAAGATTCCTTCAGTCAAAAGAACGAGACCATAGAAGATGTTTTTTCGCGTTACAAATTTGTTGTCAAAGAAGTTCCCGTTAAACCCGTGTTCACCGGCAAGTCTCCGGAAGGGTATAGAGTGGCTTTCGATAAAGTAAAAATAGAACCGGACAAGATATCGGTATTCGGCCCCGAAGAAGCGGTGGCCGGGCTGGAAGGGCTTCAGACCGACAGGATAAACCTGGGTGAATATACCCGCAGCGTCAAGCTCAGCTTGGGTCTTAATTCAGACGTTAAATTTCTTAGGATAAACGATAAGGTCGTGGATGTTTACATTCCCGTGGAACCAATAACAGTAGTAGTGCCTCCCGGACCCCCGGTTAAAGAACAATAAGCCTCAACAGCGCGGAAAAAATATGAGATTGGGCGTAAATATAGACCATGTGGCTACCGTGAGAGAAGCCCGCAAAACGTTTGAACCGGATCCGGTGTCCGCCGCCGGTGAAAGCGAAAGAGCGGGATGCGATTCCATCGTATGCCATCTCCGTAAGGACCGCAGGCATATAAACGATAATGATCTTGCGCTGCTGAAATCCGCCGTCAAGACCAGGCTGAACCTTGAAATGTCGGTCGACCCCGAAATAATAGATATCGCGTGTTCAGTTAAACCCGCCCAGGGGACCATAGTCCCGGAAAAGCGTATGGAGATAACCACCGAAGGCGGGCTGGATGTCGTAAGCCATTTTCATAAGGTTGCTGAAGCCGTGAAGAGGCTTTCCGCCGAAGGTATAGAGGTCAGCCTGTTCATCGACCCCGACGCGGATCAGGTGGAAGCGGCAAAAGCGTCCGGGGCGGGTATCATAGAGTTCCACACGGGAAGATACGCGGAAGCGTTCTCCGCCGCCGGTAAATTCGGTAAAGAAAAAGTGGTACTTGAGGATATGACGGTATTAGCTATGAGCAAAGGTCTTTTTGTCTCCGCGGGACACGGTCTTACATATCAGAACGTTCTGCCCATAGCTCAAATAGAAGGGATAGAAGAACTCAATATAGGTCATTCTATAATATCCAGAGCGGTCTTTACGGGTATATACGCAGCGGTAAAAGAGATGATGGGGATAATAAAATGAATATTTCGGGTATAGGTATAGACGCGGTGGATATAAGAAGGTTCGAGAAAGCTGTCGCTAAACACGGTAGGGATTTCTTGAAAAAAATGTTCACCGAAAAAGAAATGGAATATGCCGGAGCGAAGAAGGACCATATCGCGCATATGGCGGGAAAGTTCGCCGCGAAAGAAGCCGTTAAAAAAGCTCTGCCAGACGGCGCGCGTATCGGGCTTAACTGGGCGGAGATAGAAGTGCTTAACGACAACGAAGGTAAACCTTATGTATGTCTGCACGGCAGCGCCGGTGAAATACTTAAAGAATACGGTCTGGCACGCGTCCTGGTAAGTATCTCGCATACCGCAGAACTTGCCGTATCAAATGCTATAGGGGTGAGAAATGACTAAAGAACATATGAACAAGATACCCGAACGTAAAGACGCGTCCCATAAAGGTGATTACGGGAAAGTGCTGATAATAGCGGGATCGCGCGGTATGACCGGAGCGGCATACCTGGCGTCGCAAGGCGCGCTTTTAGCGGGCAGCGGTCTGGTGACGTGCGGAGTACCGGGATCACTTAACGTGATAATGGAAATAAAACTTACGGAAGTCATGACCTTGGCTCTTCCTGAAACGAAGAACGCGGCATTAAGCATGAAAGGGGCGGAAAAGATCATAACGTTCTCCGCGGGATGCGATGCCGCCGCTATCGGGCCCGGGCTCGGGAGAGAAGAAGAAACGGGAAAACTGGTCAAAGAACTGCTTGAGAGAATGGACATTCCCGTTGTGCTTGACGCGGACGGTATTAACGCTTTGAAAAGTGGCGGGTCTATTCTGAAGGGAAGGAACGCCCCTACGGTCATCACGCCTCATCCCGGTGAGATGGCGCGTTTTCTGGGGATAGATGCCGGTAAAGTGCAGGCCGACAGGGAAGGGATAGCTAAAAAAGTCTCCGAGGAAACGGGTTGTATAGTTTGTCTTAAAGGACATAAGACGGTTGTCGCCTCACCGGACGGTGAGATATACATTAATAGTACCGGTAACTCGGGTATGGCTACCGGCGGGACGGGAGATGTGCTGACGGGTATGATAACGTCGTTCATCGGGCAAGGCGTGAACGCGTATTCCGCGGCGGTGAACGCGGTATACCTACATGGACTCGCGGGAGATATTGCGGCCTCAAAAAAAGGCGCGTTCAGTATGACGGCGACGGATATACTGGATAATTTGCATGAGGCGTTTGAGAGATCGGGAATATGATATGGAAGAGCGCTGTCCCTATGAAAATTCATATCTGTAACCCAAAGGTGTAAGTATTCCCAGGTTTAAGGAAAGTCGAAACGCGGAGATTTCGACACACCTCGCACATTTCGTGCTCGGCGCCTCGGCCTTCGGTCTGCGGAACTCGTGGAGAACACTTACACCTTTGGGTCACAAAGATAGTGTACTGGGGCGGGACAGCCGCAGAACTCTTTAAAGAACGCAAGCTCTTATCTCTTGGGGTAGGGCGGGGAAGAGCTCGGAAGATTGTGGCATGCAGTCCGCTAAAGCGGACTGAGAAGAACGTTTAGCCCTGAACTATATGATTGCGACGGATATACTGGATAATTTGCATGAGGCGTTTGAGAGATCGGGAATAT
>JBDRKO010000040.1:0-7850 GCA_043813915.1 Candidatus Omnitrophota bacterium
GTATAAGCCCTGGTCGAAGAATGTCCCCAGAATATATTTTTATTTTCTATAACTCTATACTCTAATACTCTATGCTAATTGCCACTGGTTACAGGTAACTGGCAACTGGTTACTTTAAAGAAGGCATCTTTCACTACTAGAGTATCAGTCAATATAACACGAAAAACCCTACAAACTCCATAAACTCAACAAACCCCACAAACTCTATGCGATACGAAACCGATCCTTACAACAGACTGGTAGTTCAAGGCGGCAAGAAGAGCGGGGTGAAAAAGTTCCGCAGGATTCTTGACGGAAGGTTCAAAATAGATAAGAACAACGGTCTTTCCTATCATGTTAAAGCGCCCCTTGCTGAGGACGAGACTGTCCCGCATCAGATCAAATTCAAAGGCAACTGGGTCCTTACGGACAAGCACGAGCTCAAATACATTATCGATAATATCGCGCGTCCGGGGTTCGGAAGTCAGATACTTTTGCAGGGAGAGATCATGGACGCGCGGGCGGATTCCTTGATGTTCTCTATTAAGACCAGGACCAAAGATAGAACCGGATCATTGTATACGCTCAGCCTCGGAGGCGTGTGGCAGGCAGATCCGGACAACAGGCTCTCCTTTAACGTGCAGAAAGAGAAAGGGAAGCATGATATCCTGACCTTTAGCGGAGCGTGGGATATAGACAAGTCCCATCAGATAGTTTATGAATACGAGAAACGCGAGCTTATTAAAAAAACGAAACGTGTGCATTCTTTCCTCTTAAAAGGTAAATGGGACATACGTGAGAAATACCGGATCTCTTATGTGCTTGGCAAAAAAGACGGCTCGATATTGAACTTTGAGACGAATGCAGGGATTTTCAGAGAGAACTATATAAAATATGAATTGGGTGTCAAGGGAAGTTTAGGAGCGCGTCCGGTAAAACGGAACGTGGTTCTTTGCGGAAAATGGAAGCTTAAGCGGAATGCCGGGTTAATGTTCGATGTGAAATGCGGCGGCCGGAAGCTTTATTCCCTGGTATTCGGCGCGGAAACGAAACTTACGGGTAAAGATACCGTACTCTTCAGTCTAAAAAACGATATCGAGAATAAAGATATAGGCGCGTCCCTGAAATTATCGCATAAGATGCCCGGCCGTGACGGCGAAGCGTTCCTTGAGCTCTTGCGTTCGAACAAAGAAGCCGCCATATATGCCGGAGCGGCATGGAGATGGTAGAGTTTGTGGGTATGTAGGGTGCTTAATGAGAGCATAGCGCATCGAGCATAGGGCATGGTGTTATATTCGTAATCGTATAGAGTATAGCGTGAAAGCCGTAATTCGTGACTCGTGAACAGTCTTAAAGAAGTCAGAAGACAGAGGTCAGAGAGACGAGGGACGAAGGATGAGGGATGAGAGAATAATGTTGTCATCCCGACCGAACGAAGGGAGCGGAGGGATCTGTTTAAGAATGAGAAAGATCCCTCGACTCGTTACACTCGCTCGGGATGACAAGAGGGCGGATCTTCCTTCGTTCATCTCTGACACTATGATACTATGACACTTTGATACTTCTGGCCGGAACGGGGACGTTTTACCCACCTCGCACATTTCGTGCGCTGTCCTCTAACGTCTAGTCCCAGGGACACTGTTAAACACAAAAATGGGGACACTTGCAAAGCTAAATTCGCGAACGGTACAAAAGTACTCGAGAGTACTACATGTAAAGGTTCAGGTGTTTTTTATGCTAGAACCTATTCCTGATACTTTGACTGTGTATCTATTCCACATAACACTTAAAACTTAACACTTATCACTTAAATCACAGTTCCTTTCCTCCTACAATTAAAACAGTTACAAAATATTGACATTTAAAAGGCTAATATGTAAACTATGTGCGTATATAGCCGGGTGGAAATATAAGTAAGGGTCTTGAGAGGGGAAAGAATTGAGATAGGACATTAACTTAGGAGAAGAGAATAACGCTTAGCGCGATGATATGAGGCCTTTCGCAATTTTAGTAAGCCCGGATAAATTCCGGGAACAAGGAGGAAAAAAGAAATGATAAAGAAGATCACATGCGCGTTACTGACACTGATAATAGTTGCCGCGGGCATAACCCCCGTTTTTGCCCAAGGTGAGGGTTCGAATGAAGTGTATGGTTTTGTCACGGAGGTGACGGAGAACTCTATAACGGTAGAAGTTTGGGATTATGATGTAGAGACCGGAGAGGAAAATACGGAAGTGATCATGTATGAAACAGACCCGGCGATCGAGATCGAGAATGCCGGAACGTTAATGGAAATAGAAGAAGGGCAAGATGTGGATGTGCAGTATATAGAAAAAGACGGGAAAAAGGTCGCACAGTATGTGTATGTTTATACTGACGAAATATGATCTTTTAGACCGCACAACGCTTTTCGGAGGGAATGCAAAAAGGAGGAAGGGATGAGGGCGAAATGTCCGGAATGTAATTTTGATGTGCCTGTTGATTTCAATAATGAAGAAGGCGATAGCATCTGGTGCGATCATTGCGACGCGACGCTGAAGATCGTAAGCATGGATCCGGTACGGCTGAAGGTTATCGAAAAAAGCGAAGATGATGTGACAGAAGAATATCTGGATGAACAGGATGGGGACGAAGAGAATAGTTGGGACGATTAGTCATAAAAAGCAGTCTCCAAAAAAGAAGAAATAAAACGCGGATAGCGTTAAAGATAAGGGGGATATAGTGTTTGATATCGGTATCAAACACTATATCCCCCGGTTTTTTATCTTTTTTCGATAAATACCCGGTCGAGCTTGTATTCCGGGATTTTAGGATATAGAATTGATATAGTATACCTCTTATATCATCTTACGTCATCGCCAATAACGCGGCAGGGGGAGCAGTGAAGAGATCCGAACAAAAAGATAGAAGGATCATCCAGGATAAGATAATAACGGTGTCTGTTACAGGATTCATCCTTCTGATCTTCGTAGCATGGTTCGGTGAAGTATTCGACCTGTCCAATACCATATTCGGATTACCCCGGACGCCGCTGAATTGGCGTGAAGCTCTCATAGAAACCGTTTTCATCACGGTCATAGGCGCTTTCACCTTAAACATAATAACGAAGAATATCGAGATCAGACATTTAAGGGAAAAAGACCTCAAGGATGCCAAGGAAGATCTTACGGACAAGAACAAGGAACTTAATCAGGCAAATGATGAAAAGAACAAATTCCTCGGGATAGCGGCTCATGACCTTCGCAGCCCGATCTCAATAATCCAGACGGCACTTTTTATCTTGAAGGATGAGTTCGTAAAAACCGGCAGCAAAGGAGCATCCAGAATGGCAGAGGTCATAGAAAAACAGTCCGGTATAATGAAGAATCTGGTGGATGAGCTTTTAGACGTTTCAAAGATAGAATCCGGCAGGATGGTCTTAGATAAAAGGAAAGAGGATTATGTGAAATTCATAAAAGAATGCATAGAATTCAATCAGTTCATAGCCGGGAAAAAAGGTATAGAGATAACGGTCGCCGCGGAACGCGATATCCCCGAGCTATATTTCGATCGGGAGAGGGTCAACCAGCTGATAAACAATCTTATAGACAATGCCGTCAAATATTCATATCGGGGTTCGTCCGTAAGCATAGAGATAACTAAAAATGAAAAAAAGGTCATAACTAAGGTCATCGACCAGGGAGTGGGGATATCAAAAGAGGATATCTCCAATATTTTCAGGGAATTCTATAAAACCAACGTTGGACCCACCGAGAACGAACATCAAACAGGACTCGGTCTTGCCATAGCTAAAAAGATCGCCGAAGGACACGGCGGAGAGATCGGGGTCAATAGCCGGATAGGCGAAGGATCAACTTTCTATTTCAGCCTGCCTTTGTGATCTTGACCGTTAGATTTCTTGAGGGCCGCAGAGTTTTCCCTAAAGCCGTCTTTTCTTTAAACTCACATGTTTGTTGAATTGCCGGGTCTCTGATCCCGCAGAGGAGGCTTAGGGATAGCATTAAAGCCGGAGGGGGTATACATATTTCGGTAAGAGTGATACAATTTGTTCTATCGTTGAAAAGAGGCAGCGGTCAATACGGCCCTGTCAAAACACGTTCAAATACAAAACGGATGACCGGAATGGCAAAAGGATCAAGAAAGCTCAGGAAAAAATACCGGGGAGAATTTTACCGGTATCACACGGCTATTATAAAGAAACGGGTTGGATATTTTTGTCTGCTTTCTGTCTTTATTTACGCGTTGTTCATGGGAGTGAGTCTTGTCCTGCTTCCCAGAACACTGGATCCCCGCGAGATCGGTCTTGTCAAAATAGTCCTCATAGGAGCGGCGTTCATATATCTCTTGGTAAGATTGGGTAAAGGCGAGATGTTCGTTAAGATGTGCGCGTATATATATACCGGATTGCTTCTTTATGTGCTTACGAGGCTCAATCTGATATACCCCGAATTTATACGCATCAGCGCCGCCGCGTATGTATTCGCGCTGTTCTTCGCGTGTTTCTCCGTGCCGTGGGACCCGATAGATACCGTGAACATAACGGGACTGCATCTTATAGCTTATACGGGGCTTTTCGTTTACGCGCCGAGATATATGTCCGATAAGACGGGAGGTTTTTTTGATGTCTTCTACTATTTTGGGGCAGTAACGTTCATCTGCATGGGATTCGTCCTGTTCTTTATTGTCAGGCGGCAGGACAGAAGAATGGAATTCGAGAATTTTATATTGCTAAAAGAGCAGGAAGAAAGGAACGCCCAGATAAACAAAGAACTTCTCCTGGCCGCGAAGGTGAACGAGACATTGGTACCCAGGTCCATAAGCACTAACTTTGTGGATATAAACGTGAAATATATACCGGCAAGCTATATGAGCGGTGACTATGCGCGGTATCATTTTGTTGAAAAGGACCTTTTGCTTTTCATTATATGCGATGTTACCGGGCACGGTGTATCTTCGGCTCTTCTGGTAAACCGGCTTCATACGGAATTTATCCGTCTGGTAAAGAGGGAGAAAGATCCGGAATCTATATTGAAGGAGCTTAATCATTTTATCGTGAACGAATTTATGGAAGTGGGTATGTATGTTAGCGCTTTCTGCGGTCTGGCGGATCTCGGCAAAGAAGAGCTGACGTACGCCAATTACGGACATCCCAGCCAATATCTCTATAACGGTAAGGGGGATAGTATACGGCAGATACCTTCACGGACGACATTGATGGGAATAATAGAGGAGCCTGAACTGGACCCAAAAGAGGAGATACCGCTGCATCGGGGAGACAGGATATTTCTTTTTACCGACGGATTGCTTGAGGTGAACGGGAAAAAGAAAGAAGAATACGGGGCGAAGCGCCTCGAAGCGTTCATATCCGAGAATGCCGCGCTGACCCCGGAAGATTTTAACGATAAATTGCTTAAGGATATAGACCGGTTCAAACAAGAGGAGTTTCAGGACGATATATTCATGATCAATATTATGATAAAAAAGACCGGATCGAGACACGCGGGCCTGGACTTTTCTGCCGAGCCGGGGGCGGGAAGCGCCGATGAGGGGGCACAGGAATGAGGATCAATGCCAGTTTCAAGAGATATTTTGTTATGCTAATTGTCCTGTCGCTCATGACATCGATAGCGGTAGCCCAGGGTGCGGGGACTGCCGCACAGAGGGATGTTATGACGCATGAAGAAAAGGTCGCTTCGTACATAAAGGACACAGTAGAGATGCTGAAACAAAAGATGGAAGAGATATTCTCGAAAATAGATGTGTACCTCTATGCGGTCGCTGAAAAATACGAAAAGATCCGTCCGGAGATATCCAGTCTGCGCCAGCAGGCGGTGAATAAGATAGAAAGGATAAGAGCGGAACTCGGAACTTCTGCAGAAAAAAACAATAAACAGCCTTAACCCGGATCGATCTTCATGAAGACACCTTTCCGCTTCGGAAAGGGTCCAGTGTGCGCGCATTGTTCAAAGGTGAAAAATATATGGTAGAGATATTTGATATAACAAAAGGGTACGGAGGACGGGTTCTTTTTAGTGAAGCCGCCTTCAATGTCCGGCCAGGCGAACATATCGGTCTTGTCGGAAGGAACGGGCACGGGAAATCCACTTTGCTCAAGATACTCATAGGAGAAGAGACACCCGATAGCGGAAGGGTCGCCGTTCCCAATAACTACAGTCTGGGGTATCTCCGGCAGATCATTAACCTGACCGAAAGGACCGTTCTGGAAGAGGCATGCAAGGGCCTGCCGAAAGATCAGAAGGCGGAAGTCTGGAAAGCGAAAAAGATACTTATGGGATTGGGGTTCAAGGATAAGGATCTCTCGGAGAGCCCGCATATATTTTCAGGCGGGTATCAGATGCGGATGGAACTCGCGAAAGTCCTTGTATCCGAACCGGACATGCTTCTCCTCGACGAGCCGACGAATTTTCTGGATATTATATCGATACGATGGCTTGAAAGTTTTCTGAGAAACTGGAGAGGAGAACTGATAGTTATTAGCCATGACAGGAATTTCATGGACAGTGTGACCACGCACATAGTGGGTATTCACAGAGGAAGAGTAAAAAAGATAAAAGGGCCGACGCAAATATACTATGATTCCGTTGAAAAAGAGGAAGAGGTCTACGAAAGAAGGCGTCTAAACGAAGAGAAGGACCGCAAACGCATAGAAGAGTATATCTCGAGTTTCAGGGCAAAAGCCCGCAGAGCGAAATCGGTACAGTCGAGCATTAAACGCCTGGACAAAATGGGAAAGCTGGATAAATTGGGGAATATAGCTACGCTTTCTTTTTCCTTTAACGCCGCGCCGTTCCGTCCGCCGGTAATGATGGAAGTGAGGGATATCGCGTTCTCTTACGAAGGCGGTCTGCCGAGGCTCATAGACGGCCTTTCTTTTATTGTAGAACGAGGCGACAAAATATGCATAGCCGGGCCGAACGGAAAAGGAAAGACCACGCTCGCTAAGATATTAGCGGGGATCATACGTCCTATAGAGGGAGAGATCAGGATGAACCCCCAGGTGATGATGGCGTATTATGAGCAGGGGAACACGGCCGCGCTGGAGGACATGAAGACGGTCGAAGAAGAGATCGTGGCCGCTCATCCCGGCAAGAACAGGACAGAGGCAAGGAATATCTGCGGGGCCATGATGTTTTCCGGAGATGACGGGCTTAAGAAAATATCCGTACTTTCCGGCGGAGAAAGAAGCAGGGTACTTCTGGCAAAAACGCTGCTGTCGCCTTCCAATATGCTGGTGCTGGACGAGCCCACGCATCACTTGGATATGGAATCATGTTCCGCCCTTTTCGGGGCGGTAGAAGAGTATTCCGGAGCCGCGATAGTGATCACACATGACGAGTATTTTCTGCATAAAGTCGCTACTAAACTTATTATGTTCATGGAGGACCGTATCCTGGTGTTTCCCGGGAACTACTCTGAATTCCTTGATCAGATAGGTTGGGGTGACGCCGAACAGGGCAGGAAAGAGAAAGGCAAAGCGGAAACAGCGAAGAATAAAAAAGAAGAACGCCGTTTCCGCGCTGAAAAAAGGACTAAGGAAAAAGAAACGCTAAAGCCTTTGGAACGAAAAATAGAAAATATAGAAAAGACGATAACGCGTTTAGAAAAAGAACATGCTTTGACGACGGAAAACTTGATCCAAAGTTCAGAGGAAGGAAATGCCGCGGCTATTCCAGCACTCTCAAAAAGGCTGAACGAACTGGGCCCGGAAATAGATCTTCTATATGAAGAGATGGACGCGGCTGTTAAGGCGTATGAAGAGGCGAAAAATAGAGGCTAGAGTAGGGGCGCGGCAAGCCGTGCCCCACCCAACACCCAAATTAGTTAGCGTGAACTATTAAAAAGACCAAATA
>JBDRKO010000041.1:0-8286 GCA_043813915.1 Candidatus Omnitrophota bacterium
AATAAGATAAACGGTTTTTCCGTTACTGTCGCCCAGCTCAAGGATATCGGCAATGACCTGGTGGACATACACGGCCCACACGATCATCAGATGCTTTTATCCGAAAATTCCCATCTCGCCATACTGGACCGGCTATCATCCATAGAAAAAGAAAAAGCGGAATATTCCGGTATCTTTTCTATATATACGGAACTGACCGAAGAATTAGAAGCCCTGAAAGATCTCTCCAAAAACAGTGAACGGGAGATAGATATGCTGACCCATCAGATAAAAGAGATGGAACAGGTCTCCCTTTCTCAGGAAGAATACGAAACACTTATCACTGAAAGCTCTAAAATAAATAATTCCGAAAAGCTTCACTCTTCAGCGGCCGCTCTTCTGGAACTTATCGATAACGAGGAAAGCGGCATAACGCGGGCTTCACTTCAGGCCTTCACTTTTATGAACACATTGACCGCGACTGACGGTTCCGCTCTGCCTTTCGCCGAGATACTATCCCGCATACAGGATGACAGTTCCGAGCTTGCGTCCGCTTTGATGGATTATATCGGATCTCTTTCTTTCGACCGCGATCAGGCTGAAGATATAAACCGCCGTATCGATCTATATTATGACCTGACGCGTAAATACGGTTCTTCGCTCGAAGATGTCCGCTTGTTTTACTCTGAAGCGAAGAAAAAACACGCCCTTCTGACCGATCTTGAGCATAATGACGCTGAGCTGAAAAAGCGTATCGGCAGAACGCGTCAGGAACTGGATAAAGCAGCGGCCGTACTCACCGAAAAACGGAAAAGAACGGCGGCCGGGCTTAAGACCACCATTGAGAGCGAGTTAAAGGAACTCGGGATAAAGCAGGTAAAATTCAAGTGCCGGATAGAACCCGCCCCCGCCTCACGCAGCGGGCAGGACAAAGTATCTTTCTATATAAGCCCTAATGCCGGCGAGGACCTAAAACCCATGGCGGAAATAGTATCATCGGGAGAGGCGGCGCGCGTGATGCTGGCCCTTAAAAAAGCCCTTACAAAGGCCGATCCCGTTCCCGTCCTTGTGTTCGACGAGATCGACGCCCAGATCGGCGGGAGACTCGGATCCGTAACCGGAAAAAAGCTCAAAGAGCTTTCGACCGACCGGCAGGTGATACTGATCACGCATCTCCCGCAAATAGCGTCTTTCGGCACGATCCATCATAAGGTATCAAAGACCGTTAGGAACGGGCGAACTTTCACCGAGATAGAGTCCCTGGGACGCAAGGAACGGGTCAAAGAGCTTTCCGAAATGATGAGCGGAGAAGTGGAAAGCGGTATTGCCGTGAAACACGCCGAGGATATGCTGCGCCAGGCCGAAAAATTAAACATTTATTGACCGAAAAGCCCGGTTCGGGTATAATCCATATATCGCAAGTGTAACAGGGAAAGGGAGTAGACATCTTTAACCGCACGGGAGAGAGGCTATCCCTGCGGTTTTTTTTGGTCTATTCCGTGCATGGTCAAAAGGAGGTAAGGAGTAATGGCTAAAGGTAAAGTAAAATGGTTCAACAACAAAAAGGGCTATGGTTTCATCGCTCCGGAAACAGGCAATGACGTATTCGTACATCATAGCTCCATTCAGGGTGAAGGGTTCAAAACCCTGGAAGAAGGTCAGGATGTTGAGTTCGAGATAAAACAAGGACCGAAAGGCGAAGAAGCCGTTAACGTTGTTAAACTTTAGTGAACTATAGAAAGAAAAGAACAGGGACGTCCCGCGAAATGCGATGACGTTCCTGTTCTTTTCTTAGAGCCCCTTCCTGCGTCCGCGTTTTTTTATTCTATCGCCCATGGCTCCTTGATAACAAGCTTTTCCGCGAATTTCTCTATTTCCATTTTTTCCGCGTCACTGATATCGGTAAATACGGAAGCTATTCTTACTCTCGACGAGTTAGGTTCCTTTTGCGCCCGCAGCACCGTGCCTCTGCACTCTATAGGTTTTTCCAAAGACGGAAAATTTATCTTGAACTCAAGCCTGGAATCCGCCTCTATAGTATCATCATAGTTAAAACGTATCCCCCCCGCACCTAGGTCCTGAACATTTACCATATCCCATCCGGGAAATATCCCTCCGTCGCCTTTTTCGTTAAGGATCTGAAACCTCGCGATAATGGGCTTCTTTATCCTCCTGTATTTTCTCTTTTCCGTCCCCGCAAACATAATGTCCCTTGCTTACTTTTTTTTATTTTAACAGTTTTAGCCTACTTTGTCAAGAAAAAACGCTATAATATCATTTCGCGTATAAAGAATCGCTTTTTAGATATTCGTTCCACATTTTTTCGAACCCGCCCCGTGAAACGTAGAATTCCTCGTCTATAGCGTTCGCGTAATGCGTCCCCTTACCTATTCTGTCCAGAAGCCCCCTGAGGCCGTCCCAACCCCATTTATCCAGGATAAAAAGCACTGCCGTATATGCCGCCTCATAACTGAGCGCAAGCCTCTCTTCATCCTCTTTTTCCGAAAAACCTCCGTCAATATACTCTAAGGATAGCTCCTTTCCTCGCCCTATCTCATTAAAGACATACATTAGTGTTGAGGGTATATACTTATCCTGTTCAAGAACGGCTATGCCTTCATGCAGCCATATCGGACATTCATTGTTAGTAAGTATGGAAAGGACAGCATGCGTATATTCATGCGCGGCGAGACCCGGAAAAAGAGGATCGTTGTAATCGGCATTGACCGATATCCTTATTCCAGCGCCGTCATAGAAAGCCCTAACGATCCCCGCCTGTTTGAATATCTCCCTGAAATCGTCTTCCCGATAAAATACCAGCGGGGTGATCCCGGGCGGATAGAAACGCAGGTCGTCACCTACTTCTTTGTATATACCATCCAAGGTCCTTGCCAGCGCTTCCACATCCACGTTATTATTTCCATAGAACTGTATATCAAAATGTTCTGTTTCGACGGTCCGTTTACCGGCCTCAAGCTCTATTTCCTTGCGTACTTTTTCTATCTTCCCGTCGATATCAGCGTTATCCGGTTCGGTCTCTTTAGCTTTTTTCCAGAAAAAGAGCGCCCGGTTAAGATCTCCTTTACGGTAATAATATCTGGCCAGCATATCCAAGGTCATGAAACTCTTTTTAAGCGCGTAAGAAGCGTTCAAGCATAAAAGCACCGTGGGATCGTCGTTCCGCTGAAAGGCCTCTACACCTCTGTTAAAAAAATATATGGAAATATTTTTCCTGACCTTTTTGGATTGCATCGCGGTGTCCACCGCCTTGATCGAGAGCGCAAGCGCATCCTCCGCCCTTCCTTCTTCGGAATACTTTACGGCTTTTTTCGCGTATAGGTAGGATAGCTCATGTATGGCCAACGCGTTCTTATCATGCATTTCATAGGCCATCTCCATCTTATCTATCGCCTCGTCCAATTCTCCTTTATCGTCAAGAAACCTCGAATATTTCACGTACCCGCGCACAAGTTGGTCTTGCATTTCTTTACTGTCAAGCGCGGTCTCATACCCTTCATGCAGGACATATAGAGCCTGATCATAATTATCCTGCTCCATATATTTATCGGCTTCCCTGACATACTCATAAATGCCTTTCTGGCCCGGGTCTTCGGAACATCCGGAAGCGGACAAAATGATCACCGCCGCGCTTATCCCTAAGACCGACATACTCTTGTATTTACACGCTAAAACTGTCACCTATCTCCTTTTGAAATTTTGTTATACCGCCGGAACGGTAATAACCGTAAGTATCAGTATATCCGACGATATTATAGCTGTCAATTCACCGATACCCCGGGCTAAAGACCGGCTAGATTATTGAACGGACTTTTTTATCTTCACGGACGTTTTGAGTTTGGACGGATACTTTTCCTTCCCGTTCCTTATCATACGCGCTATATCTTTCTGCCGTTTTGACCCGGATCTTTTTGTCATTTTTTATCTGCCTTGCGTGTAGCAATAAGGTTTATCCCGAGACCCAAAAGGTCTTCCGATACCTTATCTCCGGTCCTTACACTTTCCGTGACATTTATTTTCCGTATTTCTTTCATTACATCCATTATCCGGTCCTTAGGGACCGGCCCGTCCGTTCTCACCGGGATGAGTTTAAGCGTCAACCCTTCACCTGCCACTGTAGAAGTGACCGTTCTTGCGGGATGCTCTATTTCACTTACCGCATAACTCTCGCCTTTAGGACATTTTGCGCCGTCTGTTCCGGTCACTTTAGACCCTTCAACGTTAACTGTAAGGGAACATCCCGCGGGACATTCTATGCATGTGATCGTTCTATTCATCTCTCATCCTTCATCCTTCTTATCGTCGTCCCTCATCCCTCGTCCCTCGTCCTTCCACAATCCCCAGATACTCAGCCGCCATATGTCCTGCTTCGATACTGTCTTTTGAGACCGTATCGACGATATCGTATACTTTGAACGCGTTCCCGCATACAAAAAGCCCAGGGATCGATGTTTTATTGACCTCATCGGATACCGGTGAATTGGTCTTCTTGTCCAATTCTACCCCGGCCATCTCGATAAGTTCGTTCTCGGGAATAAGCCCTACCGACATAAGCACGGTATCGCATTCAATGACCTTTTTTGATATTATGCTTTCATCGGGCCCGTCATCGATCTTTTCTATCTCCACCTTCTCCACTCTATCTCGGCCTATTATCCGTGATATCTTATGTCTGTAATATACGGGTACTTCAAAATCCTCTATGCATTGGACCATATTCCTCAAAAGACCGCGGCTTTCTTTTTTTAACTCGATAACGGCTTTCACTTGGGCACCTTCCAGTATGAACCGGCGTGCCATAATAAGGCCGATATCCCCGGACCCCACCACTACGACCCGCCTGCCAGGCATCAGTCCTTCTATATTAATAAGTTTCTGCGCGAGACCCGCTGAAAATATCCCTGCCGGACGCGTCCCCGCGATATGCACCATTTCGCGCGTTTTTTCTCTGCACCCCGTGGCCATGATAAGAGCTTTGGCCTTAACGGTCTCTCTTCTTCCGGGGCTAAGATACGTTAGCACCTTATCCGCTGTCAAACCGACAACAAAAGATCTTAGCATTACCTCTATACAAGGCATGCCTCTGACCATAGTTTCGAACCGGTCTGCATACTCGGGACCCGTAAGCGTTTCCTTGAAATGTTCCAGACCGAACCCTGTATGTATACACTGGTTGAGTATACCTCCGAGATACTCGGCTCTCTCAAGCACAAGTATATCGCGAATCCCGTTATCGTATGCCGATACGGCGGCAGCCATTCCGGCAGGTCCTCCTCCTACGATTATAAGTTCGCGTTCATTCACCCTTTACCCCTTTGACCATTTCGGATCCGGAACCTCTTTTCGTGATATCCGTTACCTTTTTACCGGTCTCTTCGGCGAGTATTTTCATCAGACGGCACGAACAAAAACTTCCGTGACATCTCCCTGCCTGCGCGCGTGTCCGGAACTTTATCCCGTCCATGGTGACCGCACCTCGCCCGATAGCGTCTTTGATCTCCTTAACGGATACCATTTCGCATCTGCATACAATATCCCCGTATGCGGGGTCTTTCTCTATAAGTTTCCGTGCTTCCTTGAAGGACACATCAAAAAGATGTACGGTCCTTCTGCGGTGTTTACGAAAGAATACCTTTCTTCCCGGCCGGAACCCCTTGCTTCTCAAAATACCCAGAACAAGTTCGGCAACGGCCGGAGCCGCGGTAAGTCCCGGTGACTGTATCCCGGCCACGTTGACAAAACCCGGTAATTCATCTTCATACCTTATTATAAAATCATCCCCGCATACGGGCCGGAGTCCCGCGAAATAAGATATGATATCACTCTTTTTTATCGACGGTACCAATTTTCGCGCTAAGCCGATAACTTCTTCGAACCCTTTATCCGAAGTGGACAGGTCATATTTGTCCTCTATCTCGGCCGCTGTAGGGCCTATCATAGGATTCCCGTCGGACGTCCTTGTAACAAGTATTCCTTTAGATCTTTCCGAGGGAAGCGGAAAAAGCAGATGCCGGGTAAGATGCTCTTTCTTTTTATCCAATATGAATTCTTCTCCTTTGCGCGGAGTGATCTTTATATCCAATATCCCCACCATATTCGCGATCTCATCGGCAAAAAGACCGGCCGCGTTTATAATGTGTTTTGCCCTGAAGGTCCCTTTTGAGGTCACGATCTCAAATCTATATTTATCTTTCTTGTTCGTATTTCTAATGATGTCCAATACCTTTGTATTCACATTCATCTCTACACCGTTACTTACAGCGTTCTCCGCAAGGTCATAAACGTATCTATACGGGCTGATTATTCCGGCAGTGGGAGCGTACAACGCCGCTAAAGCTTCTTTATTAAGGTTCGGTTCGTTCTCTCTAAGCCAGACATTATCGACTATGCGTGTCCCGGGCACCCCCAGGGTATCCGCGTCTTTCTTGAGCTCGGTAAGTTTTACCCTCTCTTCTTCCGTGAACGCTACTATGAGTTCTCCTACCTCTTTGAGATCTATCCCCAGTTCACGTGAGACCTTGCGTACCATCACATTACCCCGTACGCATAATTTCCCCTTAAGCAAATCCGGCGAGTTCTGCGTGCCGGGATGGATTATCCCGCTATTGGATTTCGATACGCCGAAAGCCGGTTCCTCTTCCTTCTCCAGAAGAGCGGTGTTTATTCTATAACGCGACATTTCACGCGCGATAGATGTCCCTATTATCCCGCCGCCTATGATTATTACATCGTGTATCTTCATAATTCAATTCGTTTCACTCAGCACAGAGCATAGCGCGTAGCGTTATATTGACTGCTGCTCTAATAGCCTAACCTGGCTTGTCAACGATATCACGAGAGTACTTTACTCACGGCATTTTTCCATCCGCTATAAAGTTTATCCGCGTCTTTTCGCAGCATCCGAGGTCTGAACGCTCTTTCTTTTTTCCAATATCTTTTTATCTCAGCCGTGTTTTTCCAATATCCCACAGCCAGACCGGCAAGATACGCCGCGCCCAAAGAAGTAAGCTCGATAATACGCGGTCTTATTATGCTGACACCCAGCATATCCGCCTGGAACTGGCATAAAAAACCGTTGCTTACCGCCCCTCCGTCCACTTTAAGATCTTTTATAATAAGACCCGTATCTTTCCGCATAGCTTCTATTACGTCTTTTGTCTGGTAGCACATGGCTTCCAGCGCGGCACGTACAATATGTTCTTTTTTTGTCCCTCTGGTTATTCCGGATATCATTCCTCTCGCGTCGCCATCCCAATAAGGCGCGCCCATGCCCGTAAGCGCGGGCACAAAATACACTCCTTCGTTATTGCCGATCTTGCCCGCCATCTTTTCGGAATCCGATGCTTTCCTCAATAACCCTAACCCGTCCCTCAGCCACTGAACGGCCGCTCCGGCGACGAATATCGCGCCTTCAAGCGCGTACACAGGCCCGCCGGACGCGCCGCAGGCCAAAGTAACTATAAGCCCGTGTTTGGATACCGGTCTTTTCTTTCCCGTGTTCATAAGGACGAACGATCCCGTCCCGTAAGTATTCTTCATTGTGCCTGGTTCGAAACATGTCTGTCCGAAAAGCGCGGCCTGCTGATCACCCGCTATCCCGGCTACAGGAATCCCCGCGGGGAGTTTCCCTGTCCTGACCGTTTCTCCGAAAATACCCGAAGAGTTTTTCACTTCCGGCAGGATATTTTCCGGTATACCGAATCTTTTAAGGAGAGCGCTATCCCATTTAAGCTTATCGATATTGTAAAGCATCGTCCGTGACGCGTTGGTGTGATCGGTAGCGTGCGTTTTGCCGCCTGTAAGTTTCCATAATATCCACGTATCCGTCGTCCCGAACCTCAATTTACCTTTTTTAGCTTTCGCTTTAGCGCCGGGAACGTTCTTGAGTATCCATTCTATCTTTGTAGCCGAGAAATACGCGTCTATAGGTAACCCCGTCTTTTTACGAAAAAGAGCCTGTTCCCCTTTTTTCTTTTTCAGCTGTTCACATCGCGCCGCGGTCCTTCTGCATTGCCAGACTATAGCGTTATACACCGCTTTCCCGGTCTCGGCGTCCCATATGACCGTGGTCTCCCTTTGGTTCGTGATACCTATAGCGGCGATGGAACCCGCCGGGACTTTTGCGCAGACTTTCTGAACGACGCTGTTAACGCTTTTCCATATATGTTCAGGATCGTGTTCGACCCACCCGGGTTTGGGGAATATCTGAGGAAATTCTTTATAAGCGCTTGCGACCTGCGCGCCTTTTTTGTCGTAGATTATCGCCCTGCTACCTGTCGTACCCTGATC
>JBDRKO010000042.1:0-20160 GCA_043813915.1 Candidatus Omnitrophota bacterium
AGTGCTTCTATCGCTACTTTGGCCTTAAACTCATTACTAAAACTCTTTCTAGTCGCCATTTAGACCTCCTTCGGTTAAATATTATACCTCTTTTTTACACCTTATTTTTAACCGATTTTCTGTCTAAATTTACCCGACCATTATACGGTTCTTGAAGTTAGAAGAAATATTCTATAAGACGAAGGACCGTCTGGATAGGAAGGATGTCTCCATCGAAACCTTTAATTCCTCCGATCGCATAAATGATATAGTGAAGGTGGTTGTAGGCCTGCCGCAGGGAATAGCGAAAGACGCGGAAGAGTTCATTCATGACGCGAATAGAGATATTTGCAGGTCCGGGTTCGGTTCTAGGGAGGACAATAATCAGATAATAAGTTTCATCATGTCGAGTGATAAGGCAGAGACAGCGCGAAATCGTGAACGTGCTGTGAAAAAAGCCCAAGAGATATTGAGCCGGGATATTAATAGGTCTTCCGGAGAAGTAAAAGGGCATATAGTCGTATTCGCGCCTGACGTTAAAGGCGATGCATACGGGGAGAACGGGAATATAACGGTATTAAAAGACGCGTATACCGACGCACCGAGCTCCTCGGATATTCCTCCCGACATTATGGTAAGATACGCTTTGGCTAGACAGGTCTCTTTCTATTATAACGGGAATGATGGCGCGGACGCGCTGGAGTCCATTAACCGTTTGTTGTCTCAGATATCAGACGACGAAAACGTGAAAGACATATCAGACCTCTGGAAACGGCCTTTAAGGATAAAGGCTCTAGTATTCGAGTCTATCAAAGAGTGGAAAACCGCGCAGAAAGAAGTTTCGAGATCATTATAAAAAAAGCCGGGCCATTTAAAGCCGGTATCAGTCGGTATATCCCATTTCTTGGAGCGCGCCCGGGTCCTTTTTCCATTTTTCATATACTCTTACCCAGAGGTCCAGGTAGATCTTGCGGGACAAGAGATGTTCTATGTCGGGACGTGACAATTCGCCGATCCTTTTCATCATGGAACCGTTCTTACCTATAAGTATGGATTTTTGGGATAGCCGTTCCACAAAAACGGTGACCTGAACGTGCAAAAGGCCTTCTTTTTCGGACATCTCGTCCACGACCACGGCTACGGAATGGGGCACTTCTTCATGCGAAAGCGTCATTATCTTCTCGCGTATGATCTCGGAAACAAGAAAATAGTCGTCTTTATCCGTAAACTCGTCTTCGGGGTAAAGGAACGGGCTTTCCGGAAGATGAGACCGTATTATGGAGAGAAGTTTCTCGACATCTTTTTTATTCAGAGCGCTGACGGGGATAATATCGTCGAACGGATATAGTTCGGTAGACTTCTTCAGGATGGGAAGCAAGGACCGTTTGTCTTTGATCATGTCGGATTTGTTAATGACAAGGATAACGGTCTTGCCGGTCCCCGGCTCCGGGAGACGTTTTATGATGTTCAGGTCCCCGTCGTTAAAAGCTATCCTTTTTTCAGTAACGAAGACCACGATATCGGAGTCCATTAAAGAACTCTGCGCCCTGGAAAGCATTATTTTGCCTAAAAGATCATGAGGTTTATGTATGCCCGGAGTGTCGACAAAGATGATCTGCGACGAACCTTCGGTAAGTATGCCCCTGATATTGTCGCGTGTGGTCTCGGGTTTAGGCGTTACTATCGCGAGTTTTTCTTTGAGCATACCGTTAAGCAGCGTGGATTTACCCACATTAGGCTGTCCCGCTATTGTTACGAATCCGGCTTTTTTCATAGTGCGGACATTATATCACAGGGGGAGGGGATGAAGAAGTATTTTAAGGGGGATATTAAAGGTGACGTGTAATGTTTTATGTGTGATGTGTGATGGGAAGAAGATAGATGGCGATAATGGCATAGAGCACAGCGCACAGAGCACAGATATAAGAAGAGAAGCGAGACGTGGGAATAGAGAAGAGAGACGAGGGACGAAAGATGAAGGGAAAGAAGCTCCCTTGTCATCCCGACCGAACGAAGTGAGTGGAGGGATCTGTGTAAACATAAGAAAGATCCCTCGGCTCGTTGCACTCGCTCGGGATGACAAAGTGTATAATCTTCAAGTGGTGTTTACACCAGTTAACTGTTCTTTGAAATAAAAAGGTCATTTGTTAACCTCGGTTGTCGTAAAATATTGTTGGAGACAATAGACAACCACACAAGGAGGTATACAAATGACCCAACAACAGCTTATCGTAAATACGCGCAAAAATCTACTTATTTTTGCGGAACGTCATGGCATTACCAAGGCCTGCTCAACTTTTGGCATCAGCAGAACAACTTATTACAAACTTAAAAAACAATTAGTTGAAACAGGATCCTTGGAGCCTAAGCTCAAGCGCCGGCCCAAAATGCCTAATGAGATATCCATAAGCAAAAAGAAGCTTATCTTACAGCTTGTGCTTAAATACCCCACTTATGGACCTCAAAAGTACTCTTATGAGCTCCGTAAAGAAGGTATATCCATAAGCAGGCATTGTATATGGAACCATTTAAGGCGTTTCGGCTTAAACCGCGTATTCCAAAGACTTGTGTATCTTGAACGATTAAAACAGCTTGATCAGCCTTTAACTGAAAAGAACCTGCGCATAGTTAAATATCAATGCAAAAAGGCTGATCAAGGACTTTGGCCGGGGCACATTGTTGGAGTAGATACATTCTACGTCGGTAATTTAAAGGGTGTAGGACGTATTTATCAGATAACAGGTATAGACTTATGTTCAAGATACGGTTGGGCTGGTCTATATTCCTCCAAGGACCAAAATTCCACAATAAATTTTGTGGAAGAGATACTTTTGCCCAAGTTCTTTAACAATAACGCGCAGTTGGAGTCTATACTCACTGATAACGGGTCTGAATTTACCGGCGGAAGGTTCCAACAGATGTTAGCCGATTACGATATTAAACATAGGCGTATACCCAAGGGCAAACCGATGTTTAACGGCTGTTGTGAGCGATTTCAAAGAACAATACACGATGAATTCTATAAAAAAGAATTCCGTGTCAGATTTTTTAAATCGCTTCCCGAACTCCAGGAAGCTTTAAATAGATACTTGGTCTTTTATAACTTCGAGCGGCCTCATTTTGGCCCTGTAAAAACCGGCGTGTTGCCGGTCGAACTATTGACATCCAAATTACATGTTTTACAACAACGTTTTCAAAAATTGTTAACTTGACTCGAAGATAGTACAGACAAAGTAGGAATAAGTCACGGTTCACGGTTCACGAGTCACGGGTCACTAGTCACGAAATATATGAACCTTTTAACTTTTAAAACCTTTTAACTTTTTAAACTGCTATGCCATGCGCCATGCTCTTTGCGCTATGCAATTATGACTTTAGACTTTCAGACCTTCGACTTTAGACTGCTTACTGTTCACCGTCCCCCATTTGACCTATTCTTATAAAAACATGTTGGCATTTCGGTATATAGACGTATAATAGTTATATTCAAAACAAGGGAAGTTCACCATTACCCGAGGGCCAGAGTTATGCCGGATAAAAAAGAAAGACCAACCGTACAGGATATTACCCGACATATTGAGATCCTCTTTGAGGACGGAAAAGAACAGGAGCTCGATATGCTTCTTCAAAACACCGCCCCCGAGGATATCGCCGAAGCTTTAGGCGGTTTTTCCGTAAAAGAGAAACTACGTATATTCGATGCTTTGGACCCGGAAGATGCCGCTGTTGTCCTTGACGACACGGATCCGGGCACCAGGCTGCAGATACTCCAGAAGATCGATAATGAAAAATTAGCCCAAGTGCTGGACGAAATGCCGGCCGATGAAGCGTCCGACATCGTGGAAGATATCCCCGAGAAGAACAGGGAAGGGATACTCGATCTCATGGAAGACGAGGATGCCGAGGATGTCGAGGAGATACTCAGCTATCCCGAAGATTCCGCGGCCCGCGTTATGGACCCGGAATTCGTTTCCGTTTCCGCGGATAATTATGTGGAAGAAGCGATAGACCATATGAGGGGAAAGGAGCTTGGGGGGCATGTTTTTCATGTGTATGTGATAGATGAGAACGAGAAGCTCAAGGGTGTCGTCCCCATAATCAAGCTCATTACCGCTCCCAGAGGGACTTTTATAAAAGATATAATGAAAATGGATACGCATTCGGTATTTGCCGATGAAGACAGGGAAAAAGCGGCACTTATCATGAAAAAATACGATCTTTTTTCCCTTCCGGTAATAGATAGGAACGCCAGGCTCGTAGGGCGCATAACGGTTGACGATATCATAGACGTTATGGATGAGGAGCGCGGAGAGGATATCAGCCGGATGACCGGAACGATCGAAGAAGAACAGGGAAAAGAGACCACGCTTAAAGCTACACAGAACAGACTTCCGTGGCTGGTCACCTGTATGCTGGGAAGTATAGTTACCGGTCTTGTGATACGCATGTATGAGGTGACGCTGGCAGAGACCATAGCTCTTGTATCTTTTATACCCGTGATAACCGCTACCGGAGGTAATTCCGGGGTGCAGGCGTCGACCGTTGTCGTGAGAGAGATCGCTTTGGGATACATGGATATCATGAAAGTAAGTGAAGAAGTATGGAGACAGTTCAAAATAGCCCTGGGCCTGGGAAGCGTCTGCGGAATAGTGCTTTCTGTCTTGGCGCATTTTTGGATGAAGAACAGTCTTATAGGTCTTGTAGTCGGGCTTTCGCTGTTCTTGGTGGTAGTATGGTCGAATTTTGTAGGCGTTGTAACGCCTATTGTTTTCAGGAAAATAAAGATAGATCCGGCTATAGCTTCGGGGCCTCTTATAACCACGCTTAATGACGTTGTAGGCGTGTTTATATACCTGACCATAGCCTCGATCTTTCTGCGTTAAAGTTCTTTACCCATTCGCTCCGGCGAAGCCCCGTGCTTTAGCGCGGAGGAAATAGCCGGGGCTCCCCTCGGCTTTGCTCGGGACAGGCGGGACAGGCAGGGCAAGCAAGCCCCGGGGGTATCGGTGAATTGACGGAGGTGCGGGATGTCTAAAATACTCAGTTTGCTTATAGGCGGGATAGTCGCGGTAGTAGGCGGGATATTGCTCATATCATGGTGGTATGAGTTCATATTCATTCTCAAAGCCGTTGTTCCGGTACTTCTTGTGCTGGGCGGCGCCGTAGCGGTTGCCGCGGGAGTGAGTGAATTCAAGGATGCTTCTAAATATCTCAGGAAATAATGAAACTCATAAAGTATGCGGTCATAGCGATATGCGTGTGTTCTCTTCTTCAGGGATGCGGACGCGGAGGTCCCGAGATAGATAAGCTGATAATAGCTCACGATCCCTCTTTTCAGGATACTCTTGATAAAAGGAACGATTCCCGAAAAGAAATAGAGCTGAGCCGCGCGGAATTTATGAAAAAAGAAGATATACTGAAAAAAGAAATAGACGTTCTTGAAAAAAGAAGGGATCAGCTCGAACGGGAATATACGCAGAAGACGGAAAAGGCGAAGCATCGGCTGGATCCGGATAAGCGCCAACTGGAAAGAGAACTTAAGGAATTAGAAGAGGAGCGTAAGATAAAGATCCGGGAGATACAGGACGCGGGAAAGGATATAAGGGAGATAAATTCCCTGATGAAGAAAAAGGATGTCCTGGCGCTGACACCGGAAGAGATAAATACATGGGACTCCAGGGCATCTGTATTGGTAAAAAATAAGGAGAAAGTAAGCGCGGAAGAGAACAGCCTTAAAAAAGAAATAGAGATGACCAAATTGAAGATGAAGGTGCTGGAGATCTAGGGTGTAGTGTTATGTTTTATGTGTAATGGGAAGAAGGACGAAGGACGAGAATAAAGTGTTAAGTTTTACGTGTTATGTGTGATGTTCGAAGTTCTGAGGACACTTTTCCCGGGGAAGTGTAAACCTGCCCCTCAAAATGTCCCCAGAATATATTTTTATTTTTGTTCACGCTATACGACATCCGCTATACTCTATACGATATACGAATTAACTGCCATGCGCCATGCTCTTTGCGCTATGCAATTAAGACTTTAGATCTCTGGACTGTTACCCAACAAAACTCTGTGCCCTATGCTCTATGCGATCTAAGGAAGCCCTATAAAATATCAAGAAAGGAAGACAAGTGAAAGTAAGAAGAGCTCTTATAAGCGTTTCGGATAAAGAAGGTCTGGAAGCCTTTGTGAAAGGGCTGGATTCGTTGAAGATAGAGATCCTTTCTACTGGAGGAACGGCAAAATTTATTGCCGGCTTTGGGATAAAGGTGCGGGAGGTATCTGAGTATACAAGTTTCCCCGAGATGCTTGACGGAAGAGTGAAAACGCTTCATCCGAAGATCCATGCGGGCATATTGGCTGTGCGAGGAAATGCCGAACATATGAAAAAAATAGAAGAGGAAGGTATTCTGCCCATAGATATGGTCGTGGTCAATCTTTATCCGTTCGAAAAAGCGATATCTAAAAAAGACGTTACGTTCGAAGAAGCGATAGAAAATATAGATATCGGCGGGCCCGCCATGCTGAGGAGCGCGGCCAAGAATTTCAGGTCGGTAGCGGTAGTGAGTTCTCCGAAGCAGTATGAGAGAGTCTTCTCGGAACTGAAAGCGGGCGGCGCCGGTCTGAAAGAGGAGACACTCAGAGACCTTGCCGAATCGGTTTTCTCTATGACCGCACGGTATGACGGATGTATCTCGAAATATCTGAGGAAAAGCGCCGGTTGTGACGCAGGAGAAGCGCTGCCGGATACGGTAGAAATAATCTTAGAAAAAGTGCGGTCCTTGCGGTACGGCGAGAATCCTCATCAGAGAGGAGCTTTTTACTCGGATAAAGTCTCAGATGAGACGGGTATCGGTGACGCCCGTCAGCTCCAAGGGAAAGAGCTGTCGTTCAATAATATAGTTGATCTTGATGCCGCGTGGAGTATGGCCCGGGATATTAAAGGACCGGCAGTCAGCATAGTGAAGCACAATAACCCCTGCGGGATAGCCGCGGCGGATACCTTGGAGAAAGCGTATCTAGACGCTATAGACTGCGACAGGTCAAGCGCTTTCGGAAGCATCATGGGTTTTAACGGCCGCATCGAAGCGGGTCTTGCGCGCGTCATATTGGACGAAGTGGATTTTGTGGAATGTATAATAGCTCCGGGATATGATAAAGAGGCGCTTGATATCTTCTCAGAGAAGAAGAATCTGCGCGTACTGGAGATGCCAAAGTTCAGCGCTTCCGTTAGCGGGGTTTTGGACATAAAAAAGATACCGGGAGGCGCGCTTGTCCAGGATGCCGACGAGGACGGGGATATTTCAGAGAACGATATGAAAACGGTAACGGCCGCCGCGCCCGACAAGAAGCTTTTGAGTTCTCTTCTTTTTGCATGGAAGGTGGTAAAACATGTTAAGAGCAACGCGATAGTTTTATGCGACGGGACCAAAACGGTAGGTATCGGCGCCGGTCAGATGTCCAGAGTGGATTCGGTCATGATAGCCGTTAAGAAGGCCGGAAGCAGAGCTAAAGGCGCTGTTCTGGCCAGCGACGCGTTCTTTCCTAAAGCGGATTCCATAGAGGAAGCCCATAAAGCCGGAATTAAGGCTATAATACAGCCCGGCGGGTCTATCCGCGACAATGAAGTCATAGAAGCCTGCAATAAGTACGGTATTCCCATGATATTTACCGGCGTGCGTCATTTTAAGCATTGATCAGTGAATGGTGAATAGTCGGGGCACATTGCAATGTGCCCAAAAACGTGAACAGTCGAAAGTCCTTCACATTACACATAACACATCACACATTACACAGTGCTTCTGTCTTCTAACTTCTGGTCGAAACGCGGAGGGTTCGACACACCTCGAACATTACGTTCTCGGCGCCTCTTATCCCTCTCATTCTCCTTGTAATACCATCCACACGGAGTTAAAATACCCATCATGGGAACATATCGCGGGACATATGATGACGCTGTAGCATACCTGAATTCTTTTACTGATCATGAAAAGACGGGATTTGGTAACGGGAAAATAGAGTTCGATATCGAAAAATTGCGGACCATTCTTGTTAAAATGAACGAACCGCAAAAAACTTATAGGTCCGTCCATATAGCCGGGACAAAAGGAAAAGGATCCGTTGCGACGTTCACATCCTCCATATTGAAGGCCAACGGATATAAAGTAGGGCTGTATACGTCGCCTCATCTCTGTAATATAAGGGAAAGAATAAAGATAGACGGAGAGGATATAAGCGAGGAGGAGTTTGCAAGAGTGCTTTCCGGGATAAGATCCGTTCTGGATGGCGCGCCGTGCCGTCTGACATATTTCGAGATATTGACGCTTATAGCAATACTGCATTTTAAAGATGAAAAGGTCGATTTTGCGGTATTTGAAGCGGGTTTGGGCGGCAGGCTTGACGCCACGAACGTAGTGAACGCGGAGGTCTCGGGGATAACCTCCATAAGCCATGATCATATGCAGGTCTTGGGAGATAAACTGGAAAAGATAACCAGAGAAAAAGCGGCGATAATTAAGCCCGGATCCCGGTGCGTGAGTTCACCTCAGCGCGGGGATGTGCTTGATATTCTAAAGGAAACATGCAGGATCCAAGAGGCTGAACTTGCTATAGTGGGAGAAGGTATTTGTTACAGTATAAAAGATTCAGGCGAAGAGGGGAGCCTTGTCGACATTAAGGGTATACGAGGTTTATACGAAGCCTGCAGAATAAATATGATAGGTGATTTTCAGGCCGAGAACGCGGCGGCGGCTGTCGGCATAGCGGAAGAGGTCTTACGGGACAAAGAACCCGACATAGAAAATTTCAAAAAAGGGATCGCGGACGCGTTCATACCCGGAAGGATGGAGATCGTTTCCCGTGAACCGCTTTTTGTCGTTGATGGGGCGCATAATAAGGCCAGCGCGAACCGGCTCAAATATTCTGTTGAACAAATCCTCAAATATGATAGATTAATACTCCTTCTGGGGATATCCAAGGATAAAGATATCAGAAGCATATGCGAGGAACTTGTACCATTGTCGGATGAAGTGATCATAACCCGTTCCTCGTCTCAGCGCAGCGCCGATCCCGGCATGATAAGAGGGTATATACGCGGAAGAAAAGTAATTATGACCGAAACGGTCAAAGAGGGCCTGGGCGCCGCGCTTGCCGCGGCCGGAGAGAATGACCTTATACTGGCGACAGGGTCGTTCTATCTTGTAGGGGATATAAAGAGGATCCTGGGGGAGACTGGAGGCTCCGTGTAATGTGTTATGTGGGATGTGTTATGGGAAGAAGATAAATGGCGATAATGGCATAGAGCACAGGCGCCGAGCACGCCTGCCTGCCGGCAGGCAGGAAATGTGCGAGGTGGGCAAAACGTCCCCGTTTTGACGCAGATGTATAAGAGAAGCGAGATGCGGGAAGAGAGAAGCGAGAAAGAGTAGGGGCGAACCTATGGGTCCGCCCTAAATAGACGAAGGACGAGGGACGAGGGAAGAAGAGTATCAGACTATAGGATAGCAATTGCGATAGAATATTTACCAGTAACCAGAAACCAGTAACCAATATTTGGATATGAGCACCCCTGTTTCATCTGGTAACTGGTAACCGGGAACTGGTTACTTTAGAGAAGTTACTGTTCACGAATCACGAATCACGAATTACGAAGAGAGCATCGGTCAATACAACCCAATGAACTCTACAAACTCTATAGCGCATACTACTAAACCATGACCAATTCTAATGACACGATAGCCGCAATATCCACTCCGCTCGGAGAGGGGGGGATAGGCATAGTCCGCATAAGCGGGAGCAAGGCCGTAGATATAGCGGACAGGATATTCACGGGCGCGAATGGCCGCGGGAACATTGCATTTAAAAGTCATACTGTGAATTACGGGTCGGTGGTGGAACCTGATACGGGCGGTGTTATGGACGAGGTGCTTTTGACGGTAATGCGCTCTCCCCGAAGCTATACGAAAGAAGATATGGTAGAAATAAACTGTCACGGCGGGAACAGCACGCTCAAACGTATGCTTGAGATATGCATGAATGCCGGTGCCCGCTTGGCCGAACCCGGGGAGTTCACAAAACGCGCTTTTCTCAACGGAAGGATAGACCTCGCTCAGGCGGAAGCGGTAATAGATATCATACGGTCTAAAACGGAAAGATCCCGCAAACTCGCGTTCGCCCAGCTTAAAGGAAAATTCTCGGAAAAGATAAGAAATATAAGAAACACAGTTATAGATATACTTTCACTTGTAGAATTGAACATAGATTTTTCGGATGAGGATATTGATCTTTCGGCCCAAGACGATATAGATGATCGGATAAGGAAAGTGTATTCTCTGGTGAATAGCCTTATTAAGACCTCGCAAAAAGGGATGCTTATAAGAGAAGGCGCGAGCGTGGTAATATGCGGAAGGCCTAATGTAGGCAAATCCAGCCTTATGAACGCTATATTGAAAGACGACAGGGTTATCGTAACACCCGTAGCCGGTACCACCAGGGATGTTATAGAGGAATGTATAGATCTGAATGGAATTAAAATAAGACTGTCTGATACCGCCGGGATAATCGATACTAAAGACAGGGTAGAGATAGAAGGCATCAGGAGATCCAGAGAAAAGCTTTCATCCAGCGATATGGTGATCTTCGTTCTCGACGCGGCAAGGCCTCTTTCGAAAAGGGATGAAGAGATATTTGAGGCAGTGAAGGATAAAAAAACGGTCATTGCGCTGAACAAGACCGACCTTAAGGTAAAAACAGATCTGAAAAAAGCGCGAAGCGTTTTCGGGGAAAATATAGTAAAGGTCTCGGCTCTTAAAAAGAAAGGCCTGACGGAATTGGAAGATGCCGTCAGCCGGGGTCTTCTGGAAGGCGATGTCAGCTCCGAGGAAGGCGTTATGATAACGAACATACGGCACCGGGATCTGATGGCAAAAGCCGCCGAATGCATCGGAAGAGCTGCCAGCGGGGCTTATAACGGTGAACTTTTGGCCAGCGATCTTAACGAGGCGGTACGGTATCTGGGGCTTATAACGGGCGAGACTATCGGGGATGATGTCCTAGACAGGATATTCGAGAAATTCTGTATAGGAAAATGAATTCGACCATACAACTTGCGGAACGCAAGTTGTATGGTCGAATTCATTGCGAGGAGGCGCCGAGAACGTAATGTTCGAGGTGTGCCGAGACCGTGTTTTGACGCAGATACAGTTTGCATGAGAAACATTTGAGCGTAGCAGTTTTAAAGGTTAAAGGGTGGAAGTTCTGAGGACACTCTTCCCGTAGGAGAATAAACCCCGGACGAAGAATGTCCCCAGAATATATTTTTATTTCTGTTCGCGCTATACGACATTCGCTATACAATATACGAATACAACGCTTTGCTCTATGCGTTATGCTAATTGTCACTGGTTACAGGTAACAGGCAACCGGTTACTTTGAAGAAGGTGCTGTTCACGGCTGACTGTTCACGAGTCACGGGTCACTAGTCCCGAAATATATGAACTTTTTAACTTTTAAAACCTTTTAACTTTTTAAACTGCTATGCCATGCGCTATGCTCTTTGCGCTGTGCTAATCGGTTCATTGCTATTCCAACACGTATAAGGAGGAAAAACATACATGGATAAAAAAAAGATAGAGAATGCGGTAAGAGATATACTGGAGGCTATAGGAGAAGATCCGCAGAGAGAAGGCCTTAAGAATACCCCGAGACGTATAGCCGAAATGTACGGAGAGATACTCGGGGGAATAAATTCTAAGGCAGAGGATGAGATAAAGGTCTTTTTCGAAGAAGATCATGATGAGATAATACTTTTGAAGGGCATACCGCTCTATTCGGTATGCGAACATCATATGGTCCCCTTTGTGGGGAAAGCGCATGTTGCGTATATCCCGGATGAGAACCGCATAACAGGTCTGAGCAAAATAGCCCGGGTAGTGGACATTCTTTCCAAACGGCTGCAGGTGCAGGAGAGGCTTACCACTCAGATAGCCGAGACCTTGATGAGAAAATTGATGCCTAAAGGGGTATTAGTGGTAATAGAGGCCGAGCATCTGTGTATGAGCATGAGAGGGGTCAATAAACCGGGCATCATAACCACGACGAGCGCAGTCAGAGGGATATTCCGCACGAGTCAAAAAACACGTTCAGAAGCTCTCGCCCTGATAAGGAACTAACAGTAACTTGCCTGATGTGATCCTAGTATGCCGATCCGTAAATAGCCGATGGCATATTCCTGACCGTAAGCGTATGGTTGGTGCCGGAGTTTTTGCTATTTAGTTTGATTTTTGACGGTGCCTATAATATAATCAACCCGGGTATATTAATATTATACGGTCTTAAAAAAGGAGGGGAAAGGTCAAGATGGATGAACATGGTGTCCTATGGCAGTTTGCCCACAACAATATAGCTATAACCACGTTCAGCGGATGGTTCGTAGCGCAGCTGATCAAAGTGATAAGAGGTATTTTCGTAGAAAAACGGTTCAACTTTAAATGGTTCGTGGGTACGGGCGGTATGCCCAGTTCCCATGCCGCGGGAGTAGTAGCGCTTACTACCGGAGTGGGGCTCAATGAAGGCGTGCATACGGCGCTTTTCATCGTTACCCTTATGTTCACGATAATCGTGATATGCGACGCTCAAGGGGTGCGATTTTCCACGGGAAAACAGGCGGAGATACTCAATACGATAATGGAAGACATATATTGGAAAAAACGGATACAGGAAGACAAACTTAAAGAGTTTATCGGGCATACGCCCATAGAAGTGCTTATGGGCATTATAACGGGTCTTTTTGTGGCATTCGGCATATATCTAATGCAGCGTTAAACGGGGAGGCGGGATAAAGTGAATAACAGCAGGAAGATATTGATAGCGGTGCTTGCCGCGGTGTTTGTCATCTGCGCGGTATCTTTGTTCGTCGTGAAGAATACGAAGATGGATTTCCAGGAAGCGCTGGATTATGACAGCGCCGAACCCCTTTATAACAGGGCAAAAACGTTCATTAAAGAGGGAGAGAGGGATAAGGCCGCCGCTACGCTCTTTGTTGTCATGAACAAATATCCGGATTCCAAGTATGCCGAAAGAGCCATAAGACAGCTTATTGATGTATATACCAAGGACGGGGATCTCGAAAAGACAGTGTATTACCGAAGACGTCTTCTGGAGAGTTTTCCGGAGATAAAAGACGCTGAAAAGGTCAAGGAAGGAATAGAGGACCTTAAGATGGATATGATGATGTCGCCGGAGATAGGTGAGGACAGTATAGAATACACTGTTCAGGCGGGGGATACGCTTTCGGCGATAGCGAGAAGGTTCAACACCACGGTGGAACTCTTAAAGCGTATAAATCGGCTTCAAAGCGATGTGATCAGGCCGGGTCAAAAATTCAAGGTCGTAGTGTCCAGATTTTCGATATTTGTGGATAAATCGGACAATATACTTGAACTGAGCAAAGACGGTGATCTTTTTAAGACTTATACCGTATCTACGGGTAAAGACAACTCGACTCCGGTCGGGGTGTTCAAGATAGAGGAAAAGATGGTGAAACCGGTATGGTATAAGGTAGGCGCCGTGGTCTCTCCAGGCAGTAAAGAATACGAACTCGGGGAGAGATGGATGGGGCTTTCGGCGGCAGGATACGGGATACACGGGACTTCGGACGAAAGTACCATAGGCAGTCAAGTTACGCAGGGATGCGTACGTATGTACAATAAAGATGTTGTCGAGATTTTTGATATAGTTCCCAGCGGAACGGAAGTTAAGATAGTGGATTAAGGGGGAATGGTATTTGGTATACGGTATATGGTATTTGGAGAATAGTGGTTTTAAAAGTTAAAAAGTTTAAAGGTTTGTTGAGTAAAGTAACCGGAAACCAGTAACCAGTTACCAGAAAACGCAAGTCACTGGTTACTGGTAACAGGCAACTGGTTGCTTTGAAGAGATTACTGTTCAAGACTGTGCGCTATGCTCTGTGCTAATTGTCACCATTCACTGTTCACAAGTCACGAATTACGACTTACGAATTACGAATGGAGTATCGATCAATACAACCCGACAAACTCTACAAACCCTATGGTAGCGGAGGTAAAACATGGCTATAGCGCTTGATTTCGAGAAACCCGTTATAGAACTGGAAAACAAAATATCGGAACTGAAAAAGTTCACTGACGTCGAGGATCTGGATCTTTCAGGGGAGATCCAAAGTCTCAGTGATCGTTTGGAAAAACTGAAAAAAGAGATATTCAGTAATCTGACCTCCTGGCAGAAAGTTCAGCTTTCGAGACATCCCGAAAGACCGTATACACCGGATTACATCGGTATGATAACCGAGGATTTTGTGGAAGTGCACGGGGACAGACATTTCGGGGATGATAAAGCCCTGATAACCGGGTTTGCCATGATCGAGGGTCAAAAGATAATGATAATGGGCCATCAGAAAGGGCGCGAGATGAAAGAGAACCTCGAGAGGAATTTCGGATGCGCTCATCCCGAAGGGTACCGTAAAGCCATGCGCATGATGCGGCTGGCCGAAAAATACGATATTCCGGTCGTTTCGTTCGTGGACACTCCCGGTGCTTATCCCGGGGTGGGAGCGGAAGAAAGGGGCCAGGCTGAAGCCATAGCGTATAACTTGCGTGAAATGTCAGGGATCAAAGTGCCCATCGTAGTGGTAGTTATAGGAGAAGGCGGATCCGGAGGGGCTCTGGGGATAGGAGTAGGCGACAGGATATTCGTTATGGAGAACGCGTATTATTCTGTTATTTCACCCGAAGGCTGTGCCGCAATACTGTGGAGAGAGAACTCGAAAACACCTTCGGCGGCTGAAGCACTGAAACTCACGGCTCCCGAACTTTTAAAACTCGGTATAATAGACGGTATTGTTCCGGAACCTTTGGGAGGAGCTCACAGGGACCCGGCCCAAGCGGCCCGGAACATAAAGAAGATCGTACTGGAAAACATTAAAGAGCTTTCCGCCCTGTCCGTGGATGAACTTTTGGACGGACGTTACCGTAAATACAGGGTTATGGGAGTATATAAGGAATAATGACGGACGCATGAAGAACGTTATATCTAACGATAGTCATCTTCTGAAAGAAGAAAGCGGAAAACTTATTAATGCTCTTAGGGAAAAGGGTATTAACGAAGATGTGATCTTCGAGATACACGTAGGTTTCGAAGAAGCTCTCAGGAACGCTATGATGCACGGGAATAAGTTTGATATAAGTAAAAAAGTGACCGTGGAAATAGAGATTACTGACAGTTTTGTCAGGATATGCGTAGAAGATGAAGGAGAAGGGTTCGATCCGGAAAAGATACCGGATCCGACCCTGGACGAGAACCTTCTTAAGGAATGCGGCCGAGGAGTTTACCTTCTCACGCATCTGATGGACAGCGTAGAATATAAGAAGAACGGCAGATGCGTGATAATGACCAAAAACTTCAGATCCGAAAACAAACAAGGAAGAGGATAGCTTATGAATATCAGGTCCGAGAACAAGAATGGGATATCTGTAGTGAGGGTGGAAGGGAATGTCGATATAATTACGTCACCGGAGTTTAAGAAATACTTGGACAAAATAGCTGTATCCGGCAGTAAGACGATAGTTGTCGATCTGGGCAAAGTGGATTATATGGATAGTTCCGGTCTGGCGACTTTGGTAGAAGCCTACAAGAATATCAAAAGATCGGGCGGCGCAATAAAGCTCTTGAAACTTTCCAGCAAGGTCAAAGGCCTGTTCGAGATAACCAAACTAGATAAACTTTTCCAGATATTCGAAGATGAGGGAGATGCGCTGAAAAGTTAAAGGCATGCTCCGCATTAGACCTCTGCGATCAGGCCGGGCGGTCCGCTATCCGGCGGGGTGATAAAAATGAAATTTATAGAGAACATGGGAAGATCGGCAATAGATCTGTATAGAAGCACGGTAGATGTACTGGCGCTTTTTGTGACCACCGTATGGTGTATCATAGCAGGGCCGTTCAACGGAAAGACCGCAAGCCGTAAAAGCATTTTTCAGCAGATGGTCTTTGTGGGGGTGCAATCGGTAGTCATCATATTCTTTATATCACTTTTTACGGGCATAGTGATAGCGATGCAGAGCGCGTATCAGCTGAAACAGCTGGGTGCCGCCATATATGTGGCGCCGATGGTAAGCATAAGCATGGCAAGGGAATTAGGCCCTGTCTTTGCCGCTTTGGTCGTCGCGGGAAGGGTAGGGTCCGCTATAGCCGCGGAATTGGGGACGATGAAAGTTTCCGAGCAGATCGAGGCGTTGGAGACCCTGGCCCTTGACCCTGTGAGATTTCTTGTGGTCCCGAGGTTCCTGGCTCTTCTGATCATGCTGCCATGCCTTACTATCATAAGCGATATGGTCGGTATATTCGGCGGGTTCATTGTGGGCGTTTTTAGCCTGGATCTCAATATCTACAGATATATGACGTTCTCATTTGATCTTATGGCATGGAAAGACGTATGGACAGGCTTAGTGAAAAGCGCGGTGTTCGGTGTCACTATAGCAATGGTAGCGAGTTATGTCGGATTAGGGACGCGGGGCGGAGCCGAAGGAGTGGGCAGGTCCACAACTCTGAGCGTAGTGATAAGTTTTATACTTATAGTCGTTTTTGACTGTTTTCTTACGGGACTGTTCTATTTCGGCAACATGTAAATGAGATCACGTCTTACCCATTCGCCCCGGCGAAGCCCCGTGCTTTAGCGGGTGGGAAATAGCCGGAGCTCCCCTCGACAAGCTCGGGGCAGGCGGGACACTGCAGGATCAATTGGAACAAGCCCCGGTCTTTAGACCGGGTCATCGGTGAATTGACCGCGCGGGACAAAAGTAAGTTCAAAGTGATCAATGGCGGCCAAAAGGGCATTGTGGATAACGGACGCGGATAATTATGGATAACGGAGATATCATAGTCGAAGTAAAAGAATTGACCAAGAGGTTCGGTTCGAGAGAGGTCCTCAAAGGCATAACCCTGAAAATGTTCAAAGGTGAGACCTTTGTTATTATGGGCGGGTCAGGCTGCGGCAAAAGCACTTTACTGAGGCATATCATAGGTAATTTAAAACCCGATTCCGGCAGAGTAGTGCTTTTGGGCAGCGATATCACCGATATGTACGGGGGAGAACTTGACGAGGTAAGGAAAAAGATCGGGATGTCCTTTCAATCATCGGCGCTGTTTGATTCTATGAACGTGGCGGAGAACGTCAGTTTGCCGCTCCGGGAACATACCCGCCTGGATAAAAATGTCATAGACATAATAGTGAAAATGAAACTGGAACTTGTGGGACTCAGGGGGTTTGAGAACCTTATGCCCAGCGAGCTTTCCGGAGGAATGAGAAAACGCGTCGGATTAGCCAGGGCGATAGCTATGGATCCCGAAATAGTGTTCTATGACGAACCTACCGCGGGACTGGATCCGATAGTCGCCAGTGTTATCAGCAAACTGATAATGGACCTGTCCCAGAAATTATCCATAACCAGCGTTGTTGTGACCCATGACATGAAAAGCGTGATGATGATAGCCGACAGGATAGCTATGCTTTACGAAGGCAAAGTCCTGGAGGTCGGCACCCCGGACGAGATAAAAAATTCAAAAAGCGAAATAGTGCAGCAATTCATAAACGGGGAACATGACGGTCCTATCCGTTTCTTCCAGCAGAAAGACGATTATCTCGAGAAACTGATGAATTAAAGGGATAGCGGGCTTATTTCCGCGGACACCTAACCGAGCGTTAGACAAGGAGAAATACGATGAGATTTTCAAATGAGATCAAAGCCGGACTTGTTGTTGCCGTCGCGATAGCCGTTGCCGCGGTATTCTTGGTGAAAACGGCCTCTTTCAAAAAAGAGACATACGATCTTAAAACTTTCTTCGAGTATGCGGGCGACCTTAAACCCAACGCGATAGTCAAACTATCGGGTATCGAGGTCGGGAGAGTAAGGGAAATAGCATTCACTTACGATCAAGGGACCATGGTCGAATGCACATTAGAAATAGAGACGGACGCGAAAGTACGTAAGGATTCCATCGCGTATATCGCTACTTCCGGTTTTGTAGGCGATGCTTATGTGGGGCTCACTCCCGGCGGGTCAGAAGAATTCGTTATTCCCGGGGACATTGTGAAAAGTGAAGATCCCGTGCAGTCAAGAATAATAATGAAAAAGGCCGACAATATAGCCGATAGCCTGGACAAAATACTGGTCAAGGTAAAGGAAGTCGTGACCGATAATCAGAAGAACCTGGACGAGATAGTGGTCAATATAACCGATGCCACGGAAAATCTCAAAGAGTTCAGCGAGGACCTTAAAAAACATCCCTGGAAACTTATGTTCAAAGGCGAATGATCGGGATACGGGAAAAGGATTAAAGGTGAAGAAAGAACTGATCTTTTTGATATGCGCGGTATCCGTCTTGATAGGGGGTATGCCGGCCTTTACGCTTGATGAGACCGTGATGGTGTCCTCTTACGCGGGAAGCGTAGATATAGTTCTCCCGGGTTCCGAAAGTCCGGCGGAAAAATCGCCCGGAATGATCTTGGCGAAAGCTACGAACATAACTACCGGAGAAGAAGCCCATATCGATATAGCGTTCGGACGCGCGAAGACCAATATGGCCCGCATCGGGGAGAACAGTTATGTTGTATTGGGGCCGGGGCGCGGCGAAGGGTTGGAACTCACATCAGGCGAGGTGAAGGTCGTTCTGAAGGATATTAAAAAGGGAGAGACCTTTCTTGTCCGCACTCCCTCGGCTGTCTGCGGGGCCCGAGGGACCGGATGGCAGGTTAAAGCATCGGGTGATACGACGGCCATCGCTGTCTTTGAGGGACGTGTTTTTGTGAGAGGAGTGAACGGCGATGGTTCGGTAAGAGAGGAAGAATTTTGGATAGATGAAGGTTACAGAAGAAAGACGGAAAGACTGCAGCATCCCGGTGAGATGACGGGTTTGACACAGTCGGAACGAGAGGAAATCGAGTGGAATTAAGTCTGAAAAAAATTCAGGGATTCACACCGAGAAAAGGGCCGCTTCTTCTTATTATAATGGACGGTGTAGGATTGGGGAAGGATGATGATTCCAACGCGCTTTATGTCGGACGAACGCCGTGTCTGCATGGACTATTTAAAAGCAAATTGTTCACCTCCTTGAACGCGCACGGCACTGCCGTAGGGCTTCCGTCGGATGAAGATATGGGGAACAGCGAGGTCGGGCATAACGCTCTGGGTGCGGGACGTGTTTTTGATCAGGGCGCTAAAAGGGTCAATAGGGCTATTCTTGATGGATCGATATACACGACCGAAGAATGGAAAAGCCTGACGGATCAAGCCGGGAAAAAAGGACGAACATTCCATTTTATAGGGCTCTTGTCCGACGGGAACGTGCATTCCAATATAGAGCATCTGTTCTCTATGGTAAAAAAACTGTCCGAAGAAAAAGTGGAACGTGTACGCGTGCATATTCTTCTGGACGGACGGGATGTCCCCGAGAGATCGGCGTTGACATACATAAAGATGACCGAAGAAGTGCTCAGGAATATATCTTCGGAAAAAGGGTACGATTACAGAATAGCTTCTGGCGGCGGCCGCATGGTGACCACGATGGACAGGTATGAAGCGGATTGGAGCATCGTAAAAAGAGGGTGGGATGCGCATGTCCTAGGTAAGGGGAGAGCATTCCCATCCGCGGAAAAAGCTGTTCAGACCTATTACGATGAAGATCCGGGGATGACGGACCAATATATGGACTCGTTCGTCATAGTGGACGATAAAGGACCCGTAGGGACTATCAATGACGGCGACCCCGTAGTGTTCTTCAATTTTAGGGGTGACAGGGCGATCGAAATATCGCGCGCTTTTGAAGATAAAAAGTTCGATAAATTTGACAGGGAAAGATATCCGGACGTGCTGTATGCCGGGATGATGGAGTATGACGGGGATATGCACGTGCCCAAACATTATCTTGTCATGCCTCCCGAGATAGACAGGACCGTGAGCGAATATCTTGTTACCGAAAAAGTGCCGATGTTCGCTATATCGGAAACGCAAAAGTTCGGGCATGTAACATATTTTTGGAACGGGAACAAGTCCGGTTATATAAACAGGGAATTTGAGGAATATGTAGAGATACCTTCGGATAAAGTGCAGTTCGATAAAGCGCCCAAAATGAAAGCACCCGAGATAACCGCAA
>JBDRKO010000043.1:0-3354 GCA_043813915.1 Candidatus Omnitrophota bacterium
CCACGGGAAGAGTGTCCTCAGAACTTCCATCTTCGACTTTTAAATCGTTAATACTTACCACTTATCTCTCGTCCCGCGTCTTTCTTCTGGTAACTGGTAACCGGTTTCTGGTAACTTTATTCAATAGTCTATAGTCCAATACTCTTCTTCCTTCGTATTTTCTCCCTGACTCTCCCCCCTAATTAGCCATCTTCTCTGTCTCTTCCCCGCACAATACCGCCGCCGCGAACAAAGTAATACCCGTAAAATGCAGCATGAACCGTGATATGGTCGTATTCACATAAAAGAACAGGTTATTACCTGTTGTCATCATGTACCCCACGAAATATCCGGCGGCTGAAACCAGGATAAAAAGCGTAACATAAAGCTGGTTCTCTCTCCACAGGTCTTTTCTTTTCCATATGAACACTGCTCCGGCCATGACCCAGAATATATTCCATTTTTTCGGCCCGAACACTTCCTGCTGAAACAGGTCCAAAAGCACCGGGATATCTTTGACATTCGCGAGTATCCTGTTTGAGGTCATCTCCGCGATACTCATGTCACTATTAACGGAAGCCTGACAGCTTTTAACAAAGAACCATGGCCCGGCCATGAGCGCGATCGTCGTCAAAACAGCGATAAGGTCATTATATCGCCTTTTATTTGTGCCTGACAGTTCCCGCTTAACGGAATACATAAAAAACACAAGCAGGAACGCCCCGACAAAGACGATCGCTTCGTTCTTGACCCACAGGGCCGTTCCGAAGAGGACCGAAGAAAGTAAAGCCTGCGTTCTGCTGCCGCTTCTCATATACAGAAAAAAGTAGACCGATCCGCAGGTCACCAGAGCCGTAAGGATCAGGTCCGTGTGTATTATTGCCGCATAATCATATAGCTGCGGTATAGTAGCCAACAAAAAGACGGTCATAAGTGAATAAGTTCTGCTGAACAATTTTCTGATAAGCGAATAGAACAGCAGCAGGAACATGGCATACAGTACCGGCATGATCATATTAACGGAAAGATCGTTAAACCCGGTAAAAGAATATATCCAGTTCATTAAAAAAGGAAGAAGCGGCGGATAGTCCGAATGAGAAACAGTCGCTTCACTGAGGCTAAAAAACCCCGCGGGCACCATACCTTCCGCATACAGCATTTTGGCCTTAAGCGCGTAGTTCGCTACCGCGTCATGAGAATGAACAGGTGTGGGCAGAACAAGAAAGATGACCCATAAAAGCTGAAGGATAATGCCGAGCAATAAGGCTTTCTCCAAATATGTATATCCGGGTTTTACGGGCGCCGCGCTGAAATCCTTCATCCTTTCCGGCCGGGAAAGATAACGGGACAGGACAAGGATCAGCATCAACGAAGGCATAGCTACAACATGTGGCAGTCTCAGATCCTGACCTAAAAAATACAGCATGAGCGTCTGAAAGGAAATAAAGAACACACCTATAAAAAAAGACAGAGACACCAATTCGGTCAAGGAGTATCGGTATCTTGCTCTCGTTATGATATTACTGAGAAAGAAAATACCGGTAATTTCCAGTAACAATAAAGATATGATGAAACCCATATTATCGCCTTATTTTTCGGTAAAGACTGCCGAAAGCCGCGGACCCACCGCATCTTTCATAACCCGGCAATGTCTTGGGATCACTTTTAAAATATATTACGTAATCGGGATCCTTATCCACCGATACGAGGGACCACAGAAAATACCTGGCCCTGACCTCGTGTATCGAGAATTTTTCGAATCCTGAAAGCTTGTAGGTCGATCCAAGCGGCATACTTTCCTTGCATAGAACAAGCAGATCGTAAAGTTCCGGCCCCAGAACCAGACGGTATTTATCGGGCCGGCCGGCTTTAAATAAACGCATCATATCCCCATACTGATCATCCTTATCCTCTCTCACAAGAAAGAACAGCCATAGCACGACCCAAATACCGATAATAACCCTGAATAATGTCTTTTTTTTCTTACCGAACATCATATCTCTCTCAATTTTCGCGGCAGGAACGGAATGTCACCCATATGGATGACATTTTTACGGTCCGATAAGCCGCTCTTTTCCTTTATCAAGAACACTTCAGTCCCGCGTAAGAACCCAAAAACCCGTAATATCCTGAATATGAAAATATTTCTGGTCAGGATAGCGGCATATTTTTTTTTCTTCGTAAGCACTTTAGCTATGACGGCAACGGGACTGATCCCGGAGGGGAATATCTTGATACCCACATCGGCATGCCGTATGATCCCGGCTTCTTCTATAGCATCATTTATCGCTTTTTCTCTTTCCCCTTGCATCCACATATCCACTATGACCCGTTCTCTGGCAGTTTCTTTAATGACCGCGTAATCAGCTATGATACGGCCTTCCTTGGGTGAGTCCTCCAGAAAAAGCATCCTTAACAGTTTCCCCCATCTCGACTCGAATAATTCTCTGTTACGCCTGTATATCTCATTTTTTCCGGATAGCCCGGATCTTGAGGCCTGTTCCTTATGGTATACATAAGCCCCTTCGGCCATAACGGATATAAAACCCGCTTCCTGAGCGCGGCAGGCATAATCCGTATCCTCATAGCAGACCCCGGCGTAGGCCTCGTCCAGGAAACCGATCTTCTCTATTACCACTTTTTTGATAAGACATGCAAACCCTATGGCGTGACCCAGTTCAATGAACCTGCCCTTTTTATCGCGCACCGACACCGGATCGTGACATCCGAACGTATTGCTTTGCGGGTTCACCAGCCCTATTCTTTCCTCTTTGGACGCTACCCCCATCATCTCTGATAGCCAACCATCATGAACTTCACAATCATTATTCAGTATGCATGAAAAGGGAGCTGTTGAAAGTTCAAGCCCTTTATTTACCCCTCCAGCGAACCCGGCGTTGGCAGAGTTGAATACTTTTTCTACCTCTATTTTCCCTCTTCCCTCTATTCCGTTGATATACTTTTTAACTTCCTCATCCTTGCTATCGTTATCTACGATAATAAGACGGGACGGGACGCGCGTATTATCAAGCACGCTTTCAACGCATTTTTTCAAGAGTTCCGGATTTTCATAACTCAGCAGTATGATGTCACATTCGTGCTTCATAATAGTAGTGAGCCGTGAAACTTAGCATAGGACACAGGGCATAGAGCACAGCGTTATATTGACTGATGCTCTATTCGTAATTCGTCTGCGGTGAACGGTCCCCACCCTGTCATCTCGAGCGAGTGTAACGAGTCGAGAGATCTTTCTTGTGTTTAACCGGATTCCTCCACTCTTCTGCTTCGCTAAAGCTTCGCAGAAATCGGTCGGAATGACAAGGTAGCAACTCGTCCTTCTATCTCCACTCGTCATTGCAGCTCCCACTCCGTCAT
>JBDRKO010000044.1:0-8299 GCA_043813915.1 Candidatus Omnitrophota bacterium
AAGACGGCGTAGAGGGTTATGAACATATCCACAATATTAACAAAGAAAGAAAAAGGACCAAAAAGAAAGAAAGGCTGCTACCGCTGTAAAAAACCACCTTATTTTAGACAAAAAACTGTCTAGACAAACCCGACCACCATAGGGGTATTTTAGTTAGGGTTTAAAATAGTTAGCAATGAAACCGTTGACTTTTTTTGTCCAATAACGTATACTGAATATGCAAAGAAAGTAAAACATAAAAAAGTAAGATAGACTTGCTTTAAATGCCCTTTGATATGTTATACTAAATGAGTTCTCTACTTACAATATTCGTTATGTAGCCATACAAAAAGGAAGGTATGAACATGAGCGTATTTAGCAAAAAAAATAATCCTTTTATCAAGACGATAAGCCTTATCCTGGTGCTTACATTCGCGCTGTATAATGTAAGTTTCGCCGCTGTCAGTAAAGACAAGACCGCCCCTGACGCGGCTGTGCAGGACGGACCCCTTATCCCGGCCAAGATCGGTATAGCGATCGATACGGGAACGATAAAGGACCAGTATCTCGGCCAGTCCGGAAGGACAATAGTCCATATACAGGACGCGCACTGTAATTTTGAAGCGCAGATGAATATCAACAAGATACTCGAACAGCTCTCTTCGGAATGCGGTATGAGCATGATATCCGTCGAAGGCGCGGAAGGTATAGTGGATACCGCTTGGTTCAGGGCTTTCCCCGACGCCGAGATACGCAAGGAAGTAGCGACGTATTTTATGAAAAAAGGCGAGATAACGGGTGCGGAATTCTTCTCCATCAACTCGGATTATGAAGGAACGATATTCGGCGCGGAAACCAGAGATTATTACATCAAGAACCTCAAAGCGTTCACCGAAGTATACCCATACAAGACATTGATAGAAAAATATTTCAACGACACCCGTTCGGTGGTCAACCGCCTTAAATCTATCATATATCCCGCCAAGCTCAAAGAACTGGACGCGAAGATACGCGCGTTCGATTCCAAAGAGATAGAGCTCAGCGATTACGCGGCGTATCTCGAAAAAGTATGCGGTAAAAGCGGCCTGGATATCGAACAGTACCCGAATTTCAAGAAGCTCACGCAGACGCTTGAGTATGAAGATAAGATAGATTTCGATATCGTGGATTCCGAGAGAAGCACCTATATAGATACGCTTGGTAAAAAACTTCCCAAAGAAGAGATGGCCGAACTGGTAGCCCAGTCGATAAGGTTCAAAAAGGGCCACATAAAGGCCGTTGATTTTTATTCTTACCTGAGAGACTTGGCCAAGGCGAAGAACATAAACATGGTCCAGGAATACCCGAACCTTTTCTACTACTATATATACACGAAACTTTATGACGGTATTGATAACGAACAGCTTTTCAAGGAGATTGACGCTATACAGAGGGCGCTTAAGGACAAGTTCTTTACCTCGGATACGGAAAGGACGCTGGACAGGGACGCGGAGATCGTGGATATGTATGTGGACCTCGTAAATATCGAACTCACGAATGACGATTACGATCTTTTCAAGGAATATTCGAGAAAAGCGTCGATAGAGGACGTAATGGGCTTTATAAACGGCCTGTCAGATCAGTATAACCTCAACTATTCCATAGGCGACGTTCCCTCGGAGATAAGCGGCAACCTGCCGAACATGGTAAGTTTCTACGAAATAGCTATGAAGAGGGATAAAGCGCTCATTGATAATACTTTGGACCAGATGAAAAAAGAGGGCAAGGATAGATGCGTGCTTATCGCCGGAGGGTTTCACACGCGCGGAATGAAGAACCTTCTCGAAAAAGAAGGCGTCTCTTACGTTGTTGTCATGCCTAAAATAACCAAAGACGTTGAAACGCCTTATATAAAAGTGTTGACCAATCAGCGGACATCCATAGAAGATATGATCTCGGAAAACGCCGCTATACCGGGGATGACATCAAAACAGGAAACGATGGCGCAGGTGTCAGCTGACCTGGTATCACCGCTATACAGGATAGCGTATGGTAACCTGCTGTTTAATGATAGTGATATCAGGAAGTTGGAAGTACTTTCCGCCAGGTTGGGGAGCATAGAAGGAATGGGGAGCATAGAAGGAATGGAAGAAGCCACAGCCACGTTCATTGACAGGGTGGAAGATATATACCGGGAAACCGTCGGAATATATACCGATCTGTGGCTAGAAAAAGTAAAGAAGAACCTTAAGGAAAATGAACCGGAAACCTGGGAAGAGAGATGGAACAGCGAGGCCTACCAGAAAGATCTTTTGGGGGTCTATCTTGAAGAGATGTGGAAGGGTATAAAAGCGGTAGCCAAACACAAAGGTGTCCCCGAAAGCAGAACAAGGAACGCTGACGTATTCGCTAAATTCAAACCTGTAGCGGAAAAGATCTTTAAAGAAGAGTGGGATAACCCGCGTGAGAAAGGGTCCATGGGCTCGGAGGTGAACGAAAAGGCGGCAGTACGAGAGAGACTTATTGAGAACGCGAAAAAAATGGCGGATTCTAGTTCAGCAGGTATAGGTCCGGATGTTTTGATAATAACGAGTTCTTCGGATTCATTAACAGATTATATGCAGAACAGCCTTACCGGCGATGATAATAGGCACGGATCCGGGGTAGTGGCAAAAAAAGATTCTTATGTGTTCTCGGTATCTGAATCTAATTGGGATAAAGGGGCGGGAAATGGGCTTGGTACATTGAACGGGTATGTACAGGCCGCCAGAAAGGCACGAGAATGGGGTCTTATTAGCGTAGACGCGAAACTCACCGGGGCAGAAGAGGTGGAAGCTTTAGTTGCCGCTTTTCTTTCTTTCTGTAAGGACAAAAGTGTTTTTATGATGCATACCGCAGGAAAAGGTACGCGTACAGCGCCTCTACCATTGGTAGAAAATGGATCTAAACCGCTTATCGATCTTTCTGGAATGACTATTATCGAAGCTGCCATTAGGGAAACCAATATATACGCGCCGTCCAGAAAAAACAGATTAACCGTGTTTTGGGGCGATCAAGTGATAATAAACGAACAGGATATCGCGTTTAATACCGGTCATCATGTAGAGATATTCGGGCAACTTGTTCCTTTGGATAAGAGTATAGAATCGTATGGGGTGCTTATCCCGGATGATAATGGTGATATCAAACAGCGCGAAAAATGGTTGGTAGAGCAGATAAGAGAGGTTTTACCGAAAGGGGCCGAGGAAGCTTACAAAAGCATAGGATCTTTTTCTGTCTCGTTCGCTTTTCTAAAAGCCATGATCGATATGAAGGAACATAAAGATGCTCTTGTCAATGGGAAGGGCAGTTTAGATACCGACCCGGATTGGTGGCAGCCGCTTACTTCTGGGAAGGAAGAGTATATGGCTGCAATGCAGAAAAAAAATAAAGATCCTAAGCAAGCAGGAGAACAATGGGATCGCGTGAATGATCTCTGGAATGAGTTTACAAGCTCGGATGGTTTTTCTATGTCAGGGTTAAGTAGAAAAATTGGGTTTACGGATGTTGGAAAAGATTCCTTATGGTGGGATTATGGGCAGAACAAGTACTATTATAGCGGTATGTTGCTGCTCACCGAAAAGTCTCCGGAAGGAGAAACCGCTAGGACATTTTTTGGTATAGACGAAGATCAATGGGTAGACGCTTTGTCTGATACGGGAAATACGGAAATTAACAATTCGGTTATATTGAATTCCACGATCAAAAAAGGAAAACTTGTAAATTGTGTTGTTATAAATTCCAAACTAGATGAAGTATACGCTGAGAACTCCATAATAGTAGGAAGCCGTATTATAAAACTTAATGCTGCTGGAGCAATATCCTACAATGCTGTTGATCCGGAAGTAAATCTTACAAAAGGTAAAATACTTGCGCATGTTTTTGTTCCGGGGTACGGGCGTATTGCTATGCGGACAGATATTACAAGGAACGGAGACTATGATTGGAAGGAGGGTCCGGACGGGAAGACCGGGGCGTATGTTTATGACAACCAGTATAAATATCCTCAATTGGCGGATATAGTCAAAACCGCTACGATAGGACAAATGAAAGAGGAGAAAGAAAGGTATATTGCGCAGTTGGAAGCGGGGGAGTTAACAAAAGAAGATCCGGAAGACGCGGCAAAAGCTTTAAGCGATATAAGAGGTATAAGTCTTGACGAAGCAAGAGCGATCGTTCTGTTGAGACTGATGGATTTCAACGAAGTTCCTGCTTCTTGGGCCGCAAGAGTAGCAAGATACCGCGATCTTTCAGCGAGGCTCACACCTCTTAAGTTCGGGACCAGCGGGTTGAGAGGCCTCATAGCTGTCATGACGGATATGGAGGTTTACATAGACACACAAGGATTTCTTAGGTCGCAGAATGTTCAGCCCGGGGAAGTGGTAGTTATAGGCGGCGACCGCAGGCCAAGCACCCCGCGTATAATGACGGCCGTAGGGAAGGCTGTGGAGGATTACGGCGCGATACCGAAGTTCATAGGGCTTATGCCGTCCCCCGCTGTTTTCGTAGAAGGAACAGGAATAGGGGAAGTCAATGTAATGGTAACGGGAAGTCATATACCTTTTGACCGGAACGGCATTAAATATACCAAAAGGGACGGAGAAGTGCTTAAATCGGATGAAGCAGGCATACTGGCTGAGGTAGCGAATGTGCGTGTGTCAGAATATTCCCGTCCTGAGGCGGAATCTATTTTCGATACTGACGGAGCGTTCAAGAACGCGCCTCAATATGATCAGACCGCCAAAGAGGCAGAAGCCACTGAGAGTTATGTTAGTAGGTATGTAGATGCTTTCCCGCGCAATGTTCTGGAAGGCGTAAAAGTCGCGTTCTGGCAGCATTCGGCCGTGGGGCGCGATATCATACACGAGATATTCAAACGGATGGGAGCGGAAGTCGTGGTAGTGAACAGGAGCGACATATTCGTGCCTATAGATACCGAAAAACTTACGCCTGCGATGGAAGTTATGCTCAAACAGATAGCTGAGGAGCATAAGCCGGACGTCATAATATCCACGGACGGGGATTCGGACAGGCCGCTTCTGGCTGACGAGAACGGTAATTTCCTTACCGGGGATAAACTCGGCGCGCTTGTTACGATGTTCCTGAAGCCCGATTTCGCGGCTTTTCCGGTAAGCACGAATGATTCGGTGCCCGCTATATTGGAGAAGAGCGGAGTAAAAGTTGTGCAGACAAGGATAGGATCGCCTTATGTAGTTAAAGCCATGTCGGATGAATTGATACAGAACCCGACGGCAAAAGTGGTTAGCTGGGAAGCTAACGGGGGATATCTGCTCGGTAGTGATTGGGTTATAGAAAAAGGAAGGGCTCCGATAACCAAACTCGCTTCCCGCGACGCGGTCCTCCCGCTTCTTGCCGCTATAACTTTGGCGAAACAGGAAGGTTTAACGGTAGGACAACTTATTGATCAAAAACTCAGACAACCGGTAACCGGCGCGCATAGGATGAACAGTGCCGGAGTATTCGACAAATTTACGGAGATATTCGGAGTGGAAGGTGACGAAGCGTTCGCTCTTATGAAAGGAACAGTAAGATCTATATCTCCCGAACTGAAGGATACAAATGTTGTCGCCGTGGATTTTGCTAACGGGACCGTTGAAAGACTTGTCGGTGACACTTTCTCCGCGGAAGCGCTTCCTATTAGCTATATACAAGAGAACGGGGATAGCGCCGAATGGTTCAGGGTAAAACAGCTTTTAGAAAGTGTTTTCGGAGCATACGGATTTCCGGAGATAACGAATATTAACATCTTGGACGGGGTAAAAATACAATTCGCTAATGGAGAGATCTCTCATCTTCGTCCGTCCGGAAACGCTCCGGAATTCAGGAATTACGCTATGGCGGATACGATGGATAGAGCTAAAGATATAGTAGAGATCGGCGTGACAAAAATAATTCCGGACCTTGCCAAGAAAGTATTTGAAGGCACGGGAAAAACGGATAAAACACCGACAGCTACAGTCATCGGCAACAGCGCTATCCTGGTTACGCAATATCATGCGATGTATCCCTGGGCGGGGAAAGCGAATGCCGTACTTGCTAAGCTGAAAGGGATGATAGCCGAAATATGGAGCGGTGTAACGGTGGTATCCGCGCGCAATCCCCAAGCAGTGTCAAAAATAAATGATACGGACATTACTCTTAAACAGTTCATAGAGGCGAACCCGAACGCGTTATCGCTTAAAGGCAATTATACAGAGAAACCGTTCTTTACTAAGACATTGGCGACACGGTTCCCCGATAAAATATACATGGGGTTTAATGAAAAAATAAAAGATGTAGGAAAAGAGCGGTTTGCCGAGTGGCTTAAAGATGAATGGGAAAATATAGCCCGCCTCAAGTTCAGCCTTAAAAAGGCTCTTACCCGTGAAGAGTTTGAACGGTATCTTGGCCATTATGAAGAATGGGCCATCAGGCAGGGCGACAACAAATGGGCGCTTACTACATCCGATGAGACTATAAACAGGGCAGTATCCGCCATGCGGCAATATTTTCCCGATAGCGTGAATGTCGAAATGCTGTTCGACGATATCGCCATGATAAGGAAGAATATAACCAGCGTGCTTAATGAGATAGAGCTGGAAGACGGTATGGTCATACAATCCCTTGCGGGATATGTGCACGGCATTTTCGGACTATCTCTTCAGACTCATCCTAAAGAAGCCGGTATAGGTATAAGCGGTTTGATGGAACTTCCGAAGAACGAAGCGTGGATAGTTAAAGTGGTGACCGACGAGCAAGGTCAGCGGCACACGTTCCTTGTAGAGCCCCAACAGACTTCCGACAATACGCACAGCATGGCGGATTATTTTACGCCTATTGTATGGGACGCAGAACAAGGCAACCCGAAGATCAGGAAGACAGTTACCAATGCGGATATCGATCATTGGGTCAATAACGATCTTTTCTGGGATGACGCGCGGGTTGTCGCTAAACCGGAAGAGTTTATACTTCAGCCAAAAGACATAACTCCGGAAGGCGCCCAGAACGCGCAACTGGAATCGCTTATTAAGGCGTCAAAAGTCCTTCCAAGCGCCGAACGCATCACTCTTAATGACGGCGGAGGGTCTATAGCGATAACAAATGACAGTGGTGTTTATAACGAACTGCTTATAGTGGAAGGAAAAGCTGAGGTACGGGTGGAAGGCCGGGAACCGGTCACTCTTGAGAACGGTGGGTCGGTATTTATCCCGGCAACCGTCGATAAATATACGGTTATATCGGACGGTAAAGCGGAAGTGATCAGGACATATCCTTTGGAAGAGGCTTTCGGAGAGACCAAGACCCCGGTACGTGTCGTATTGAGCGAAGGGAAAAAGGTCGAGGGGACCGATACTGCTTTGTATACGAGCAGTGTGGTCATGTCACTAGGTCAGAACGGTAATGTTACCGCGGCTGATGAACTTGCGATGATCGGCAACGAAAGCGTTCCCGCCCCAGGGATATTGGCAGGGAGGGAACATATGATCGTCGTAACGGAAGGTTCGGTCGCACTGACGGAACCTGATAGCGGGAAAGAGATAGCTACTTTAACCGCCGGTGATGTTATGAAGATAGCGCAGGGAACGGAATACAAAGTACAAAAACCTGTTTCTGCCGGTGCCGATAAGAAAGCCGTGGTCAGATTCGATTACGCAAAGAGCGGTATAGAGGAAGATCTCTACGCGGTGTTTGATGCCGTTAATAGGAATCTGCCCGCGTTATCGGGAAATAAAGTGGACCTTATACTTCCCGCCGAGATGTTCAAAAAAGGCGGCAGAGGGGATGTCGGGTCCAAAGAATGGGAAGAACGCCAGCTGAACGAGATGCTTGGGGGAAAAGATATAGTGAAGATCCACACTTATAACAGCGCGGCTTTCGAGTCTATCGCCGATATCAATATAAGACCCGACGCCGTAGGTATAGTGGGCGCTACGGGCAATAACATCAAAAGTACCGGCACGATGAACTCGGAACTTCAACGGTTCATGGAGGTGAACAGGGTTCTGCCTATTTCGGATCAGGATAACCTTGCCGAAGGAGGGCTTCTTTTGGCCAGGAAGATAGAAGGCGCCGCGCTTATACAGGCGCTTTTAAGCAAGAACGCCATAGAATCCAATCAGTCGATAGCGGAAGACGCGAGGACGCTGATGACACAATTAACGGGCAAGAGCGTTCCTATGACAGCGCTTTATTATATGCTGCCTTATAAAGACGTGAAATTTCTTGTAACGGCTATAGAAAATGCGAGTGAAGATGTGGTCCTTTTGATGAGCTTTATGCAATTCAAAGAACGTCTGGTCGA
>JBDRKO010000045.1:0-4483 GCA_043813915.1 Candidatus Omnitrophota bacterium
CTTCGCAAGACGCATCTGATAATTTATTTATAAATACAGCTTTATATTTTCGTTTCCTCCACCCTTCTGCCAAATTTGCACATACAGATCTGGAAGATCTACGAATTTGATCTGTTAAAGAATATTTTTCTTCTTGAGGAATTGTCTTAGAGATCTCAAATATCCTCATAGCCGTACTAAAGGCCTCCTTATAGACATCTAGATCCCTTACCCCACCTATTATTTTATTTCGTTCTCTTTCCTCGTCCTTCATCCTTCATCCCTCGTCCTTCGTTCCTACCCATTTCTACAGCTTTACGACATTCTCCGACTTGATGCCTTTTCTTTCAAATATATTTCTGGTGTCAAATATCGATCCGGCGTTCAGGGCTATCATTCTATAGTCCACACAGCTATGGTCCGTTACTACTACAACAATATCCTGCATATTCAATATTTTCTTTGTCGGTTTTACTGAACTTTTTTTTATACCGTCAATGTCGAATTTTGGAACATACGGATCATAATAAGATACCGATGCGCCCTTCTTGATCAATATTTCCATAATATCCAGCGCGGGAGATTCTCTTAAGTCGTTCACATCCCGTTTATAGGTTACCCCGACCATAAATATCTTTGAGCCCCTGATCTTTTTCTCTTCTCCTTTCAATATCTCCACTATTCTCTGCACAACATGTACGGGCGCATTACGGTTAACTTTTGCGGCAAGATCGATCATCTTGGTCTCAAATCCCACTTTTCTTGCTTTCCAGGATAGGTACATCGGATCCGCCGGTATACAGTGTCCGCCGATCCCGGGACCCGGGTAGAACGGCATGAACCCGAATGGTTTTGTTTTCGCCGCATTTATGACTTCCCAAACATCTATATCAAGCTTGTTGCAAAGATTAGCAAATTCGTTTATCAGTCCTATATTCACTATACGAAATGTATTTTCCAGCAATTTTGTAACTTCAGCCGTTTCTGTACTGGAAAGATGTACGACCTTTTTTACTACATACGAGTATAACAACTTAGCGATATTGCCGCCTCGTTCAGTTATCCCGCCCACTAATTTTGTAATGTTCGTGAAGTCATATTCTTTGTTGCCCGGATCGATCCTTTCAGGAGAGAACGCCAGATAAAAATCCTTTCCCGCTTTTAACCCGCTTTTCTCAAGTATAGGCATTATCACTTCTTTTGTCGTCCCGGGATAAGTTGTACTTTCGAATATAACGATCTGACCTTCACATAAACAATCCTTTAGAGTTCGGCTCGCCTTTATTATAAAGGACAGATCCGGTTTATGTGTTTTACCTAAGGGGGTCGGCACACATACAATAACGATATTAGACCCTGCTAAAACCTTTTTGTCGGTAGTAGCTTTAAATCTTTTGTTAGCCCTTATCTTTGATAGTTCTTCGGCATTAATATCGCTGATATAGGACGATCCTCTGTTAAGGCGATCGACCCTACTCTTGTCAGAATCTAGCCCATTAACCGTAAACCCTTTTTTAGCGAATTCAAGCGCTATCGGAAGGCCTACATAACCTAATCCCATTACGGTAATAACAGCCTTCTTCTTTGCTATTTTATCTTTCAAGGTTTTATAAATATTCATCTGATCTGTTCCTTTGTAACTTTAAAATGGCATAGGGCATAGAGCATGGCGCATAGTGTAACTCGTAAACAGTGAAAGAGTTAGTAGTGGGTAGTTCATAGTTCATAGTTCGTAGTTAGAACGCTAGCAAATAGAAATCGACTGTAACTCTAATTTTCGACTCCGAACAACGAACTCCGAACTTTTTAACCTTTTAAACTGTTCACTGCTCTAAGATATTCTCCCAAAGCTTTCTGCCACGGTCTCATCTTATGCCCTGTAAACCGTTCGAACTTACTATTATCTAATACAGAAAACTTAGGCCTAGGAGCCGGCCTATTTAATTCTTCCGATGTTATCGGGCTTATCTGGATACTGACATTGTTTCTTAGTATCTCTTTAGCAAATTCATGCCAGGAACATTGTCCTGAATTGGATACATGAAAGATCTCTTTTGCGGAATTTTCCGGTCTCTCCACGATCTTTTTTAACGCAACCGCCAGGTCCCTAGCATACGTCGGAGAACCTATCTGATCATCAACAACTTTGATCACTTTCTCCGCTTTTCCTGCATTTACCATAGTATCTACAAAATTCTTACCATTTCCGCCGAACAGCCAACTGGTCCTAACTATTGCATACCTTTCAAGGCGCGCTAAAGCATGCTCTCCATCCAATTTAGTCTGACCATATACGTTTACAGGTGCGGTCTCGTCTTCTTCGGTATACGGGATATTCTTCTTCCCGTTAAAAACGAAATCCGTGCTTATGTATATCAGGAATGATCCGTTTTTGCCCGCGGCTTCTGCTACGTTCTTTGTAACCTCCACATTCATCTCTCTCGCCTTTTCGGGATCATCTTCGCAACCATCCACATCAGTCCACGCGGCGGCATGGATGATAATATCGGGACGTTCCTTGCCGAACATATCGTCTATTACGTGTTTCTCCCGGAGATCAGCGATATAGAATTTATCCGGACCGTCACTAACATTAATATCCGTCCCGATCAACTCGTGCCCTGATCTTAACGTTTCGCAAAGAGCTCTACCTAACATCCCGTTGGATCCAGTGATTAGTATTTTCATAGTAGCTTCCAAAATAAAGCTTTATTTCCAAGTGAAACCAGTAACCTGTTACCTGTTACCAGAAATTATTTTCTTTGTCTTTTTTCTATGCTCGCCGTTAAACCTTGCAACATGCTTGTGATCTCTCTTACAAGTTCTCTTAATTCACAATACAATTCATCCTTTATTAACTTCTGACGCTTTAACACAGTAATAACGGAGATGCATTCTCGGGCAGAACCAGACGCTATGTCAAGATATCTTACTTTTTCTTTATCATATTTTCTGTCGTTTCCCTCTGCAATGTTATTAGGCACAGAAAACGCAGCTCTGATAAGGTTGCTCCCGATAGAGTATTTATGTTCTGTATCTAAACCCCTATATACACTAAACATGCTATCTACAAGTCCCAAAGACTTTTGATAAACATCTAATCGTTCAAAATCGAACATAAACTCTTTCATTAACATTTCTCCTGGAAACTGGTTACTGGAAACTGGTTTCTTCTCAACTCACCATCTAATAATCTCCGCCTTTTCCTTAAGCGGTTTCCACCAAACGTCATTGTTCTTATACCAGTTAACGGTATATTTGAGCGCATCGTCAAAATCCATCTTCCGCGACCATCCTAAGTCCTCCGTTTTGGAGGAATCCAACGCGTACCGTCTGTCATGCCCCGGTCTGTCCTTTACGGGACAAATGCTGGATTCATCTTTACCCATCAGTTTTAATATGCGATTGGTCATCTCGATATTCGCTAAATGGGTCCCTCCCCCGACATTGTATAGCTCTCCGGATATACCCTTTTCAAGTATGACATCTATCGCCGCGCAGTTATCTTCGACAAACAGCCAATCTCGGACGTTCTCACCATCGCCGTATAAAGGCACCTTTTTATCTTGGATAAGATTCGTGATAAAAAGCGGGACGGCTTTTTCCGGATACTGAAAAGGACCGAAATTATTCGAACTTCTGGTAACCATGACCGGAAGGCCGTATGTCGTATAGTAGGATAGAGCCAAGAGATCGCCGGATGCTTTCGTGGACGAATAAGGACTATTAGGTCTCAACGGATCCGTTTCTACGGAAAAACCCTCTTCCACGCTTCCGTAAACTTCATCTGTTCCTATCTGTATGAACCTCTTCACACCCGCATCTCTTGCCGCGTCTAGTAGAACTCTTACTCCCATTATATTCGTCAAAAGAAAATCATCGGGATATTTAATAGATCTATCCACATGTGATTCCGCGGCAAAATTCACGGCTGCATCCGATTCCGACATCAATTTGCCGACAACGGTCTTATCGCAAATATCGCCTTTGACAAAGGAATAGCGTTTATCGCTCTCAATATCTTCCAGATTTTCAGGATTACCGCAATATGTCAATTTATCCAGGTTAATAATGCTTATATCTTCGTGCTTATTAAGCATATATCTGATAAAGTTCGATCCTATAAAACCGCATCCGCCGGTGACTAGATACCTCAAAGTAGCACTCCTCTTTTGTAATGAAAGACGAAGGAAGAAGGACGAAAGACGATCCTACAGTTTACCTGCAAAAAGAGTCTGCCTTCTTATCCATAGTCATCAACATTGCAAATATATGTTCGTATTTTTCATCTAACTCTTTAAAATATCTTCTGCTATATAGCCACATGCAAAAGAAAATTCTAGCCATGTCTGCGTTTCAGCCGCTTCGCAAGACGCATCTGATAATTTATTTATAAATACAGCTTTATATTTTCGTTTCCTCCACCCTTCTGCCAAATTTGCACATACAGATCTGGAAGATCTACGAATTTGATCTGTTAAAGAATATTTTTCTTCTTGAGGAA
>JBDRKO010000046.1:0-23914 GCA_043813915.1 Candidatus Omnitrophota bacterium
TGTGAATGGTAGTTGGTATTTAGTATTTGGTAGATGGTATTTGGTAAATAGTAAAAAGTAACCAGTTGCCTGTTACCAGTAACCGGAGATTTTTTCCGGTAACAGGTTTCTGGTAACTGGTTTCCCTTGGTGAGATTGACAGTAGCTCTAAGTCTACGAACTATGAACTTTAAATTGTGAATGGTAGTTGGTATTTAGTATTTGGTAGATGGTATTTGGTGAATAGCAGGGGCGGCCCTTGCGGACGCCCGAATATAGAGCGACAAATAAAGAAACATTATGAATTCTATTTCCATGGTTAGACATAAATACCAATGATGAGAGGAAATATATTCTCACATCATTGGTATTTGTGTATGCGGCATAGTATAGTTATTAATATGGACATGAACAAAATAGGGAGGATAAGATGCGAGTGTTAAAAGTAATTACCGCTACAATGCTGGTTCTTACTTTTTGTGCTGCCGCGCATGCCAGCATCAGGATGCGTGTAATAGCTGTCAACCCTTCGGAAACGGAATTCAAGACCACGGAAGTCAAAATATACCTGCCGGACGAAGTAACTCCCGGGGACATCATCGACGAAGGCGGTCTTGAAATAGAATATGACGAAAAAAAAAGCATCTATTATATGTATGAAAAAGAGGTGGAGCTCAGCCCCCGTCAGACAAAGGTGTTCGAAGTCGTGATAAAGGATATTTGGAAAATACCCGATACGGACCTTGATCTTCTGAGCCGACGTACGAACCGTATCCTGTCCCGTCTCCAGGAAAGCAATTATTATGCCGAGGCCGCGCAGATGGCCGATACCATATATGAACGTCTTGAAGAGATAAGCACATCGCAAAACGACAACACGGTGAGCCGTGAAAGGCATATAGGCGTATACCGCACGAACCTTAAGGTCATGGAGAGGGTGAAGGAGGATATAGACAGGCTCGAGAAGCTCCTTACATACGTCGGCGGTCCGCCGGCACCCGAAATGCTGGAAGATTCCGTTCTTAAATCCGACGCGCCGACCAACAGCACCACTTGGTTCATTATTCTGCTCATAATCGGGTTTATGGGACTTCTTGGTATGGTCTTCTTTCTTACTTGGCATCAGCAGGCCAAAATGACGGAAGATATTATGCTTAACGCGCGCAAAACATCTTTTCCGGGAGAAAATGAGACGGAAGAGTTCAAAGAGGAACTGCCCCATAGCGAGGAAGGCGGGGGAGAATGATATCGGACCGGACACCGCCGGCCGTAAAGAACGGAAGAACACGGTGGCCGCGGATCGGCTCGGTCAAAATGACCGCGCCCATTTATACAAACAAGAACCAAAATATGCTTGAAGTCTTAATGATAGATCCTCAACAGGTTGTTTTTGAAGGTAAAGCCCTAAGGATAGTGCTCCCGGGAGAACAAGGCGTGTTTGAGATCCAGAAACATCATAAGCGTATCATATCTAGGCTTTTGACCGGAAATATAGATATCGACAACAGAACATATCCTATCAGGCGCGGACTTGTTACCATGGAAGACGATAAAGTGACCATAGTTATCGAACCATGAGAAAACATATTTGTTTAACACGGGAATATTAGTATAATTAAATGCGGTGGTGTATATGTCCAGGAATATGTCGCTTATTCTGATCTTTGCCTTGTGCATACTTGGGAACGCTTTTGTTCTCGGGGCTAGCGCTTTTGCCAGCATAAGCGCGCTTGGACGTAACCCGTCGGCGGCACCCAAGATATTTACGGCCATGGCCATTGTGCTTATTTTCGCGGAAGCCGTGGCGATAATAGGACTTTTGGTGGTATTTCAGTTATTTAGTAAGTAGCAGACAGTTAAAAAGTTAAAAGGTTTAAAGGTTAAAAGGTCGAAAGTCTAGTTGAATAAAGTTACCAGAAACCGGTTACCAGTTACCAGAAAAAAGACGTAGGTTACTGGTAACAGGCAACTGGTTACTATTAGTAAGGCACGAATTACTGCTCACTGCAGGCGAATTAAGATTAGAGCATTAGTCAGTACAATGCTGTGCTCTATGCTATTAGCAGTTTAAAAGGATAAAAGGTTTGAGATAGACCGATGTTCGGGTATACAGGCAACTTTTTAACTTTTAAAACTTTTTAAACTTTCAAACTGATAAGGAGCGATCCATGCTAATAATCCAGGTCATACTTTTTCAGCTTTTCATATTCTCGATACTGGTCATAGTTATGAGACAGATCATAGCTAAAAGAGTTACTATCGACAAAGCCCAGCTGCAGAGCCTTAGTGAGACCTATCTGGAAAAAGAGAACGCCCTCAGGGTAAAACAGGAGGAGGCTAAAAGGAATTATAACGAGACTATTGAAAAAGCCCGGATAGAAGCGGCTGATATCAGGATCAAGTCTCTGGAAGATGCCAAAGCCGAACAGGAAAGGATAATGGAACAGGCCCGCGCCCAAAGCGAACAGATAATAAAACGTGCGGAGAACTGCGGGGAACAGATAAAAAAGGATCTGGATGATCTTATAAACGAAAGATCCGTTCGAAAGGCCTGCGAGCTTATAGGGAAGATACTACCCGAGGCGATAAAAAAAGAGATGCATGAAAAATGGACAGAAGAACTTATAACTTCCGGGTTCAGCGCTTTGGAACATATGCAGATCTCCGAGGATATCAAAGAGGTTAAAATAACGACACCTTATAAACTTACGGAGAAAGAAAGGACCGCTATCGGGAAAGGTGTGGGGAAGTATATTCAACATAAGATAGATATCGTAGAAAAAGTGGATACCAGTATGGTGTCAGGAATGACAGTGACGATAGATAATATAATTCTCGACGGAAGCGCGTTATACCGGGCGAAACAGATAGCTGAGAAGAAGAAAGATTAAGTATTAAGTGTTAAGTTTTAAGTAGTAAGTGTTAAAAAGTTGGGAGTCGAGAGTTCAGAGTTCCTCTTCGTCATTGCGGGGAGAGAGCAACGCGAGCGACGAAGCAATCCCACGAAAGAACGAGATTGCTTCGCTACGCTCGCAATGACAGTGGTCGAAACAGTTTGAAAAGTTAAAGGTTGGAAGTTCTGTGGACACCTTTCCCGGGGAAGTGTAAACCTGCCCCTCAAGATGTCCCCAGAATATATTTTTATTTCTGTTCACGCTATACGACATTCGCTATACGATATACGAATATAACACCATGCGCCATGCTCTATGCGCTATGCTAATTGTTACTGGTTACAGGTAACAGGCAACTGGTTACTTTAAAGAAGCAGGCCTGGCAGCGTTAACCAGGTTAGACTATGTTCACACAAGAAAGGCCATAGTGGATAAAAAAACAACCACATTTGATATCAGGGAGATCGGCCAAGTAAAGTCGGTACGCGAGTTTATCGTCAGAGCCGTCAATATGCCGTCGTGTATAGTCGGGCAGATGGTGGATTTTTCTAACGGAGCGCGGGGACTTGTAATGGGGTTCTCCGAGAACGAGATCCAGATACTTGTTCTGGATTCAAAGGTCGATATCCGGGCCGGGGACGAGGTCTATTCCAAAGGGGAACCTCTGCTTTTGCCCGCCGGGGAGGGTTTTATAGGCAGAGTAGTGGACGGTTTGGCCCAGCCGGTAGATGACTCCGGGCCCATAGAGCCCGACGGTCTATTCTCGGTGTTCAGGGACGCGCCAGGAGTAATGCACAGGATACCCGTAGAAAAGACCTTTGAGACCGGAACCACCGTTCTGGACTCGGTCATACCCATAGCTAAAGGGCAGAGACAGCTATTGATCGGGGACAGGCTTACCGGTAAGACCACCGTAGCGATAGACGCGATATTGAACCAGAAGGGCAAAGACGTCATCTGTATATACTGCTGCGTAGGTAAGCCCTATTCGGGGTTCGTTAGGGTATTGGACCTTCTCAGGGAGAGAGGGGCCATGGATTATACCATATGTGTCTCGGGCGCGGCATCAACATCGGCCGGTGAGCAATATCTGGCGCCCTATACGGCATGTATGCTCGGTGAATATTTTATGCATTCGGGACGTGATGTTTTTATAGTGTTCGATGACCTTACAAAACACGCCTGGGTATATAGACAGATATCCCTACTTTTAGAACGCGCCCCGGGAAGGGAAGCCTATCCGGGCGACATATTCTATATACATTCCCAGCTGATGGAACGCGCGGGATACTTGAATAAAGAACACGGCGGAGGGTCTATGACCTTCTTTCCGATCATTGATATTCTCCAAGGCGACGTAACGGGATATATCTCCAGTAACCTTGTTTCCATGACCGACGGACAGATATACTTCGATTCCGCGCTTTTTTATAAAGGCTTCAAACCAGCCATCGATCTCGGTCTGTCGGTCTCTCGTATCGGCAGTAAGGGCCAGTGGAGCGGCATGAAAGACGTATCCAAAAGCATACGGCTCGAGTATCTGCAGTATCTTGAACTTCTTCAGATAACCCAGCTGCATGCGGGAACTCTCTCGAAAGAGGCGGAAGAAAGTTACAGAAGAAATCAGATAATAGGGACATTGCTCGTGCAGGATAAGAACAGGCCCGTCCCGGTGGAACAGCAGATCATTTATTTCTTCGCCTGGGGAAAAGGACTCTTAGATAATCTTACGGAAGAGGATATCGGCGTTTTTAAGGAAAAAATATTCACGTTCGCCCAGTCCTGTATACCCAAGACCTTGGTCCGGATGAGGGGCACGGAAGAGTTTACCGAAGACGACAAAATAATGGTCGATAAATGCGTAAGGCATTATATTTCCGGAGGCCTGCCGGGTCCGATGGAGGAAGAGCTCGAGGAGGCAAAGAAAGAGTCAGAGGGAACGGAGGAAGAGGCGCCGAGAACGTAATGTTCGAGGTGGGCAAAACGTCCCCGTTTTGACGATTGTGGACCTATGTGTCCGCTCTAAATAGATGCGGAACGGAGACGAAGGACGAAGGGACGGATACTACACGCGGGAGCGTGTAGAGGAACCCCACACTTCCGTGTGGGGAATAAAAAAAGGATACTACACGCGGGAGCGTGTAGAGGGATTGGACCATGGAACCTATCGCGAAGATAAAGAAGGAAATGGAGTTCAATAAGACGATGGGGTCGCTTTTAGGCGTGATAAAGACCATAGCGGGTATGGAATTCCACGCTTTCAAGAAGAAGATGACGACTTTTGACCGGTTCACCGAAGTTTTGGAGAGCGCCTTCACCATGCTTAGGAGACGGCGGATAGAACATCCTTTTGTGGAACCTTTGGTTAATTCCACGGGTATTATAGCGGTTACGTCGGATACGGGTCTTCTCGGCGGTCTCAATATGCAGGTCATAAGGACCGCGGTCAATGAGTACAATAAGAACCCCGGAAAAATAGTAGTTGTGGGGAAAAGAGGCGAGATGTATCTTAAGGGCTACGGTATACCTTTTATCACTTTCCCGGGTATCAAAGAGGACAGTCGCCAGGAACAGGCTTTCCAGCTCAGGGATTACGCGGCCGACCAGGTGCTGAGAGGTGGGTTCGGCAAGGTCAAGGTAGTGTTCCCATACGCGGAAAGTTTTACCACGCAGCGCATCAAAATAGCGGAAATGATACCTTTCAGGAAGATGGAGAATATATCCGATAAATCTCCGATACCGGCGAAGGACATCATCATGGAATCCACGCCGGACGGTATAGTGGAATACCTAGTATATCTCTGGATGGGGCAGAGCATGTTCGAGATCCTGGGGTGGAGCCGGCTGGCCGAGCTTGCGGCGCGTTATACGCATCTTGAGACCAGCTCTCAGAAACTGGAAGAGGCTAACAGTAAGCTCAGGATCAAATACCATAAGATCCGGCATCAGCTTATAGATAGGACAATGTGTGAGCTTTTTTCGGCAAGGTCGGTATTCGGGAACTAGAGTTTATAGGGTTTGAGGCGTTCATTGGGTAATATTGACCGATATTCTATTACCCAGTAGGTGGGGACATCTTGAGACTTAGGTTTATACTTCTACGGGAAAGGTGTCCCCTTAGCAAAGAGGATATTCAAAGAGCGAACAAATTATGGACAAAAAAATAGAGGAAAATATAGGTATAATCATCGCGGTGCAGGGCCCGGTCGTGGACGTTAAGTTCGCTTCCAGGGAGGAGGTTCCCAATATACATACTACGATCGAATTATACACGGTGGATAAAAAGCATATTATTCTCGAGATAGCGGAACATTTGCAGGGAAATGTGGCGCGGTGCATATCATTTAAATCAACATTGAACATACAGAAGGGAACAAAAGCGCGTGCTACGGGGAAAAGGATAGAAGTACCGCTGGGGGACGGGATGTACGCGCGTATTGTGGACGTTCTGGGTGAACCTATAGATGAAAAAGGGCCGCTTGAGGGGATAACAGACTCAAGGCCTATAAGAAAAGCTTTACCGGGAACCTATGTCGAGAGCGGAACAAGGAAAATATCTTACGCTTTCGAGGTGCTGGAGACGGGTGTAAAGATCATAGATCTTCTGTTCCCCATGGTAAAAGGGTCAAAGACGGGAATTCTGGGAGGCGCGGCTTTGGGCAAAAGTATCCTGACCCTGGAACTGATACGGCAGGTAGTAAAAGAGCATAAGGGATCATGCGTGTTCGTGGGAGCCGGAGAACGTATACGAGAGGGTAATGAACTTTATTTTGAGCTGTCGAAAAGCGGTGTTCTTGAGAAGGTCATGATGGTATTCGGTCAGATGAACGAACCGCCCGGATGCCGATTCGGTGTGGCTATGACGGGTATTACAATGGCCGAATCCATACAGCGCCAGAATAAGGACGTTTTGCTTTTTGTCGATAATATCTTCAGGTTCATACAGGCCGGAGCGGAGATATCCACCCTTCTGGGAAGGGTGCCTTCGGAAACGGGGTACCAGCCGACCCTGATAGCGGAAGCCAGTGAATTCCATGAAAGGATAAGGACAAGCAGAGGTGTCGGCGGGGAGATAACGGCGGTAGAAGCCGTATATGTTCCCGCGGATGACCTCACAGATCCGGCTGTTGTAGCTCTTTTTAGTTTTTTTGACGCCGTACTGGTCCTTTCAAGAGAAAGGATACAGCAAGGACTTTATCCGGCCATAGACCCGCTTCTTTCTTCGTGTACGAACCTGGATTTCGATATTACCGGCAGGCGGCATTTTGATATAGCCCAGGAAGCGCTCCGTACGTTCCAGAGATATGAGGAACTCCGCAAGATAGTGCTGGTCGTAGGTATAGACGAACTTTCGAGTACGGACAGGATAATATTCGACAGGGCAAGAAAACTTCAGAATTTTCTGACCCAGCCGTTCTATGTGGCGGAAGCTTATACCGGCAGAAAAGGGGAATGGGTCTCGCTGGAAGATACTCTGGACGGATGCGAAAGGATATTGGCGGGAGAACTTGACGCCGTGGGTGAAAAGGCGTTCTATTTGATAGGTAAGATACCGCCGTCGATGTGAAGAGATAGAAGGCAGAGGCGCCGTGTCATGTGTCATGGGTGATGTGTGAAGAACCAAATCCCGCATACCCAGGATATGGGGACATCCTCCCGACCCCCGCTGTTTTGTTTTGCAAAGCAAAACACGGGGGGGAGGGAAGTGTCCCCTAGGCGAAGGCTTTAGACTTTAGACCGAACAAACCCTAACGGGAGCAAGATATGAAAAAGAAATATGATGATATGCTGAAAAAAGAGATCATCGCCAGGAAGATCGTTTCTAAGGACGACGCGGAAATCATATCAAAAGAGGCGTTAGCCGGAGAAGATGCTCTTATCGCTATGCTGGTGAAAAATTACTCGGTCCCTGAAAAACAGCTGCTCGATATCCTGTCCGAGAAACTGGGGATCCCGTACCTGGATCTCAAGACCGCCGATATAGATGAACGCGTTATAAGCAAAGTCCCGATAAAACTCGCTTCGTATTACAGAATAATGCCGATAAGCATCGAAGAGAGGACGCTTACCGTCGCCAGCGCTTATCCCCTGGAAGTAAAGACAATGGATGATCTGCGTATGCAGATAGGATATGACATCAAACAGGCGCTTTCCGTCTCGGATGATATCGAAGAAGCGACCAAAAGGTTCTACGGGCTCGGCGCCGAGACGCTGGAGAAAATAATGTCAAAGGCCCCCCAAGCCGAAGAAGAAAAACGCAAAGCAGCTATCTCCGAAGAAAGCATTGAGGATATAGAGAAGATAGCGGGAGATGTTTCCATAATACGCCTGGTGAACCAAATAATACTGGAAGCCTTTAAAAAACGCGCTACGGATATACATATAGAACCTTACCGCGGAAAGGTGAGTTTCAGGTACAGGATAGACGGCGTTCTGTATGACGCGAACGTCTCGGACGAGGTAAAGAACTTTCTGCAGCCGATATTGTCGCGCATAAAGATAATGTCCAACCTGAATATCGTCGAAAGACGTATGCCCCAGGACGGCAGGGCCATAGTCAAGGTCCAGGACAAGACGCTGGACCTCCGGGTATCTTTTATCCCGACGCCTTTCGGAGAGAGCGTGGTCATCAGGATACTCCCGACAACGATGTTCTTTGATCTGGTGAAGCTGGGACTGTCGGAAGATCACTTAGAAAAGTTTGAGTCTTTTATCGAACGGCCCCACGGGATAATATTCGTTACGGGTCCCACGGGTAGCGGAAAGACCACCACTTTGTACGCGTGCTTGAGCAGGATCAACACGCGCGAAAGGAAGATCATAACCATAGAAGACCCGATAGAATATGAAATGAGCGGGATAACGCAGATACAGGTCCAGAACGAGATAGGTCTGGATTTCGCCAGAGGCCTGAGAAGTATGCTGCGTCATGACCCGGACGTTATGATGGTCGGAGAGGTGCGCGACCTAGAGACGGCCGAGATAGCCATAAGAGTAGCGCTTACGGGACACCTGGTATTCTCGACCATCCATACCAATGACGCGGCCAGCGGGATAACGCGTCTTATAGAAGTAGGGGTCGAACCGTTCCTCGTCTCGTCCAGCGTGGTCTCGTTCGTCGCGCAGAGGCTGTTAAGACTGAACTGTCCTCATTGCAAAAAAGAGAGCAAGAACTATCCCGATGAGATAAAAGAGATGATAAAAGAGGATCTCGCGCTGGGGTCGACCGACAAGATAAAGATATTCAAGGGAGAAGGATGCCCGAACTGCAATTTTACGGGATATTTCGGCAGGACGGCGATATATGAGATACTTACAGTTGACGAGGATATACAGCGTCTGATAATGGAAAAAGCCTCTTTATCGGCCATAAGGAAGACAGCCGCGGCCGCCGGTATGAGAAGTTTAAGACGGGATGGATGGATGAAGGTCGTAAAAGGTCTTACCACTCCGGATGAGGTGCTGAGGATAACGCAGAAAGAGAAAGATTACGGCCTTCCGGAAGAAAGCATACCGCCCGTTACGCGGGAAACCGGACGCCAGGTCCTCAATCCCGTTCGTGCGGCAGGGGGCGATGCGTCAAGCCGGCCCTCATTTCTCACCCCGGAAGAGAAAAAAGAGGAAAGGCCGTCGGATAAACGTATATATAGAAGACTCGACGATAAGATAAATATCAGGTTCAAACAGGTAGAACAGGAAAAGAGATCGTCCCTTTTTGACAGGAAAAAGATAAATCCGGAATTCATGAGCTCTACAAGGAACATCTCGGCCGGAGGACTTCTTTTTACATCCAACGAAGCGCCTATTCTGGATTCCATAATTGATATAAAACTGGAAGTGCCCAATAAAGGCGAGTCTATACAGTGTCTGGGCAGAGTAGTGAGGGTCGAGACGGTAGAAGCGAGAAAGAATTACAATGTAGCTATAATATTCCTGGACATTACCAGTAAGGATAGAGCGTATCTCGATAAATATACGCATGAGGAATTTTAACGGATAGATGTAGGGGCACGGCATGCCGTGCCCCTACCATTTACCAAATAAGGAGAGCACCATGCCTGTGTTCAATTATGAGGCGAAAGAAGGCCCTACAAAAAAGATAAAAGGGGCGATAGAGGCCAAGAATAAGGACGAGGCCATAGAAAAGATACATGAAAAAGGCCTGATACCGATAAGGGTGGACGAACAGGCGGAGGATGGCAAAAGCGTTCCGCGCGACGGTTCTCCCCGAAGAAAGGTCAGATCAATAAAGAGCAGGGATATTACCGTCCTCAGTCAGCAGCTTTCCAGCCTTCTTAAGAGCGGGGTCCCGATAATAAGAAGCCTTGAGATCATATCCGAGCAGGCCGAAAGCCCGTCGCTCAAAGCGGTCATGCACGATATAGCTAAGAGCATCGGCGAGGGAGAAACGCTTTCGGGCGCGCTGGCGGGATATCCGAAAGTATTCGACAGCCTGTATGTCTCAATGATACGCGCGGGAGAGAGCACCGGAAAGATCTATGAGGTACTTTCCAAAATAGCGGATTACCGCAGAAGGACCGAAGAGACCGTATCCAAGACCAAGGCGGCTATGGTATATCCGTCGCTTATGGGGCTTGTAGGCATAGGGACCATAATCTTTATGCTTATTTTCGTTATGCCGCGCATCATAAAACTGTTCGGCGGGATGGGGCAGAACCTTCCGGTGCCCACAAAGGTCGTAATATGGCTGTCAACGATGCTTCGGGAACAATGGTTCGGTTTCCTTGTCGGAGGTATGCTGCTTATCGTGATCGCGCGCCAGTTCTCCAAGACCAAACTAAAAAAACAGATAATAAGCGTCCTGGGCCTTAAAGTGCCGGTGGTCAGGAAGTTCGTCCAGATGCTGGAATTCTCGAGGTTCAGCCGTACGATGGAGCTTTTGATAAAGAGCGGCATACCCATACTGACCACGCTGAAACTGGCCCTGCCGACCGTGCAGAACGGGATAATAAGGAAGACCCTTGCCCAGTGCTCGGTAGATCTGGAGCAGGGAGGGACTTTCGGGCAGGGACTTAAAGGTTCCGATATCTTCCCGCCGTTCATGGTGAACTTGATAATAGTTGCGGAAGAATCCGGACGTTTGGACGAAGCATTCGATGAGATAGCCTCGACATATGAGCGTGAAAGTGACGCCGCTCTGAAAACCCTGATGTCGCTTTTGGAACCTTTGATGATACTCGGTATGGGTCTAATTGTCGGATTTGTGGTAATAGCGATGCTGCTGCCGATATTTGAATTGAGCTTTACGGGAGTATGATCGTGACTTGTGGGAGTAACCCCACACTTCCGTGTGGGGAATGCGGATACTACATGCGGAAGCATGTAGAGGAGACGAAACAATGCGGATAGTTACGCTGATACTAACACTGGTTCTGACCTTTTGCGCTTCTTCCTTTGCGGAGACGCCGGTCTGGGAAGAGCTTAAGGGCGATCATTTTATCGTTTATTATAACGGGGATAACACTTTTCCTAAAGACGTGCTGTACAGGTCCGAAAAATATTATAAACGCATAGCGGACGATCTGGGGTATTCGCGTTATTCAAATTTCTGGCAATGGGAGAACAGGGTAAAGATATACATATACGAGAAACAGTCCGATTTTACGAATATGGGAAATTATCCCGCGTGGTCGGAAGGAATAGCGGATTATTACAATAAGTCCATTTATACTTATAAGGGAAGCGATAATTTCGTTAATGATGTCCTTCCTCACGAGATAACACATCTTGTCTTCCGGGATTTTGTCGGCCTGGATAATCCAAATATACCCATGTGGCTGGATGAGGGCATGGCCCAGTGGGAAGAACCGTACAAAAGAAGTGTTATACGTCTCGCGGTGAAAGAGATATACTCTGCCGGCAAGGTCATGAGGCTGAATGATTTCATGTCTTTCAACATAAACAGGGTGGAAGATAATGATGTAGTAAGATCTTATTACATACAAGCCATGGGTTTGGTGGAATTTATGATGTCGGAATACGGGACTGATAGGTTCGTGGGCTTTTGCCGCGATCTTAGGGACGGCAAAGGTTTGGAAAGGGCTTTGCAGTCCAATTATCCCACCCAGATGAGAAGCGTGGGGGAGATGGAAGATAAATGGATCGAATGGATGAAGGGACTGTGAAGACCAGAAGTCAGAACTCAGAAGTCAGGGGACAGAGAGACGAAGGATGAAGGAAGAAGGACGAAAGGTGAAGGGCGAAGTGTTAAGTGTTCTATAAGAAGTGAAAATAAAAATGCTAACTAGGTTAGACTATGTTACGCTATACTATATACGACTCAAATAGGAGGCCTAAGTCATGAAGAATAAAGGGTTTACATTAATTGAGCTTATGCTGGTAGTTATCATCATAGGCGCTTTGAGCGCCATGGTGATACCGCGTTTAGCCGGCAGGTCCGAGCAGGCAAGAATAGCCGCGGCTAAAGCCGATATAAACGCGAACATCGCGACGGCCATAAAACTTTATGAACTTGATAACGGAAATTATCCCGAGAACCTTAAAGCGCTTTTGATGAAACCCGGCTCGGCTTTCAACTGGAACGGGCCGTATCTTGAAAAAGACCCTGTGGATCCATGGGGAAGGCCCTATAAGATGAAATATCCCGGAACGAAACGTCCTCAAAGTTATGATCTTTATTCCTTAGGCAAGGACGGCCAGACAGGGACGGATGATGATGTGACGAATTGGTAAATGAGGCCATGACCTACGGAACGCAGTGAACGCAAGTCATACGGCCGAATTTATCCAGCCCTTTATCTTGGAAAGGGCTGGATGCTATTTGGTGAAATAGCGGTTTTAAAAGTTAAAAGGTTTAAAGGTTAAAAAGTTGTCATTCCGGGCGAATGACCGTAGGGAATGAGTCGAGGAATCTCGTTAAATGAGCATCGGAATCGGGAGATTCCGATGCACCTCGAACATTGCGTTCTCGGCGCCTCGGCTCGTTACACTCGCTCGGGATGACAGAGGTGAGGCAAATTACGACTTACGAATTACGATTTCAGTCAATAGTTTATGGTATTCGGTCTATTCGGACCTTTCAACTTTAGACTTTTAGACTGTTAAGCCTTGTGCTCTTTGCAAAGAGAGACTTTAGACTATTTACGGTTCACGAATTACGAATCACGAATAAGCTATGAATATAAGATCAAAACACGGTTTCAATCTATATGAACTCATGGTGGCTGTAGCTATACTTTCACTCGGGCTTGTTGTCATATACGAGTCGTTCCTTACGGTCGCGAACGCGACGACAGGTCTTCCATATTACCTTAAGACGCAGTTCGTCATGGATGAAATGATATGGGAGCAGGAGACGCTGCTCCGAGAGAACGGATATCTGTTCCCCGAGAACGTTGAGGGTTCTTTGACCCTGAACAATAAAGAGCTCAGATGGGTAAGAGGGATAAAGCTTTTAGACAGTTCTCAGGGGCTTTACAGCGTCAGCATGATATTTGATTGGACGGCCAGCGGAAAGAGCCTCCGTAACAGCCGAACGGTGTATGTGAGGAGATAGGGTATTAGCAGAGCGCAGGTATAAGGGAAGCGAGAAGACAGAGTGACGAAGGATGAAGGAAGAGGGACGAAAGACGAGAGCAGTTTAAAAAGTTTTAAAGGTTAAAAAGTTTGAATAGTTGAATGGTTGGAGTTCGTAGCTAAGAACGAAATTGGCCGCTCAGCGGAGCTCGCGGCACTTCCTCGGACATTATGTCCTCGGTCGCTTCGTTCATTTTTCGGAGGGTGCCCGCAAGGACGGAGTGGGTGCGAGTCACGAATTACGAGTCACGAATCACGAATAAGATATGAATATAAAAACAAAAAACGGTTTTACTTTTATCGAGACCATGGTGGTAGTAGCCGTTCTTTCGGTCATAGCCATGGTCATCGGAGGAGTGGTCAATAACGGGCTGTCGATCTGGAGCAGGGTTAACGCTATAGCGCTTGAAGAAGATACCGCTATCTTTTTCGATAAGATAACATTAGACCTCGATAATACTATCAGGTTCACGGGCATAGATCTTTCGGGCTCCGATATATCCGTGAACATCCCGTCATATGTGCAGGCTAAGGACGGGCGTATGCTTCCCGGACGCGTGATATATTCTTTTGACGAAAAAAAAGAGATCATAAAAAGGAGCGGTACGGATTATATCGGTCTCCTGCAGCAAAAGACTCCCGAAGATAAGACGCTGATATCGGGTGTATCCTCGGCGGTCTTCTCCTATTACGCTTACAACGCGAATACCGGCATGTATGAATGGTCGGAAGAGTGGCTGGAAGAGGATCTGCCTCAGGCAGTAAGGATAACTATGACGTTGACGGATAGTAATGATAATACCGTTAATTACCACCGGACCGTAAATATCCCGGCCGGAAAACTGGAATTTTTTAAGGATTGAACATGGGTAATGGAATGTTCCGAGGGGATCCGGTAATGCGGCATAGAGGAAGCGTTCTGATAATAGCTATGTGGGCGCTTTCCGTGCTTACGATATTCGCCTTATCTTTAGGCGCCGATTCACGGAGCAAAATGACATTTATAGGAAAGCTGGGAGAGAGGAACAAACTCAGGTTGATAGCGGTCTCCGGGGTGAATAAAGCCGTAGTTTCGGTAGCCGCGAAAGGCAATGACCCTCAATATGATGTCCTGCCGGAACTGGGAGGGGCCGGGGTATCATCACGTTTTGCCGACGGGATGATGGACGGAGGAAAATATTCCATAGGGTATCAGTATTATGATCCTTCTCTTGGGGAAACGGCATGGTGGCAGGGGGTGGCGGATTCCGAAAGCAGGATAAATATCAATAAGGCGGAATATAAATTTATAAGTTCCGTAATACGTATCGCGGGAGGTGTAGGTAAAAAAGACGCCGATGATATAGCCGCCGCCATAATAGACTGGCGTGATACGGACGAATTTCCGCTGATGAACGGGGCGGAGTCGCATTATTATCTGAGTCTTAAGGAACCTTATAGGTCCAAGAACGCCGAGTTCGAGGTCCTTCAGGAACTTCTTTTGATAAGAGGAATATCGGAAGAAATATATGAAAGGATCGCTCCGTATGTTACTATATACGGCACGGGTAAAGTGAACATGAATACCGCCGGGGAAACAGTTCTGGGATCGCTGGGGATGGACAAAGCTCTGGTCCGTAAGATAATAAAATACCGCGCGGGAGAGGATAGGGTCATGGGGACCGATGATGACAATGTCTTTTCTTCGGCAGGAGCGTCAGCGGCGGAACTTAGCCAGGTAGTCCCTCTGAGTCCGGAAGAGGTAGCGATAATAAGCAATCTTTCCTCCCAAGATATGATATCCGTGGTATCCAGCGTATTTGAGATAAAGAGCACGGCCAGGATAGGCAGACGCGACCAGGTGATGGAGATAGTATGCGCATATGACCGCACTAAGGCGGATAGCGGAGAGAACGCCGTGAAATACTGGCATGAGAGGTATTATGTGGATCCGCTGCCTCAGGAAGATGATCTGTAGACTACCACTACTGTCCGGTTGTTTTTTTAGTTTTCTTTGCAATACATTTAATTATAACAAGATGGAACAAAAATGTCTGTAATCGATTTGAAATCACTTTTATACTATGACCATTCCAATATCAACTTAAAAGGAGTGGTCAATGAATTCCGGCAAAATGGTTTTTTCTCAAATCATGGACTTTTTTCCCATGAACGAATTTCGCAAATGCGTCAAACGATACAACGGAAACTACAAAGTACGAAAATTTACTTGTCTCGACCAGTTTTTATGCATGGCCTTTGCCCAGTTAACTTTCCGAGAAAGTCTTCGCGATATCGAAGCATGTCTTCGTGCTATGGAAACCAAACTTTATCATCTTGGAATCCGGGGCAAAATCTCGCGAAGCACACTGGCCGAAGCAAACGAAAAACGAGATTGGCGTATTTACGCGGACTTTGCTCAAGCATTAATTCACACTGCCAAAAAATTATATATCAACGAACCCTTTGGAGTCGATCTGAAAAAGACAGTCTACGCCTTAGACGCAACAACCATAAAATTATGTCTTTCTTTGTTCCCATGGTCGCATTTTCGTTTAAAACAAGGTGCCATCAAACTACATACTTTATTAAGTCTTCATGGCAATATCCCTTCATTGATAAGGGTTACCGCTGCCAAAGTGCCCGATACTACAATCCTAGACGAAATACAACCAGAGGCTGGCTCCTTCTATATTTTAGATCGAGGATATCTCGATTTTTCACGGCTTTTTGCGATACATCAAACATCCGCTTTTTTCGTCGTAAGAAGCAAATTAAGAATCGTATATCGCAGAATGTATTCTCACCCTGTAGACAAAGCAACGGGATTATGCTCAGATCAAACTGTTTATATGGGTTCAATCAAAGGTGTCGCAAATCATTATCCCGAAAAAATACGACGAATTCGCTTCTACGATTCTGTAAACAACAACTATATGGTTTTTCTAACGAACAATTTCAATTTGCCGGCAATAACAATAACCGAATTATACAAATGCCGATGGCAAATAGAGCTATTTTTTAAATGGATAAAACAACATTTGCGAATAAAAGCATTTTACGGAACATCCGAAAATGCTGTAAAAATCCAAATTTGGATAGCGATTTCAACATATGTGTTAATCGCAATAATTAAAAAACAACTAAAAATTGAGCACAGTCTCTACACAATGTTACAGATTTTAAGTATTACTATTTTCGAAAAAACACCCATTTTACGGGCACTTGCGCAGTTTGATTGTAAAAGCGAAATGTGTGATTCTCGCAACCAGCTATTACTGTTCGATTTATAACCGGACAGCAGTGGTAGACTACAGACAATAGACCATAGACCAAGATCATTCTTTGAAAGATATTGAAAATATGTAGTCTATAGTCTCTGGTCTTCGGTCTATGGTCTATTAAGATTGTTCAGCGATGGGCTCCATATTATACTGAATTTTATTTTTACGACGAACTATGAACTACCAACTACAAACTAAATTATGAGCGTAGGGTTTCCCATATTAGCTAATAAAGATATCTTCGCGATAGACCTCAGCGGCCCTCATCTTAAGATAGTCCAGGCCAGGGTCTCTAGCCTTAAGCGCGAGATAATAGGGTCTTATGACTATAATACCCGAGGTATGTCCGATAGCGAAATAAGCGGCCTCATAGCGGGGTATTTTTCTAAACTGAACGCAAAGAACCCTACCATTTTCTGCACTATACCTAACCGTATCGCCATGACAAAGAACATAGAGGTCCCTTCCCGAGATATAAAGGAAGTCGAAGAGATAATAAAACTTCAAGCCGGCCGGCACACACCTTTAGCCAGGGAAGAGATAGTGTCCGACTATATCAATATCGGGCTTTACCGCCAGACGTATACAAAGATACTTCTTATCATCATAAACCGCAGTATTATAACCAAACAGCTTGAGATACTCAATATGGCCAAGCTGAGGGCGGAAAGGATGATATTCTGCCCCGAATCGCTGGCTTTCATCTATCCGTCGATGCTGCGGACCGGACAGCAGGACACACCGATGATAATCGCGCATGTCGACGATGACTATACGGATTTTATAGTGGTGATGAAGAATAAGGTGCTTTTTGTGCGCAGTATGCCCATAGGCGCGGAACATTTTCTTGCCGACAAGGAAAGAAGCGTAGGGAAGTTCATCGAGCAGGTAAAACTCTCGATGGAGACCTATCATGGCGAGGATATCGAGACCGTGCCAACTAAGATATTCATAGTCGGAGCTACCGAAGGGATAATGGACCTGGAAGAGAAAGTGAACGCCATTCTCCATGTTCCGGCGAAAATAGTACCTTATTATGATACGCTTCCTATAGACGCCGATACCAAGAAGAAGATGAAGGAAAAAAGCGGCCGCGCCTCGTTCCTTAATGTTATAGCCACCATATTATCGGAAGACAAGGTCAAAGTGAACCTGCTTCCGGAAGAGGTCAAGTTCCGGCATAAACTCGAGCAGAGGAGCAAACATCTGCTGAAGGCCGGCGTCCAGATCATAACCGTGATGTTCCTTGTATGCAGTCTTGTTGTCAGCAAGATATATTTCCACGGGATATATCTAAGACGTCTTGATCAGGAACTCACCGCCATGACCCCGGAGGTCGGACGTATAGAGAGGGCTATGACGAGGGTCAAAGAGGTTAAAAAATATCTTGCCGAACAGGGACATGTCTTGAATACACTGGGAGAGCTGCATGATATAATCCCGCAAAACACGTATTTTTCGGATATACGTATCGACGAGAACGGCGATTTTTCCGTTAAAGGGTTCTCGGATTCGATGTCGTCCATATTCACGTTCATAGGGATAATGGAAGAATCAAAGTATTTCGAGAATGTTGTAGCTAAGTATACGTCCAAACGCAAAGAGGACGAGAAGGATATAGCGATATTCGAAATAGCGGGTAAAGTGACCGGACGGAAAATAAAACCGACTATCGCGGAACAGGTGGAATAATGATAAATAAGTTCTTGTCAAAATTGGCCCCCAGGGAAAGGACGATCCTTATCGGGACGGTTCTTGTAATATCCGTGATGTTCCTGGACAGGATGATCTTGGGCCCTATTTTCTCCCGCATAAGGGTCTTGGGCGAGAAAATACAGGAAAAAGAAGGGGAAATAAACACGGGTATCCGTATCCTCGCAAATGATGAGAGGGTGAAACAGGAGCTGGGTATATACGGCAAGTATTCCCTTAAAGCCCTTCCTTCGGAAGACGAGCTTGCGGATCTTTTGGGAGAGATAGAGAACCTGGCTCAGGGAGCGCAGGTATACCTTATTGACTCGTCACCGGCCGGGACCAGGAACGAAGGTATGTTCAAGAAATATATCGTGAAGATCGATTGTGAAGGCCATATGGAAGAGATCGTTGAGTTCATGCACAGTATAGAGAGTTCGCGTAAACTGATCAATATAGAAAGTCTGCGTATAAGGCCCAAAGAAAAAGGGTCCGATATGATGAACTGCAATCTTAGCATCGCAAAGACCGTTGTCCTTGAATAAATATGAAAGTTTTTTACAGAAGGATATGCGCTTCCATAACGGTATTCACGGCCGTCCTGTGTATTCCGTTCATCCCGGCTTTTTCCTCGGGTGAACCTCAGCTTAAGAACATGACATCCCTGCAAGTCAAGGTGCTGCAGAAACACGATAATGTACCCGTCCGCGAAGCCGACGTGGTCATTACGCTCGACGGCGTCGAATACAAAGGTATGACCGATAGGAAAGGCATGTGTGATATTAACGGGCTTATTCTGAATAACCCGATACTGGGAAAAGCGGACCTGAAGGTCCTGTATTCGGGGGAACCTGTATATTCCAAGAAGATCCTGCTCTTTAATATGCCGAAGAACCGGACTAAAATAGTTCTTCGCGGGGAGGTGTCTACCCCGGAGCCTCCGCGGCTGGACCTCGCCTACAGCTATACAAATGAAAAGATCGAGAAATTCAGCGGGAGCAAGAATCCGTACAGCAAGATCTATATAAACGGTGAAATAGCGGTCAAAGCGACATCTTCGGATAAATGGAAAGCGTTCAGAAAACTTGATATCGGCCTTAATACACTGGTATTCACTGCCGAGAACATATGGGGAGAAAAAAGCAAACCCGTTATTTTTCATATAACATACTTCCCGGTCTCCGAAGGAAGCATAGAGTTTTTCGACGGTCCCAAGAATGTCCGGTCGGAAAGGGGGAGGGCATCCTCGGTTGTCTCCTGGCAGAATATCCCGAGCGGTAAAGTGTCGGGGTATAATGTCTACAGGACAGAGACCCCCGGCGGAGGCTATAAGAAAATGAACCCCGTGCTTATTTCGGGCACTCCTTATACGGACGCGGATATAGGTAAAGAGGAATATTTTTACGCCGTGACCGCCGTGACCGACGATCATGAGACCGGGTTTTCCGAAGAAGTATCTTCGATCCCGGGAACGCTTGTGGGGACGGATATCCCGGACCGTATCGATCAGGATACCGTTCTTACCTCTTCGAGGTCGCCGTATCTCGTTAGTTCCGAGGTCAAGGTCCTAGAGGGCGCCGAGCTGAGAATAGAACCCGGGGTAGAGATAAGGTTCAAAAAAGGTGAGACGTCCATATCGGGAAAGATAATATCCGAGGGGACGGAAGACGCCCCGGTCATATTCACTTCCGCCCAGGAAACGCCGCAAGCGGGCCAATGGAAAGGTGTTAAGGCGGCATCGGGTTCGGTGATAAAAAATTCGGTAGTGCAGTACGCCGGACGCGGAGGGGAAGACGCTGTATCTCTCTCCGGTGACTCGGCGCTTACCGACAGCGTTGTGATAAATAACGGGTCCTCCGGAGTAGGCATCAAAGCGCGGAGAGAAACCTCCGGGGTCCTTATTTCGGGCAATAACATTTCGGATAACGGAGGGAGCGGCATATATGCCTCGGAAGGCGCTCGGGCCGATATTTTCGGTAATCACGTAGAGCATAACGCGGGACGCGGTATTTCCGTTCCCGCCGAAAGCAATATGAACCTGAATACCGTTCTTTCTAACGGGCTCGGTGACGCTATAGAGATAACGGGCGGAGAGATAAAGAACAATGCCTCGTGGGGTAAAGGGGAGTATCTTCTCACCGGACCTGTAGAGACGGAGCTTGACGGAGCGCTCCGGCTATCTCCCGGGGTCACGGTCAAGGCCGAACCTAACGTTAGCATAACGGGTAAAGTGATAGCGCGCGGAGAGGGTGAGAACAATGTGACCTTTACCGCCGCGGACACTTCTTACGGCAAGGCTTGGGGAGGCCTGGTACTTGATGACGGGTCCGATCTTGAGAACTGCGTCATAAGTTATGTCCTGGGACCACGCGGCGGTATACGCGAAAAAGGCAAGAATATATTGCTTGTAGAGATAAGCTCTTTCTTCATAGAGGAGAAGATAGGCCTTTTTGACCTTGATAAATTGTCCGATGACGCCATGGGCGGGGATAATGATGAAGCCGGGCTCGTTAACAAGATATCGCCGGAAATATTGTTATTGCTAGCTATCCTTATCCCGACTATAATATTGTTTCTGATAATGGCGTTCCTGCAGGGGAGAAAAATACGGAGGTAGACGAATATGCCGAAAAGAAAAGTGATGATCGTCGATGATGACGGAGCTTTTGTAGATATCATTAAAGATAATATGGAAGAGACCGGCAAATATGAGGTTCTTGCTATGACGAACGCCAAGGAGATAGTCAAGGATGTCCATAATTTTAAGCCCGATCTGATATTACTGGACCTTTTGATGCCGGGTGTCGGAGGCCTGGACGCGTGTCAGATGCTTAATGAAGACGAGATAGGCAGAAAAGTACCTATCATAATACTCTCTGCTTTGGACAAGGATGCCGACAAATTGAAAGCGTTCAAACTCGGCGTTGTGGATTACGCCGAGAAACCTATAGATCAGGACGAGCTGTTCGTGAAGATAGAGAGAGCGTTGGAATTCAAATAAGTATAAAGGACCCTATTTTGCATAGAGCATAGAGCATAGCGTTGTATTGACTGATGTTCTAATTACTGAAATATAGATTTATAAGAATGCCATGCGCTGTGCGCCACGCTCTATGCTTAAAGGAGTATACTGTTGTTACTTATGAACGAAGCACTCAAACTCATACAGCGGGGCACGGAAGAGATCATAAGCCTCAAAGAGCTTAAGGATAAACTTGCCCTGTCCAGGCCGCTGGTCATTAAAGCCGGGTTCGACCCTTCTGCGCCCGATATACATCTCGGTCATACGGTCCTTCTCAGAAAAATGAAACATTTTCAGGACCTGGGACATGAGGTGAATTTCCTTATCGGGGATTTTACCGGACGTATAGGCGACCCTTCGGGCCGGTCCAAACAGCGGCCGCACCTTTCGGCGGAAGAAGTAGCCGAGAACGCCAAAACTTACGAAAAACAGATATTCAAGATATTGGACAAAAAGAAGACCAAGGTCGTATTCAATTCCGCCTGGTGCTCAAAACTGGGCACCGAAGGTATATTTGATCTGGCATCCAGATACACGGTAGCCCGTATGCTGGAAAGGGACGATTTCCTTAATAGGTACAAGGAGAATGCCCCCATAAGCATACTGGAGTTCCTGTATCCTTTGCTCCAGGGATATGATTCGGTCGTCATGAAAGCCGACGTGGAGCTGGGCGGGCGTGACCAGAAATTCAACCTTCTTGTAGGCCGTGACATGCAGAAAAGTTTCGGGATAGAACCTCAGGTCATTATCACTATGCCGATACTTGAAGGTACGGACGGAGTGAACAAAATGTCAAAATCTCTTAACAATTATGTCGGGATATCCGATCCGCCCGGGGAAATGTTCGGTAAGATCATGTCCATATCGGACGATATCATGTGGCGTTATTACGAACTGCTTACCGAGGCAGACCATGTCAAATTAAAGAAAGATGTCGAAGGGAATAAGGCCCATCCCAAGGAGATCAAAGCCGACCTAGCCGAATCTATAGTAAAAGATTTTCACGGCGCCCGGCAGGCGGAAAAGGCTCGTGCGGGCTTTAATGCCGTTTTCGCGAGAAAAGAGGTCCCGGATGATATCGAGTCTATATATATAAAAGAAGATAAGATAAGTATTATGGACCTTCTGGTAAAGAAGAGCGCCTTTGCTTCTTCGACCAGCGAGGCCAGAAGGCTTATATCCCAGAACGCCGTTTCCATAGACGCCGACAAAATAACCGATATTAACGCGTCTTTTGTCCCCGTAAAAGAAGGGAATATCCTCAAGGTCGGGAAGAGAAAATTCTGCAGGATAGTCAAAAAATAACACCTCAAAAATAATTAAAAAAAACCGCTTGACATTATCACGTAACCGTGTAGAATTACACTTACGCAAACATACGATATTTAGCCAGCAAGAGGTACAATGCGGAAACATCCCTAAAAATGGGATATATTTTTAGGGACGCAGTTCTTTGAAAAATAACTAAAAGTGCATGGGTCAACGAATAAATAAGTAAATCAAACTGGAGAGTTTGATCCTGGCTCAGAACGAACGCTGGCGGCGTGGATTAGGCATGCAAGTCGAACGATCCCTTTCGTAAGAAGGGGATAGTGGCAAACGGGTGAGTAACGCGTGGGTAATTTACCTTAAGGTTTGGAATAACCTGCCGAAAGGCAGACTAATACCGGATGAGACCACATTCCCACAGGGAGTGCGGTTAAAGGTGGGGATCCTGAAAATGGACCTGCCGCCTTTAGATGAGCTCGCGTCCTATCAGCTTGTTGGTGGGGTAAAGGCCTACCAAGGCGAAGACGGGTAGCTGGTCTGAGAGGATGGTCAGCCACACTGGGACTGAGACACTGCCCAGACTCCTACGGGAGGCTGCAGTCGAGAATCTTTTGCAATGCCCGAAAGGGTGACAATGCGACGCCGCGTGAGTGATTAAGGCCTTCGGGTTGTAAAGCTCTGTCAGCTTGGATGAAAGCAAGGGGGTTAATAACCTTCTTGTCTGACGGTACAAGCAGAGGAAGCCACGGCTAACTCCGTGCCAGCAGCCGCGGTAATACGGAGGTGGCAAGCGTTGTTCGGATTTACTGGGTGTAAAGGTCATGTAGGCGTCTTATTAAGTCGGGTGTGAAATCCCTTGGCTCAACCAAGGAACTGCGCCCGATACTGGTAAGATTGAGTACGGGAGAGGAAAGCGGAATTCCGGAAGTAAGGGTGAAATCTGTAGATATCCGGAAGAACACCATTAGCGAAGGCGGCTTTCTGGTCCGATACTGACGCTGAAATGAGAAAGCTAAGGGAGCAAACAGGATTAGATACCCTGGTAGTCTTAGCTGTAAACGATGGGCACTAGGTGCAGGTCCGCAAGGATCTGTGTCGTAGCTAACGCGTTAAGTGCCCCACCTGGGAACTACGGTCGCAAGGCTAAAACTCAAAGGAATTGACGGGGACCCGCACAAGCGGTGGAGCATGTGGTTTAATTCGATGCTACGCGAGGAACCTTACCTGGGCTTGACATG
>JBDRKO010000047.1:0-21361 GCA_043813915.1 Candidatus Omnitrophota bacterium
TTTCCCGTGATCTATGTGCGCTATTATGCAGAAATTCCGTATTCTTTCTAATGCTTTTGTTCTCATTCATTTCCTTTTAACTTGCGCCCTATTTTACGCGCAATATCATCGGCGGTCCGGTGCCCTTCCCGGATGTTTCCCTTAAAGGTTCAAAGCAGAGAATATATCACATCTTTCACATCAAAGACAACGCGTATTTTCTTCCGAACGCCAAAACCTTGAGCGATTCTTTTTTTGAGCCGGTTTCCGAATAGATCCTCAGTTTAGGTTCGGTCCCTGACAGCCTTATCAGCAGCCAGCTTCCGTCCTCGCAGATAAATTTCACTCCGTCGTAGTCCTTCACGGAAAGGACCTTCTTGTCCAGGACCTTTTTGAGAGGGTTTTTCTTAAGACCTTCCATCAACTTCTTGCGTTTGGATTCCGGGAACACCAGGTCTTCTCTTTCATACACATAGCTCCCGTATTTTTTATTCAGACCGTCGACTATTTTGGACAAGGGTTTCTTTGCGCAAGCAAGAAGTTCCATGATAAGAAGCGCCGATAGGAATCCGTCCCGTTCCGGTACATACCCCTTAAAACCCACTCCTCCCGTTTCCTCCCCTCCTACCAGTATATCTTTCTTCGTCATGATATCGCATATGTATTTGAATCCTACCGGGGTCTCATACAATTTTATACCGTATGCCCTGCACATCTTGTCTATCAGCCCCGTTCCGCAGATGGTCTGGACCACTCCGCCGCGTTTTTTCCTGTTCTCGAAAAGATGCATAAGAAGCAGCGCCATCAGTTTGTGCCCGGAAAGCACGTTTCCCTTTTCATCCACTACGGCCAACCTATCGGAATCCCCGTCCGTAGCTACGCCTAGATCATATCCGCCTTTTTTCATGCGCTCCTTTATTTCCTGAAGATGCTTTTCATTAGGCTCGGGCGGACGGTTGTTGAACCCCGGATTACGGTCGGCATACATATATTCCAGTTTTATCCCGGTTCCCTTCAGTATCTCGCTGAAATACGTTCCCCCCGTTCCGTTCATTGAATCTATCAGGACACGCAATTTTGACTTTTTGAGCTTCGCCATATCCGCGTACTTCTTTATATATCTCAGCTGGACCTTGACGATGTCCTCTACCATCACCTTTCCCGATTTCACCGCGCCGGCAAATGCCGTTTTCTTGACCTTTGTCCTATAAAGTTTTTTCTCTATGCTGTCTATGATGTCGCTCCCGGCCGATCCCGCAAAATACCCTTTATATTTTATGCCGTTATAAGCCGCGGGGTTATGGCTGGCCGTTATCATTATGCCTCCCGAAAACTTCTTATCGGCGATATATACGCATACCGACGGTGTCGGGCTGGGTCTGTCGGTAAGTACTACTTTTATACCGTTAGCGGCAAACACTTCCGCCATTATTTCCGCGTATTTATCGGACAGGAACCTTGTGTCATATCCGATCACTATCTTTTTCTTTTTGTATACGGGTTTTTTCTGAGCCTTTATGAAATCCGCCACAGCTTGAGCTACTATCCCGACATTCTCAAAAGTGAATTCATCGCTGATTATCGCTCTCCATCCGTCAGTCCCGAATTTTATCTTATCCATCATCCCTCCTGTTGAGTTTATGGTGTTTGTGAAGTTTGTAGAGTTTATCGGGTTATATTGACGGATATTCTGCCCTCATACGCATATGGGATGCGTACGGAAACCCAACAAACCCCAAAAACTCTACAAACTCTACAAACCCTAATTGCCTCGTATTTCTCTGATAGCTTTACTATAATCTTTCTGACCGAATATCGCCGTACCCGCTACAAGAACGTCGGCTCCCGCCTTGACGGCCTCTCGGGCCGTATCTTTGTTAATACCTCCGTCAACCTGTATATGCCCGCCGAAATTCTTTTTCAGATATTTCACTTTATCCATCATATCCGCCATGAAAGATTGCCCGCCGAATCCAGGTTCTACCGTCATGACAAGGACCATATCGACCTTATCCAGTATTTTTTCGATATCGGATATTTTCGTCCCGGGTTTAACGGAAACTCCGGCTTTTTTACCTCTTTTCCTGATCTTTTTTATGACATCTTCCGGATCGCCGCAAGCTTCGATATGAAAAGTTATCATATCACTGCCCGCGTCGGCAAACTCGTCTATGTATTTTTCCGGCCTATCTATCATGAGATGCACATCAAAGAACATGTCGGTAGTTTTTCTTACCGAGCGTATGACCAACGGCCCTATAGTGATATTAGGCACAAAATATCCGTCCATGACATCCACATGCACCCAATCCGCACCGGCAGTTTCGATAGCTTTTATTTCTTCGTTAAGCCTGCCGAAATCGGCCGATAATATGCTTGGAGCGACAATGATCCTGTCTTTCATCTCTTCCCCTTTTCCGTGTCAGAATTTATACAGTTCCTGCCGTATCTTTCTCTTGTCCTTATCGGGCAATTTACTTATTATGGCCAAATTGACCGAAGATGACTTAAAAGTATCCGAACACGCTTTTTCTATGTCCTTTACGGTTATTATATCGACTTTATCCAATATATCCTTGACCGTAGGTATTTCTTTATGGACCATATATCTATCGCCAAGCCACATCATCCTGGTCGACGTCCCTTCCATTCCCAGAAGGAACTGTCCTTTTGTATATTCTTTTGCCCTGGCCAGTTCTTCTTCCGTGACCCCGATATCCCTCATCTTCTTAACTTCGTCAAGCACGGCAACGACGGATCTTACGGCTTTTGAGTTGTCCACCCCGGCATGTATCTGCATCTCGCCCCTGTCAGAATGCCTCTTATAGGACGATGAGATGTCATAACAAAGCCCGTATTTCTCCCTCAACTCCTCAAAAAGACGCGAAGACATATTCCCTCCGAGCATGATGTTCATCAGTTTCATAGCGAACCTCTCCCGTTCGTTCTCCTCTTTCGTGCGAAACCCGAACGCTATATGCGTCTGATTCGTGTCGCCGGAACATATTTTTATCAAGGGAGACTTCTGCGATACTTTTTTGGTCTTGATCTTCGGGTCCGTCCGTTTTCCCGCTTTACTGAACTTTTTCTCTATGTATGCTGACAGCTTTCCCGGGTCCACCTTGCCGGCGGCAACGAAAGCCATGTTCCCGGGATGATAATTCCTGTCGCGGAACGCGAGCACTTCGCGTTTCATGAATTTTTTCACGGTCGATATAGTTCCTGTCAAAGGCCTTCCTAACGGATCGCCCGGCCACATAATACTGCCCAGCACTTCAAGGACATGCTCGGCCGGCTGATCCTTGTACATCTTTATCTCTTCATACACGACGAACTTTTCACGGGCAAGATCATCTTCATCGCATTTAGCGTTCAATACCATATCCGAAAGAATATCAACACCCAGTTCCGCGTATTTGGCCGGGACTTTCACCATATAGCAGGTCACTTCATCCGAAGTGAACCCGTTGAACGCCCCGCCTATACCTTCTATGGATTGCTTAAGTTCTTTTGTGGAACGCGTAGCCGTTCCCTTGAAAAGCATATGCTCTAAAAGATGGCTGATCCCGCTTTCCCGGTCTGATTCATAACGCCCGCCGATCCCTATCCATACCCCTAGGGTAACCGACGCCATATCCGGCATGGGCGAAGCTATTACCGTCAGGCCGTTCTTATGCGTGAATTTTTTGTACATGTTTTCCTTTCGTTCGTGTTTAGTATAGCGTATGTCGTATAGGGTATAGCGTGATATTGGAATAGTCTAACCTGGTTAACGTTGCCAGGTAAATAACTTGGTTCCATACTAACCTGGCAATTTCTAACCAGGTTAGTATTTCTATTTTTACCTCTTAACTTCCGCACTTAACTCTCCAACCGCTTTCCATACCACATTACTCGGCGTTTTTCGTCTTTCGTCCATCATCCTTCATTTCTATGACTCTTTGACTCTAGCGAACGAAGTGAGCGACCGAGAACGCAATGTCCGAGGAAGTGCCGAATTCTCCCGGATTCGGCCGATGACTCTCTGACTCTTTTTTCACTCTCTCTTAAGACTATCTAGATATCCCTGAAGTATTATCTGAGCGGCAAGTTTATCTATACTGACCTTTCTTTTTTTACGGGACACGTTACCGGATATCATTATATTCTCGGCTTCTCTTGTACTCAACCTCTCGTCCCACAGGTACACGGACACCGCGAGCTTTTCTTTCAGCATATCGGCCCATTTTCTGCTTTCGGCGGCCTTTTCTCCTTCCGTCCCGTTCATGTTGATCGGCAGGCCCACAACGATCTCTTCTACCTTGAACTTCTCCAACAATTCTTTTATTCTGGAGACTACCTGCTCGATACTCTTACGTCTTATCACTTCTCTGCTTTGCGCCAAAGTGCATGTCTCGTCACTTACGGCAACACCTATGTTCTTCGTTCCTATATCAAGCCCCATTATACGCATAATTAAGATATCCGGTTGAAGATTAGCCGAAAGAAACCAGTTACCAGAAACCTGTTGCCAGAAGAAAGCAATTTATATCACCGGTTACTGGTAACGGGCAACTGGTTACTTTTTCACTATTCACCATCTAGCGTTCATGGTCCAGAATCTTAACCCTAGAACTACAGTCAATATCGCTAAGGGAAACCAGTTACCAGAAACCTGTTGCCAGAAGAAAGCAATTTATATCATCGGTTACTGGTAACGGGCAACTGGTTACTTTTTCACTATTCACCATCTAGCGTTCATAGTCCAGGCTCTTCCCCTTAGAACTACAGTCAATCTAACCAACAAACCCTACGCACCGTGTTTTTCTTCTTCGATACACTTACAGGGGCCGTGAGCATCGGCCAAAGACCGAGCGGAACGAAACCCCACAAACTCTATAAACCCTTTATTTCCCATGTATCGCTTTTGCCATGGACGCGGCGTAAGAGCCGACCCTTTTGACCAATTCTTTCTTCCTTGATAGGTTCTTTTCTATAATATCGATTATCGCGCTTCCCACTATCACTCCGTCGCATGTCCCGCTTATTTTTCCGGCCTGAGTGGGCGTTGATATCCCGAAACCCGCGCAGACGGGTTTCGTTGTGAGCTTTTTCAGCGCTCTGATATCCCGTTCCAGACCCGAGGAAAATGTCTTCTTCGCCCCCGTGACACCCAAACGCGAGACATAGTAGATAAATCCCCTGCTTTTTGCCGCTATTCTTTTGAACCTCTCCCCGGACGTCGTGGGCGCGGTAAGCATAATCAGACAGAGATCCTCCCTGTCGGCGGCATGTTTGAACTCTTCCGCTTCTTCCATCGGAAGATCCGGTATTATGATACCATCGGCGCCGGCGCTTTTGGCGTCTTTCGCGAATTTTTCCAATCCGTAATTGAAAACTATATTGTAATACGTCATAAATACAAGCGGGACATCGGTCATTTTCCGGATACTTGCCGTCATCGCGAACACTTTTTTGACCGTACACCCTGCGTCAAGAGACCGCTGTATAGCTCTTTGTATGGTAGGTCCGTCAGCTAACGGGTCGGAAAACGGTATACCGAGCTCGATAATATCGGCTCCTCTCTCGGCCAAAGCCCGCGCTACGGACTCGGACACGGCGATATCAGGGTCTCCCGCGGTTATGTAAGCGATGAAGGCTTTTTTCTTTTCCTTCTTCAATCTTCTGAACGTCCTGTCTATTCGATTCATACCCTTGCCTTTGTTAGACCAATCTAACCTGGTTAACGCTGCCAGGTAAATGACTTGGTTTTATGCTAACCTGGCAGCTTCTAACTAGGTTAGCATTTTTATTTTTCCTTCTACATAACACATTCCACATAAAACATAACACGGCGTCCTTCATCCCTCGTCCCTCTTCCTTCGTCCTTCATTGTTCTGACTCTCTGACCTTTATCTCTCACATATGTTTCTTCATTATATCGATATCTTTATCCCCTCTGCCGGAAAGGCAAACTACGATAATATCTTTCTCGGTTGTCTTCTTCACCAGTTTTGTAAGATAGAACACCGCATGGGCCGATTCAAGAGCGGGTATTATCCCTTCTGTCCTAGATAATAGTTTTACGCCTTCCAACGCCTCTTCGTCCTTGATCGACACATACTCGGACCTTCCCGTATCCTTATAATAAGAATGTTCCGGACCTACACCCGGATAATCAAGACCGGCCGAGATGGAATGCGCTATCTTTATCTGACCGTCGCCGTCCGCAAGAAGAAAGCTCTTGCTCCCGTGAAGTATACCGATCTTTCCTTCGGTAAGAGCGGCCGCGTGTTTACCCGTGCTCACCCCAAGCCCCGCCGCTTCGACACCTATGAACTTTATTTTTTTATTATCGCGGAACGGATAGAAAAGACCTATAGAATTACTGCCCCCTCCTACGCACGCGACAAGATGGGTCGGGTCTTTCTTTTCGAGTTTTCTGATCTGCCGCTTGGTTTCCGCACCTATCACGGCCTGAAAGTCCCTTACCATCATAGGATACGGGTGCGGGCCTCCCACAGAACCGATAATATAATACGTATCCTTAACGTTCGTGACCCAATCTCTTATAGCCTCGTTCATGGCATCCTTAAGGGTGCGTGAACCGCTGCTTACCGGAATGACATTCGCCCCGAGAAGCCTCATCCGGAACACGTTCAGGTTCTGCCGTATTATGTCCTCCTCGCCCATATAAACATCGCATTTCATGCCGAAAAGCGCCGCTACCGTAGCGGTAGCTACCCCATGCTGTCCGGCGCCGGTCTCGGCTATAAGCCTCTTTTTGCCCATATAACGCGCCAGAAGCGCCTGCCCTATGGTATTGTTGATCTTATGCGCTCCCGTGTGGAGAAGGTCTTCCCTTTTCAGGTATATCCTGGTCTTTCCTATTTTTTTTGTCAGTCTTTCGGCATAATAGAGCGGCGTAGGGCGTCCCGCGTATTCTTTGAGATAATAGTCCAGTTCTTTCGTGAACAGGGTGTCCGTGCGGACCTTACCGTAAGCCGCGGTCAGTTCTTTGACCGCCGGCATCAAGGTCTCCGGTATGTAACGGCCTCCGAACTGTCCGAAATATCCTTTTTTATCAGGCACTTTTCGCATTTTTTATGAACTCCTTTAAAAGTTTATGGTCCTTTATCCCGGGTGACTCTTCTACCCCGCTGGAAACGTCTACGGCATAAGGACGCGTTAACTTCACCGCCCGTTTGACATTGTCCGGTGTCAAACCTCCGGCGACAAAGAACGGTTTTTCTATGTCTTCACTCTCTCCTGCCAGAATTTTCGGGTCAAAACTTTTTCCTGTGCCGCCCGCGAGACCTGGACAGAACGTATCGAACAGAAAAAAGTCCGCGTCCGTATATTCGCTCATCACCTGTGCGCCGTGCGGTAATATCCTGCCGTCGATCTTGAAAGTCTTTATAAGCTTTACTTCATCCCGCCCGAGCGCCGCAAGGCCTTGCTTGACCTCCCGGCAATACGCGGATGACTCTTCTCCGTGCAGCTGCAAGAGATCTAATCCGCAGAACTCTACCGCCTCTACGGCCTTATCCCTATCTTCGTCCTTAAAAAGGCCGACTTTACTGACCTTACGGAAACCCGCATCGTTAAGGGCTGCTACAATATCCTTCACCGCGTCTATACCGACATATCTCGGAGTATCTTTAACGAAGACGAACCCCAAAAGATCCGCTCCGCAACCCGCCGCGGCTTGGGCGTCCTCAACATTCGTTATCCCGCAAATTTTTACTTTAACCATAAACCGACATCCTATTACTCAGCAGGTTGGGACATCTCCCGAACGAAGTGAGGGAGGTGTCATCTTCGCTGAACTCTCTCTATTCCCTCATCAATTCCCTGACCTTGGCCCCTATATTGTCCGCGCGCATGAACGTCTCCCCGATAAGGACGGCGTTCACCCCCAAGCTCTTAAGGAACATTATCTGCTCATATGTTCTTATTCCGCTTTCCGACACGATGATCTTGTTTTCGGGAATAAGCCGTATAAGCCTCTGAGTGACGGCAATATCCACATTAAAATTCGTCAGGTCACGGTTGTTTATGCCGATTATGGCCGCGTGACAGCTTAAGGCCTTCTCTATCTCTTCCTCGTTATGGACTTCCACAAGAACGTCCATGCCGATCCCTTTGGCGATATTCTGATAACGCCCCAATTCTTCATGCGTAAGGATATTCGCTATCAGCAATATAGCGTCCGCTCCGTTCAGGGCCGATTCGTATACTTGATACTCATCTATTATGAAATCTTTCCTGAGAAGAGGCAAAGTGACCCTTTTCTTCAGCATGTTCATATATTCGAGCTTGCCGTCGAAGAACCTCTCGTCCGTAAGAACGCTTATGGCAGAAGCTCCGGCCCCATGATAAGTAAGAGCGATCTTCAGCGGGTCAAAATCGACGCGTATCACACCTTGTGAGGGAGAACTTTTCTTTATCTCCGCTATGAGGTTTATATGCCCTTTTCTGGAAATGTTCTTTTTGAACTGGCTGTTCACATACATCCGTTCGGCTTCTTCCTTGACCTTATTGAAAGATATCTTGCTCCGAAGCCTATCCACTTCCCGGCGTTTTTCCTCTATTATTTTCGATAATATCATCTGCGAGTCCTGCCCTTGTTGGTCTCGGTTATAAGACTTTCAAGTTTTTTGAGAGCCGCCCCGGAATCTATCGCGCTTTCGGCCAGACGGACCCCTTCCAAAGGATCAGAGGCTTTTCCCGCGGCCATTAACGCGAACGACGCGTTTGCCAGAACGATATCCCGTTTCGGGCCTTTTTTCCCTGATAATATCCCTCGTATGATCTCCGCGTTCTTTTTGGCATCGCCTCCCTTGATGGATGCCGAAGGAATTTTTTTCATCCCGAACGAGGCCGGGGAAACATGGAACGTCCGGACTTTCCCGTTCCTGAGTTCGCTTATCCTGGTCCTGCCCGTCAAAGTTATCTCGTCCATATCCCCTTCTCCGTGGACCACATAAGCTCTCTTTGACCCGAGTTTTTTCAATGCATGCGCCATGATCTCCGTAAGATCTTTTTTATATACTCCCATCAACTGACGCCCTGCCCTCAAAGGATTGCACAAAGGACCGAGTATATTGAATATCGTGCGGATACCTATCTCCCTGCGGACCGGTCCGGCATATTTCATCGCGCTATGAAAGACCGGCGCGAACATGAACCCTATGCCTATTTTATCTATACACCTAGCCGTGCTTGACGGAAAGATCTCTATCTTTACCCCCAGTTCTGCCAGCACATCCGCGCTGCCGCATTCGCTTGATACCGCGCGGTTCCCGTGTTTCGCGACCTTGACGCCGCATCCCGCAAGGACAAATGCCGCCGCTGTCGAGATATTGAATGTCTTTACCGCCTTGGCCCCTGTCCCTCCGGTCCCGCAAGTATCGACCAATTCCGACGATCTTGCGGATACTTTTATCTTGCCGGCCTTTTCCCGCATGACCTTAGCCGCGGCGGATATTTCTTCCGCCGTTTCTCCTTTCATACGAAGCGCCGTAATGAAAGATCCAATCTGGGACGGGGTGGTCTTACCGCTCATCATGTCACGGAATACCGATCCCATCTCGGCTCCGGTAAGATCTTTTTTTGCCGCGACTTTTTTTATAGCTTCCCTGATTTTCATTTCACACCTGCATCCCTATAAAGTTCTTTAATATTTTTTTCCCTTCCGTCGTCAATATGGATTCCGGATGGAACTGTACCCCCCATACCGGATATTCTTTATGCCTGATACCCATTATTTCCTCAGCTTCGGTCCAAGCCGTTATTTCAAGCGGTTCTTTCAGGGTAGACCTCTCCGCGATAAGAGAATGATATCTGGTAGCCGTGAACGGCGAAGGCACGTCTTTGAATATATCTTCCCCGTTATGGAACACCGAACTTACCTTGCCGTGCATTATCAGTCCGCTCCTTATTACCCGCGCTCCGTAAACTTCCGCTATACACTGATGTCCCAGACATACTCCGAGTATGGGCACCTTTCCCGCGAATCCCCTTATAACATCCTTGGATATACCCGCATCATCGGGCCTTCCGGGTCCTGGTGAAATGACTATCTTATCCGGACCTATAGCCCGGATCTCATCTATGGTCACTTTGTCGTTCCTGTGCACCATGATCTCTTCGCCCATCTCTCCCAGATACTGCACGAGATTGTATGTGAAGGAATCATAATTGTCGATAACTAATATCATTCCATCCCCTTTTCAGCCGACTCGACGGCCTTGATCAAGGCCCTGGCCTTATTCAAGGTCTCCTGATATTCCGTTTTAGGATCGGAATCCAGCACTATACCGGCGCCGGCCTGTATATACGCTTCTTTGTCCCGCATGACTATGGTCCGTATTGTTATGCACATATCTATATTGCCCGAAAAACTTATATACCCCACACAACCGGCGTAGGGGCCGCGTCTGGTCGTCTCGAACTCGTCTATAAGTTCCATCGCTCTGACCTTAGGAGCGCCCGTAACCGTCCCCGCGGGAAAAGTAGCCCTGATCAGGTCATACACGTCTTTATCCTTATTAAGTTTTCCTGATACATTGCTTACAATATGCATAACATGCGAATATTTTTCCACATGCATGACTTCTTTGACCTCTATACTCGCGTAATCACATACTCTGCCTATATCGTTACGCCCCAGGTCTACCAGCATGACATGTTCCGCTCTTTCTTTAGGATCGTCCAGAAGTTCTTTTTCAAGAACTTCGTCTTCGTGATCGTTCTTGCCTCTTGGACGCGTCCCGGCTATCGGACGGACCTCTACCAGAGAATCCTCGCATCGGACGAGTATCTCGGGTGACGAACCTATAAGCTTATACTTGCCGAACTTCAGATAATACATATACGGTGACGGGTTGATGGACCTGAGTTTTCTGTAGATCGAGAACGCGTCCGCTTCCGTATGTTTCCGTAATCTCTGAGAAAGAACTATCTGTATGATATCACCCGCTTTTATATGCTCCTTGGCTTTTTCGATGCTGTCGCAGAACGCTTCTTCGGAAATGTTCGACCCTGTTTCTCCCGCGGCTCCGCAAGAAGCGCCTATATCGGGACGTTTTATCTCTGTTTTAAGTCTTTTGATCAGACCGTCTATTTTACGGCAAGCTTCGTCATAGGCCCTATCCGCATCTTTATCTATAATAGCGTTAGAAACGATCTTGATCTTATGATCAATATGATCGAATATAAGCATAGTATCTGTCAGGACAAACTGCATATCCGGGATAACGAAGTCCTCGGCATTATTATCAGGTATCTCCTCCATGAAACGCACCATATCGTATCCCATATACCCTACCAATCCGCCGCAGAACCTGGGAAGTCCTTTCACCCCGACAAAACTGAACTTTTTCATCAGACTTTTTATCTCTTCTATGGGATCCGTCTCCGTTTGATACTCGTCGGTCTTTCCTCCCGTTATGACCTTTACCGTCTTACCTTTGCTCGTTATGACCATGTTGGGCCTGCTGCCCAGGAAAGAGTATCGGCCCAATGTTTCTCCGCCCTCTACGGACTCCAGAAGATACGAGAATTCTCCCTCATCTATCTTCAGAAAAGCGGATAAAGGCGTGTCAAAATCCGCAAGGAGTTCCCTGTATACGGGGATGACATTCCCTTTTTTCGATAATTCGATGAATTCTTTTTTATTCGGATAATACATGGTTTTAAGTGTTAAGTGTTGAACTCTATTTATATACCTGTTTTGGGTCGAACACGCGTTCGTCCTCTATTCTCTCCCTGCCGTCATCGTCTATCTTTCTGAAATAGCAGCTAAAATATCCTTCATGGCACGCCGCTTTTTCCTGCTTCACCTTAAAAAGTACCGAATTATCGGCGCAGTCTATGTATACCTCTTTTACCGTCTGCACACATCCCGAAGTTTCTCCTTTGATCATCACTCTGCCTTTAGACCTGCGAAAAACATATATTTTCTTTTCTTTCAATGTCTTTTCCAGCGCCTCTTCGTTCATATAGCATAAAGTAAGGACCTTCCCTCCGGATATATCCTGTATGATAGCGGGTATAAGCCCTTTTTCGTCAAAATTCAGTTTATCTAGGAATCCCATATTATCTCCTCTTTTAGCTCATTCCCCACACGGAAGTGTGGGGTTTCTCTACACACTCCCGTGTGTAGTATCTTTATCGCCGGTAACGGATTGACTAATCCCTAACAGCGATACCCTTTATTCTCAAATAATCCTTCACTTCTCCAATGGAGAATTCTTTAAAATGGAACACGCTTGCGGCAAGCGCGGCATCCGCACGGGCCTCGGTAAGCGCTTCGGCGAAATGTTCGCGTGTCCCGCATCCGCCCGAAGCTATGACCGGGATATTAACTGAATCGCTTATGGCCCTGGTAAGTTCCACGTCATATCCGTCCTTTGTCCCGTCACGATCCATGCTTGTCAGGAGGATCTCTCCCGCTCCCAGCTTTTCGGCCCGAACCGCCCATTCAACAGCGTCTATCCCGGTGGCGTTGCGTCCGCCTTTTACGTATACTTCCCATCCGCCGCCGGTTTTCTTTTTAGCGTCTATCGCCACCACTATGCATTGCGCGCCGAATTTCCAGCTTGCTTCTTTTATAAGCTCCGGCCTTTCCACCGCCGAAGTATTTATCGACACTTTGTCGCAACCGGCGTTCAGAAGTTCCCTGATATCCTCGTTGGATGATATCCCTCCCCCTACCGTAAAAGGCATGAATACTTCTTCCGCCACGCGCCGGACGACATCCACCATCGTTTTGCGTTTTTCATGGCTCGCGGTTATATCGAGAAATACCAACTCGTCCGCACCTTCGTCGTTATATATCTTGGCGTTCTCGACGGGGTTACCCGCGTCGCGCAGGTTAAGGAAATTAACGCCCTTTACCACGCGGCCCTCCGCTACATCAAGACACGGTATTATTCTCTTTGCCAACATTAATCGCCTCTTTAAGGTCAATTGTCCCTTCGTAAATAGCTCTTCCTATTATCGCGCCGGAAACCCCGTATTTGGCGCCGGGCCTGACCTCCAGCTCTTTAAGCTGTCTGATGTGCCCGATATCCTTTATCCCTCCTGCGGATATGATCTTCATCTCAACATGTTCGAATATCTTTCTGAGCGCGTCCATGTTCGGACCTGAAAGCATACCGTCACTCTTGATATCCGTATAAATGATCTCCTTGACCCCGTTTTCCGCCAGGTGCGGCAGAAGTTTTTCATGGACATTCTCGTCCGAGGTTTCCACCCATCCGCGCACTCCGGCTTTGAGGCCTATGACATCGACGCTGAAAATAACTTTCTCGCCGAACGTTCTTACGCATTCACCTATAAAATCTTTATCCTCAAAGGCCCTGGACCCTATGATCACACGGAACACGCCCGCGTCCAGCGCTTCCCGGATATTCCCGATCGTCCTGAAACCTCCGCCCGTCTGCACCGGGATACCTGTTCTTTCGGCTATTCTCCCGGCTACTTCAAAATTGACCGGTCTTCCCGCTTTCGCCCCGTCAAGATCTATGACATGCAGCATATCCGCTCCCATAGCCACCCATTTGAGCGCGGCGTCCACGGGGTCGATATCGTAGCTCAGTTTGCGGTCATACTTACCCTGTTCAAGCCTAACGGTCTTCCCGTCTATCAGGTCTATCGCCGGTATTATTCTCATAATTCCGTAAAATTCCTTAAAAGTTGCAGTCCTTTTTCCTGGGACCTTTCCGGGTGGAACTGTACCGCGAAAACATTATCCTTCCATACCGCGGAAGTATATGTTCTGCTGTATTCCGTTACCCCGGCTACACATTCATTTTCCCCGCTCTCGCAGTAATAAGAATGCACGAAATAAAAATATGTCCCGCTCTTTATGCCCTTGAACAGCGGACAATCTTCTTTTTTCAGTTCAACCGTGTTCCATCCTATCTGAGGGACTTTGAACCCTTTCTCGTACGGAAAAAGTTTTACGGCCCCTTTTATAAGACCCAACCCTTCGGTCCCGCCGGATTCTTCGCTCTCGTCGAACAATAGCTGAAGACCCAGGCATATACCCAGGAACGGTTTCCCTTTATTGATCCCGTCCATTATCGCCGTATCCAAACCTCTAGAGGAAAGACCGTTCATCGCGTCCCGGGATGAACCTACTCCCGGAAAGATCACCTTGTCGGCTTTGCCGAGATCCTCGGGAGAAACGCATATACGCACGTCCTGCCCGATATACCGCAACGCGTTATATACGCTTTTCAGATTTCCTGATCCGTAATCTATTATGCCTATCATAATTCGTGACCCGTAATTCGTAATTCGCGACTCGCGACTCGTGATCCGTGACTCGCGATTCGTAGGGGCACGGCATGCCGTGCCCCTACCACCATTCACCATATACCAAATACTACAAAATCCCTTTGCTCGACGGCACTTCTCCGGCGCGCCTGGGATCTATCTGTGTAGCTTGATCCATCGCCATGCCTAAAGCTTTGAACACAGCCTCGAGATAATGATGCATGTCCCCTTCTCCTGATACCTCAACATGCAGGTTCATGGACATCTTATTCGCGAAACTTTCCAGAAGATCCTTTGCTAAATGCATAGAATAACCTTCATCATCCTTTATTTCTTCAGAATGAGTTCCCCGTCTTTCCTGAAAATCAAACGCACTGCGGTTTGACAGGTCAATAGAGACTTTCGCCTTGGCTTTATCCATCGGGACCTCGGCAAAAGCGGTCCTTTTGATCCCCTTACAGTCACCCATCGCCTTTTTAAACGCTTCTCCGAGCGCTATCCCTACGTCTTCGTTAAGATGATGATTATCCACATGAGTATCGCCTTTAGCCTTGAGTTTTAGATCAAAAAAACCATGATACGCGAACAGCGTAAGCATATGGTCCAGAAAACCTATGGACGTGGATATCTCGCTTGATCCTTTCCCATCAACGTTCAGTAAAGATATCTCTATCTGCGTTTCCTTCGAGACTCTTTTGTATTTTGTTATACGTTCTTTATTCTTACCGGCTATCTTCTTATTTCCAAATGGCCACATTATTTCCCCCTTTTAAAAATAAAAATTGTAGAGGCGTGGTTTCCGCGTCCTATACCCTAATAAGTGTCATAGTGTCATCATTCGCTCACTTTCGTTCGCTCATTAGTGTCAAAGAGTCAAGTTGCGATCTTTTACAACTCTGATACTTTGACACTATATCTCACTCGCACCTGATATGCACAGATTCCCAGTGTTTCTCGAGTTTCTCCAGCCTGGTCAGGTCCCTGACCCATCCGGCTGAACCGCATAACGCTTTACGTGAATACGATATTATATGCGAGCTCTTCATGAAACTTCTTAAGTTCAATCCCGAAGAATACCGCGCTGTCCCTCCGGTGGGAAGCACATGGCTCGGCCCGGCAACATAATCACCCAAACTCACCGGGGTATACGGCCCGAGAAATATCGCGCCGGCATTCGATATGTTCTTAAGCACCCTTTTAGGGGATTTTACCATAAGCTGCAGATGTTCCGGAGCTATCATATTGGATACTTCGGCGGCCTCTTCCAGGTTCTTCACTTTTATCACGCACCCTTTTACCGAGATATCATCACGCATCGCGTTATGGACCTTCTTCGAAGGTGTGACAAGCACCGCAAGACCCTTATGATGCTCCGCCTGTGCCAGGAGATCTGCCTTAAGATATTCTATATTAGCGTGATGGTTAGCTATGATCAGCACCTCACTGGGTCCGGCGAGCATATCGATATCACAGTAACCGAACACCTGCCTCTTTGCTTCCGTCACAAATTCATTGCCCGGGCCTACTATCTTGTCCACTTTGGGTACGCTCTTCGTCCCGAACGCGAGGGCCCCTATCGCCTGAGCTCCGCCCATCTTGTATATCTCGTTCACTTTCAGAAGATTGGCAACAACAAGTATGTGCGGATCGATGCTCTTATACTTATTGGGCGGAGATACCATTACTATCTCCTTGACCCCGGCTATGACCGCGGGCAGTACCGTCATATAAACGCTTGAGACCAAAGGAACGGTCCCGCTCGGAACATATACTCCCACCCTTTTTATAGGAACGAACTTTTCACCCAGTTCTATGCCGGATTCATGTTTCATGCTCCATGATCTGGGGATCTGGTTCACGTAGAATTTGTTTATATTCTCTATGATATCCTTTAGAGTATTCACTATCTCGGGCTTGATATCCTGATATGCCCCGCTTATCTCCGCTTCCGTTATCCGTATATCCTTACGTTTAAGATCTACCTTATCGAATTTTTTCGTATATCTCAGAAGCGCGGTATCACCTTCCGACCTTACGTTCTCCAGAATAGAGAAAACTTTTTTCTGCAGCCTTTTTCTCCCCTGATCGCGTCTGTTAACAAGGCCATCGAATGTTTTGCTCCCGATCTTTATACTTTGCATGCTCTCCCCTTTACTTATGTTTATATCCTCGCGCGATATCCCGTCACTGACGTTTAGACAGGATATCCCCCGCTTTTTCTATCGCCGATTTAAGACCGCTCTGTTTTTTACCCCCCGCTTGGGCGAATGAAGGGTTACCGCCCCCCCCTCCTGATATCTCCTCTGCCACTGAATCAATGATATCTTTAGCGCTTATCCCGCTGTCAACCAGGTCTTTGCCTACAGCGCACACCAAGGATGCCTTGCCTTCGTTGCCCGCGCCCAAAAGCACTACGGATGCCGGGGCTTTTTTCCCTATATACCCCGTTAATCCCCTCAATATATTAGCATCACCATTCTCCAATATGCCCGAGATGAACTTCACTCCGCCTAATGTCGCAGAGTTCTCGATGAACACGTCGGCTTTAAGCTGAGCCGCATTCATGCTATTCGCCTCGCTTTTTTTCTGCTGCTGCTTTTTCCGTTTTATCGTCTCTTCGCTTTTTGCGGCCAGAACGGGTTTGAACTTCTCCTCAAAATCGTGAATGACCTTAACGCCAACTTTTTTATCCCCTTTTATTATGGACATTATCTCGCCTCCGGAAACCTCTTCGGAGAGAGATGCTTCTCCGCCGCATTCATCCGTAAGTTTTCCTAATACCGTCCTTATCCACTCCGAGGCTTCATCCGAAGTAAGCGCCTCTATCCGCCTTATCCCGCTGGCTACCGAACTTTCGTTTATGATCTTTACCGCGCCGATCTCGGCAATATCATCCACATGGGTCCCTCCGCACAATTCCTTCGAATATTCGCCGACGGTAATTACCCGCACCGTATCGCCGTATTTTTCGCCAAAAAAGGATAACGCGCCTTCTTCCTTGGCTTCTTTTATGGACTTAGTCTCTTTCTTTACCGTTTTCCCCGACGATATCCACCCGTTGACCGTATCTTCTATCTTGATCAGGTCTTTATGTGACAGTTTTTTCATATAAGTGAAATCGAACCTCAATCTCTTGTCGTTAACAAAAGACCCCGACTGTTTTACCTCTTCGCCCAGCACACGCCGGAGGGCCGCCTGCAGAAGATGCGTAGCGGTATGGTTCTTAGCCGTCCTGTCTTTTTTGTCCTTATCCGTTTCCATCTCAACCTCATCGCCTCTTCGGAAAGATCCTTTTTTAACGACGACCTGCAATATCTTTCTACCGTCAGAAGCGACCGTATTGACTATATCCATCCTGGCTCCGGGTTTAGTGACGCTTCCTTTGTCCCCTACCTGCCCGCCGGATTCAGCGTAGAACTGGGAACTTTGAGGCGATGTCACTATCTCTGCGCAATCCCCTTCTGTGATACCGTCAGTCTCTTTGCCGTCTTTTACAATGAAGCTCACTTCCGCTTTTAGCGGCATATTATCCGAATATTCCGGCCTGGACGCGGCATTAAAATCATCCGGTTTGAAAATAAAATCGCAGGAGATATCGCTTCCTTTTCTTGACTCTTCCTTTCTCATCTCCATCAATGCCTTAAAACCTTCCTCGTCCATACCGATACCCCGTTCCGAACAAACGCCGTCTATGATCTCAAAAGGCATGCCGTACGTATCCACCAGTTTAAAGATGTTACCGCCCTTTAATATTTTCCCGTCTGCCTCAAACATGTCCTCCATGATGGGCATACCCGATCTGAGCGTTTCGTCAAACCTTCTTTCCTCTTCCTTGACTATCGAAGCCAGATGCTCCCTCTTTTCGTTAAGATCGGGATATATATCCCTAAAAACGTCCGTTACCGCCGGCACGGCGTTAAAAAGGAACGGTCCTCCTTTTTCACGGCCCTTCATATACGCCCGGCGTATGAGTTTGCGTATGACATAACCCTGTTTCTCGTTCGACGGCGAAACACCGTCGCCAATCGCCAATACCGCGGCCCGCAAATGGTCCGCAATGAGAAATATATCCTCTTTTTTTATCTTTTCGGACACTTTCCCCAGCTCGTCCTTTATCCGTTCGATTATACCCGTAAAAAGATCCGTCCCGAAATTCGTGTATACATCCTGCTTAACGGCCGTTATACGTTCGAGGCCCATACCGGTATCTATGTTCTTGCTGGGCAGAGGGATCAAAGAACCGTCGCTCTTTCTTTCTAATTCCGTGAACACAAGGTTCCATACCTCAACGAACCTTCCGCAATCGCATGCGGGTCCGCATGCGGGCGCGCCGCAGCCGCGAGTTTCACCCCAATCGTAGAAGATCTCGGAACACGGTCCGCAAGGACCGTTAGGCCCTTTTAGCGGGGCGTTCGCCGGCCAGAAATTGTCTTCCGGGCCCATTTTAACTATACGCTTCGCGGGGACCTTGATATCGTTACGCCATATATGGTAAGACTCTTCGTCTTTTTCATAAACGGATATCCATAACCGTTCTTCGGGGATACCCATTTCGCGCGTCATGAACTCCCATCCCCAGAATATGGCCTCTTTTTTAAAATAGTCCCCGAAAGAAAAATTTCCCAGCATCTCGAAAAAAGTATGATGCCTGGGCGTCTTACCCACGTTCTCAACATCTCCTGTGCGCATGCATTTTTGGGACGAGACCGCTCTCTTATACGTTATGTTCTTACCCATGAACTGTTCTTTGAACTGGTTCATCCCTGCCCCGGTAAAAAGAAGCGTAGGATCGTTCTGCGGCACGAGCAGATCGCTCGGGACCACAGTATGCCCTCTCTCCTCAAAGAATCGGAGGAACCTGTCTCTTATTTCACTCGAATTCATAATTCGTAAATCTCCTCTACACGCTTCCGCGTGTAGTATCCTAGAAATCTCTTACCTACCCTCACATTCCCCACACGGAAGTGTGGGGTTTTTATCTATTCTAGATCGGGCAAAAGCCTCTCGATCACTTCTTCCACTATCTCTATATCAAATCCTTTGCTCATAAGGAACCTGAATATCCCGGCATGTATATTTTGTTTTTTATTCCCGCTTATGCTCTTAATTTTTTTGCGGGCGATCTCTTCGGCTATATCACGGTCACACCGGCCTTCATATACGTCATCCATAGCGCTTTCTATCATCTCCGGGGATATGCCTTTTTCCAGCAATTCTCTCTTTATCACGGCGCGTCCCCGCGGACTTGTTCTGAGGCGCCTTTCTACCCAGTCTACCGCGAACCGGGCGTCATTGATGAGACCTTCTCTCTCTAGACCCTCCCGTAGCTTCTTGATCTCCTGCTCTGTGTGATCTTTTTCCCTCAGGCGTTCCGTTATCTCCCGTGAACTCCGGGCCCTGACCGACAGGAGCCTGAGACAATACTTCCTGCCTTTTTCCATTCTATTTTGATCCATAACTTAATAGTGCTCCGCGCGGCAGGTAGGGCGTGCTCTATTTCACATTAGCCGCTTTCATTATCTCGCCTTCTATCTTCTTTAAAAGGTTCACGTTTTCCTTCAGGTATAGCCGCGCGTTCTCTTTACCTTGGCCTATCTTCTCTTCGCCGTAAGAAAGCCATGTCCCTGTCTTTTTGATAATACCCATTTCTTCTCCCATATCTATCACGCTCGAAGACCTGGAAATGCCTTCGTCGAAAAGTATATCGAATTCCGCTTTCCTGAACGGCGGAGCCATTTTGTTCTTTACCACTTTTGCAAGCACGCGATTCCCAATGACCTGTTCGCCTTTTTTAAGCGACGCTATGCGCCTAAGGTCTATTCTCACCGAAGAATAGAACTTAAGAGCGTTGCCGCCGGTCGTTGTTTCCGGATTCCCGAACATAACGCCTATCTTCATTCTTATCTGGTTGATGAATATCACGCATGTCTTTGATCGGCTGATGATGGATGTCAGTTTTCTGAGAGCCTGGCTCATCAATCTTGCCTGGAGCCCCATATGCGAATCTCCCATATCCCCCTCTATCTCTTTTCTGGGGGTGAGCGCCGCCACGGAATCTATGACTATTACGTCAAGAGCGTTGCTCCTGACCAAGGTCTCGGCGATATCAAGCGCCTGTTCCCCGTTATCAGGCTGAGAGATCAGCATTCTATCAAGGTCAACGCCTATTTTCCGGGCGTAACCCGGATCTAGCGCGTGTTCCGCGTCTATAAAGGCCACTTCGCCGCCCGTTTTCTGAGCGTTTGCCAAGATATTGAGCGTCAACGTTGTCTTTCCGCTGGATTCGGGTCCGAAGATCTCTACTACTCTTCCTCTCGGAACGCCTCCTATGCCCAAAGCCTGGTCCAGAGAAATGGCTCCGGTGGGTATAAACCCGATATCGACCTTATACCCTTCTCCCATTTTCATTATGGCTCCCACGCCGAAATCTTTCTCTATCTTGCTTAATGCCAATTCCAGCGCCTTATCTTTCGCTCCGCTCTTGCCTTCCGGTAAACTATGCTCCGCTTTCTTCACCATGACATCTCCTCCCTTTTCTATCGGCCCGGCATGCCCCCCGAGATGATATTACAACCCGGTTTTGCCTTACCCGAAGTATACTTCATTTTTTTCAAGTATCCCGATCTCTTTCCCGACGTATAATAATTATAGCTATTAATGTTACTTATTATACAGACTTGCCGCATTCATTGTAAAGCTTTTATTGCCCTTTCCCCTCACTTTTCCCGTGAACTGTATAATTTTGCATAACTCACAGAGCAGGGAATAGTATATGGTATTTGGTGAATAGGAAAAAAGTAACCTGTTGCCTGTTACCAGTAACCAGTGATCTAAGTTGTTTTTTTTGTGGTAACTGGTTTCTGGTAACTTTACTCGACTGACCTTTAGACTTTCAACTTTTTAACCTTTAAATTGCTCAGCATCACCCTACTTTAATAGACACTTTTTCGGAAGGTTTTCTCCTCTAAACATAAGTTTAGAGGTATCTTTCGGGTGTAAAAGACGGCTAACGGGAGGTCATTTTCCCAGAGGTATTTTACAAAGAGGCGTGTGGACAGCGCCTTCGGGTGAGAGGTCGGATCTAAAGATCACTATCTCGGAAATAAAGCTTACG
>JBDRKO010000048.1:0-9537 GCA_043813915.1 Candidatus Omnitrophota bacterium
TGGTTGAACTTACCCCGCCCTTTTAGGGTATATCTAAAAGTATTTTACCAAAAGGGCGGGGTTTAATTCGACCGTATAACTTATGTTCGCTAGCGCTCCATAAGTTATGGTCTCATTAAAGGAGGAGTTATGACAGGGTTAAGGAATATATATAAATGTAATGTGTGCGGGCATGTTGTCGAGATAGTTTCGGAAGGCGCGCCGACGCTGGTGTGCTGCGGACAGCCTATGATCAAACTCGATCCCAAAACGGAGGATCAGGGGAAAGAAAAACATGTCCCGGTCGTCGAGTCAGCCGGGGACGGGGTAAAGGTGAAAGTCGGAGATGTTCCTCATCCGATGGAAACCGCCCATTATATCAAGTTCATAGAGATACTCACAGCGAACAAGGTCCTAAGAAAAGAACTTAAACCCGGGGACAAGCCGGAAGCCGTATTTTGTGTCCCGAAAGACGATGTCCTGGAAGTGAGGGAATACTGTACGGTACATAATTTGTGGAAAGCATGAGTGGTGTTTGGTGTATGGTAGATGGTATTTGGTGAATGGGGAAGAAGGACGAGGGATGAGGGAAGTTGTGTCATGTGTAAGGTGTTATGTGGTATGTGAGAGAACCAACTCCCGCATGCCAAGGATATGGGGACATCCTCCCGAAGGGAAGTGTCCCCTTTGCAAAATAAGAAAGAGGGGGAGAGGCAATGAAAAGTATTAAAGGGACAAAGACAGAGAAGAATTTGCTGGCGTCTTTCGCCGGAGAATCACAGGCCCGTAACAGGTACACTTATTTCGCGTCGGTCGCTAAAAAGGCCGGATATGAGCAGATAGCCGCGATATTCCTGGAGACCGCCGAGAATGAAAAAGAACACGCTAAAAAGTTCTTCAAATATCTCGAAGGCGGGATGGCGGAGATAACGGCGTGTTATCCCGCGGGCATTATCGGGGACACAGCCGAGAACCTGGCGGCCGCCGCGGCGGGAGAAAATGAAGAATGGACGGTCCTTTATAGCGGGTTCGCGGAAACCGCTAAAAAAGAAGGGTTTGACGAGGTAGCCGAAACGTACACGAATATAGCCAAGGTGGAAAAAGAGCATGAGAAAAGGTATCTCAAACTTCTGGAGAACGTGAAGAAGAGAACGGTCTTCAAAAAAGAAAAAAGTATAGAATGGAAATGCCGTAACTGCGGATATGTTCACGAAGGAGCGGAAGCTCCGGAAACATGTCCGGCGTGCAAACATCCGAAGGCGTACTTTGAGGTCTTAAGCGAGAATTATTAATAGCGTACCGGAGAGGACAAAGAAGATCGTTCAAAGGAACAGAACCCACTTTAAAAAAGATAAGGGGAAGATCATGGATAATAAGTTTTCCGGATGCGAGATAGTTGAAATGGCCGTGCAGATAGAAAAGAACGGAAAAGATTTCTACACGGTCCTTTCGGATATAACGAATTCGCCCGATGTCGGCGGGATATTTGATTATCTGGCCGGTGCAGAAGAAAAACATATGGAGATCTTTCGCGGCATATTCGACGGTGCTTGCGGATACGAACCCGCGGAAGCTTATCCGGGAGAGTATTTCGCGTATATCAAAGCTCTGGCCGGTCAATACGTGTTCACGGTAAAGGATAAAGGAAAAGAGCTCGGGAAAAGCGTTAAGAGCCTTGAAGAGGGGATAGAACTGGCGATAGGATTCGAGAAAGATTCCATACTTTTTTACGAAGAGGTCAAAAAGAACGTCCCGAAGGGGTCAGAAGGTATGGTCGAGGGTATAATCACCGAAGAAAAGGCGCATTTAAGGCAGTTATTAGGTCTTGTGAAACGGGCGGAATAAAAAAACATAGTAAGAGGGGATGATGACCCACCTTCGCCGAACCATTTAGATGTTATTTAGCTTCCTTCTTCGCCAAACTATTTGTATATCATTCGGATACGAAGGACAATCCGGTAAGGTCATTAAGGAGAAATGATATGAAAAACGTCAAGGTATACAGTACTCCGACTTGTTCCTACTGCATAAGAGCGAAACAGTTCCTAAAAGACAACAAGATCGAGTTCGAAAATATCGATATTTCAACTGATCCGGCACGTGCGAAAGAAATAGTCGCGAAATCGGGTCAGATGGGTGTACCCGTACTCGACATCGAAGGCGAGATAATCGTCGGGTTCGATAAGGAAAAGATTTCCGGCGCTTTGGGTATATAGTGAATGGTATTTGGTCTTCGGTATTTAGTGGATGGTAAAAGAGTTCGTAGTTGGGAGTTCATAGTTCGTAGAGAAGAACAGAGAGAAAAGCGCCTTCTCCGTTATTGCGAGAAGAGAGTGCCTGCCTGACGGCAGGCAGTAAGAGAACGACGAAGCAATCTCTTTCGAGGCACGGATCACGAGTCACGAATCACGAAGGTATCAATGAGCAAGATATACGATCTCATCATCATAGGAGCGGGGCCAGCGGGGATAACGGCCGGGGTATATGCGGCCCGTAAAAAAATGGATTGTCTTGTTATCTCGATCGATATAGGAGGGCAGACGGCCTGGAGCGGAGATGTCGAGAACTACACGGGGTATCAGTTCGTTTCGGGACCGGAACTTGCCGCGAAATTCGAAGAACATATAAAAAAGTATAAAGTTGAGGTCAAAGAAGGGGAAGAGGTAAAGTCCCTCAACTCTCAGAGAGATACGCATAAGGTCATAACCGCAAAAGGCGGATACGAAGCCAGGACCGTGATAATAGCTTCGGGAAAAAGATCAAGAGCGCTTGGTGTTCCCGGCGAGGAAAAATTCAGGAATAAAGGGCTTACATATTGCGCTACTTGTGACGGACCATTTTTTGAGGATAAAGACGTGGTTATAGTAGGAGGAGGGAATTCGGCGCTTGATGCGGCTCTTCAGATGGATAAGATAGCTTCTTTTATAACCATTGTGAATGTTACTCCGGCGCTTGGCGGGGACGAGGTTATGAAGGAGAAAGTGGCCGGGAGCAAAAAGATCAAGGTCTTGAACGGTTCCGAGATAATCGAGGTGATCGGTGATAAATTTGTCGATAAAGTCAAGGTCAGGACGCCTTCAGGGGAGACCGAGGTCCCGTGCAAAGGTGTTTTCGTGGAAATAGGGCTTATCCCGAATTCCGAATTTGCTACGAACGTGAAAAAGAACGAAATCGGGGAGATAATGGTCGATTGTCAAACGGAAACAGGAACACCCGGAATATTTGCCGCCGGTGATGTAACTAACGTAACGGAGAAACAGATAATCATAGCGGCGGGAGAAGGGGCCAAAGCTGCTCTCAGGGCATTTAAATATCTCGCGGGAAAAAGGTAATATATGATAACTAAAACCAGGCTTTTATCGGGTCTGAATGAGATCGTTTATGTCGAAGAAGGAATGATAGGTATGTTCGTCGGTTTTTCTAAGGCCATGGTCAGAGAGGATAATTCTCTGGACGATGCAAAGAGAAAAGAAATAGAAAAACTGCTTTCAAGATTGCTCAACGATTCCGCGCGTCACAAAAAGATGATAGAAGAACTTATCCTTATAGTGGAAAAAGGCGATCAAAATGAATACTGAGATGATCTTAAAGGATTTTCAGGAGATACTTGAACATGAAAAAAGGGCAAAATATTTCTATGATCATTATATAGACCAGGTTGATGACGGCGCCGTCAAGAAAGTGCTGGTCTCCATACGCGACGAAGAAGTGGGCCATATAAAAATAGCGGAAAAACTCATAACATACATGATATGATACGGCAACTAAAGGCGGAATATGCCGCAAAAAGAAATAAGATAAGAAAGAGGCTCAGGGATTTCCGTGACGTGTGGAAAGAGGACGACCACCGCATATTCGCAGAGCTGAGTTTTTGTGTGTGCACTCCCCAATCAAAAGCCGTATATTGCGATAAGGCCATATCGCGTATAGCCGAGAACAAGGTCCTTTTCAAAGGTGATATTGAGCATATCAGGGCCGGACTGAGAGGGGTGAGATTCCCGAATAATAAAGCCCGGTACATCCTGGAGAACCGGCTGATATTTACAAAGAAAGGGGTTATCCGTATAAAAGAAAAGATAGATATAAATGATATTGTATCGACACGGTCATGGCTGGTTGCGAACGTAAAAGGGATAGGACTGAAAGAAGCCAGCCATTTTTTAAGGAATATCGGCGCGGGTGAAGACCTGGCAATAATAGACGTGCATGTATTAAAGAACATGGTCAGATACGGGATGATAGAAGATATCCCGAAAAGTATCTCGGAGAAAAGATATCTGTTCCTTGAAGGGTTGATAAGAGAATTCTCAAAAAAGACCGATATACCCATGGCCGACCTGGACCTTTTGTTCTGGTCCGCCGAAACAGGGGAGATATTTAAGTGATAAGTATTAAGTGTTAGGGGAGGAAGAAAGAAGCCGGAGGATAGATGGTATTTGGTCTTTGGTATTTAGTATTTGGTAGATAGAGCGAGAAAAGAGAAACGCCTCCTTTGTCATTGCGACCCCCGCTGCTACGCTTTACGGAGCAAAGCGACGGGGGGAAGCAATCTTCCTGAGGAGTTGTTACCGGTAACCAGAAATTGAAGCGTTATTTCATCTGGTAACTGGCAACAGGCAACTGGTTACTTTTTACCATTCACAAAATACCATATACCAAATACCGTTCACGAGGGAAAAGGAACTTAAGATGAACATTCTGATAGGAATACTGAAAGAATCTTATTTTCTTATGGAGAAGATGTCGCCGTATCTCGTTTTCGGTTTTCTTTTCGCGGGAGTGATGCATGCTTTTATGGATACAAAGACCGTTGCCGGGCATCTGGGTAAAAATGATCTTCTTTCGGTGCTAAAAGCGTCCGTTTTCGGTATACCGCTCCCGCTATGTTCTTGTTCCGTCATACCTTCAGCCATTTCTCTCAGGAAGGACGGGGCCAGCAAAGGGGCGGTTCTTGCTTTTCTTATATCAACCCCTACAACCGGCGTGGATTCTATCTTCGCGACATATTCACTGTTAGGACCGGTGTTCACCGTGTATAGGATAGCCGCTTCTTTTTTAACGGGATCGGCGGCGGGAATAATATCAAACCTGTTCAAGGAAGACGGTAAGAACGCAATAGACGTTCATTCCGATGAATGCAAGTTCTGTCATAACGGTAATGAGCATCATCACAGTATATCGGAGAAAATAAGAGGCATATTCGGTCACGCGTTCGGCACTCTTTTACGGGATAGCGGGCCCGCTCTCATAGGAGGCGTACTGGCAGGCGGAGTGATAACCTTTTTTTTACCGGAGAATATTATTGCCGAGTATATGGGTTCCGGGATAAAGGCAATGCTGATCATGCTTGTCATGGGCATACCGATGTATGTATGCGCTACGGCCTCTATACCGATAGCCGCGGCGCTTATGTTCAAAGGACTGGCCCCGGGGGCGGCGTTCGTATTTCTTGTCGCGGGACCCGCGACGAATATCGTGACCATGTCGGTCGTCGCAAAAACGCTAGGCAAAAGATCGCTCATGATATACCTGGGTTCTATAATAGCGGGTAGTTTGATATTGGGCGGGATATTCGATAAATTGTACCGCTATTTCTACGGTTCCGCTGCGGCAGAACTCGGGCATATACACGCACAGATGCTTCCGGAATGGGTAGGTTTTGTTTCTACGGGAATATTATGTGTGTTGATAGCTCGTCATATCTTTAAAAAAGCGGCCTCAAGGGCCCGGAGGCAGGGATGAATAATATAGCGTATTACCTCGAGAACATATCGGTGGTCACATACATCGCGGTTTTCGCCGGAGGGGTGCTCACCTCTTTCACCCCTTGTGTGTATCCGCTTATTCCTATAGTCGTAAGCGTCATAGGTTCTTCGGGAGAAAGATCAAGGTTAAAGAATTTCTTTCTTGCCTGCGGGTATGTTCTTGGCATGGCCTTGACATTCGCTGTGCTCGGGACCGCCGCGGCAATTACGGGTAGATTGTTCGGACAGATACAGTCCAGCCCTATTGCGCATCTTCTTGTAGGAAATGTCATGATATTGTTCGCGCTCGTACTCCTTGATATAGTACCTATGCCGGTCTTTCTGCTCTCAAGGGCCGGATCCGGTAAGGTCTTCAAGGGAGGAACTATATTGTCGGCAGTTCTTATGGGAATAGCTTCCGGGTTTATTGCCGCTCCCTGCACGGCGGCTATACTGGCGGCATTACTGACATTCGTAGCTACTACGCAGAATATAGTCCTGGGCTCCTCGCTTCTTTTTGTATTCGCTATCGGACTCGGAACTTTGCTGATAATTATAGGAACATTCGCCGGTATACTTACTTCATTACCGAGATCGGAAAAGCTAATGCGTATTATACATAAAGCGCTGGCTTTGGCGATGATGTTATTAGGTGAATATTTTATTTTTAAAGCGGGAATGCTGAGTTTTTAAATTGTGAACAACGAACAGTTATATCGACCAATATCCGACTACCTGGCATATGGGGACATCCTCCCGACCCCAGTGTTTTGTTTTGCGAATGCAAAACAACGGGGGGAGGGAAGTGTCCCGTTTGCAAGTATTAAAGTTAAGGGGGATAGCATGAAAAATAAAATAGTATTTATGTGCATAGTAGCGCTCACTTTAGCCGTAGGCGCGTGCGGGAACGCTAACAGCCAAGCCGGGGTCGGTCAGGATAAGGCTCCGTACTTTAAATTGGATACGGCCGACGGCGGTGTTTTTATGCTGTCGGATGAACTGAAAGAAAAAAATGCCGTGCTGGTGTTCTTTGCCACATGGTGTCCTTACTGCGTCACGGAAGTGCCGCAGGTTAACGAACTTTTCTCCGGGAAAAAAGACACGGTCTCGGTCATAGGCGTGAACATACAGGAAAGTAAAGCCAAAGTAGAAAGTTTTATCAAAGCGAAAAACGTCAAATATCCCGTTGCTATGGATGTTGACGGAAAAGTAGCCGGGCTTTATAAAGTGAGAGGTATACCCAGCGTTGTAGCGGTGAGTAAAGAAGGGAACATCTTATACAAAGGCAGTTCCATCGATGAAATGATAAAAAAGACGGGATGGTGAGATAGAGGCGCCGAGAACGTAATGTTCGAGGTGGGCAAAACGTCCCCGTTTTGACGCAGAGGGACGTTTGCAAGGGAAACATTTAAGCGTAGCAGTTTTCAAGGTTTAAGGGTGGAAGTTCTGAGGACACTCTTCCCGTGGGAGAATAAGCCCTGGCCGAAGAATGTCCCCAGAATATATTTTTATTTCTGTTCACACTATACGATATACGAATATAACACCGTGCGCTATGCTCTGTGCTCTATGCGGATAATAAACCCGACAAACTCTATACACAACAGGAGAAAAGAGAAGTGAAACTTATAACTAAAGACACGGATTATGCCGTCAAGGCGCTTAGCTGTATAAGCGTTCTGAAAAAGAAGAACGTTACGGTCAAGAACCTGGCATGTGAACTGGGGATATCAGGTCCGTTCCTGAGAAAGATACTGCAGACGCTGAATAAAAAGGGAATACTCGATTCCTCTAAAGGAAAGACCGGAGGTTTTTCTATGGCGGCGGACCCGGATAAGATAAGCATATTGGACATCATGGAAATATTCCAAGGGCCGTTCCATTTGAACGAGCATAAAATAAAGGGAAAGACATGTAAGTTCCTGAAAACGTGTCTTTTAAAAAGATCTCTGGACGGGATAGAGTCGCGTGTCCGGGAAGATCTCAAAACGCTGACCATCAGCCAGCTGATAAAAAGGGGAGAATGAGTGGCTAAGAGGAACATCATAAAGATAGATGAGAATAAATGTAACGGTTGCGGGCTCTGTATGCCCAACTGCCCCGAAGGCGCTATACAGATGATAGACGGGAAAGCGCGTCTTGTAAGCGATCTTTTCTGTGACGGCCTGGGCGCATGTATAGGCAATTGCCCCGAAGGGGCGATAAGGATAGAAGAAAGGGAAGCCGAGCCGTATGATGAGAAAAAGGTAATGGCGAATATAGTGAAGCAAGGAAAAAATGTCATTAAAGCGCATTTGGTGCATCTCAAACTTCACGGGGAAGAAGCGCTTTTTAAAGAAGCTGTGGGATTTTTGAAAGATAAAGGAGTAGAGATACCCGAACCGGAAAAAGAGAAAAGCGCCTGTTCCGGGAAAAGTTCGTTCTGTCCCGGGTCAAGGGTCATGGAATTTAAGAATAATGAGAAAGAACCGCGTTCAGAAGAAGGGGAACGCGTATCAGAACTCAGACAATGGCCGGTACAGCTTCATTTAGTCCCGGCGCACGCGCCTTTTTTTAAAGGTAAGGACGTTGTCATCTCCGCTGATTGCGTGGCTTATGCTTTGGCGGATCTCCATAAGAACTACCTTAAAGGGAAAAGCCTGGCCATAGCCTGCCCTAAACTGGACAGCGGCCAGGAAGTCTACGAAGAAAAACTGGCGGCGCTTATAGACGAAGCCGGTATAAACACATTGACCGTTATGACAATGGAAGTCCCATGCTGCAGAGGGCTTTTAACGATGGCCGAAAAAGCCGTCCGGAATGCCATACGCAAGATCCCGCTTAAAAGCATAGTTGTCAGTATACAGGGGGATATAGTTAAGGAAGAGTGGATGTAGGGCGAAGTGTTAAGTTGTAAGTGTTAAGTGAAGGACAGTTTAAACATTTAGAGGTTAAAGGGTGGAAGTTCTGAGGACACTCTTCCTGTGGGAGAATAAACCCTGGCCGAAGAATGTCCCCAGAATATATTTTTATTTCTGTTCACGCTATACTATATACGCTATACGATATACGAAATAAGGAGCAACACATGAGTACGGGACAAGCGTTTAATGTCAAAGGCAGCATAGAATATCAAGCGGGCTCCGTCGTTAGCAAGACCATATCCGATAAAAAGACCGGGACCGTCACGCTGTTCGCATTCGATAAAGGTCAGGGGCTAAGCGAGCATACGGCTCCTTTTGACGCTATTGTCAATGTGGTAGACGGCGAAGCGGATATAAACATAGCCGGTTCGCCGAGCACCGTAAAGGCCGGAGAAATGATAATAATGCCCGCCGGACGTCCGCATTCCATTAAAGCCGCGGAACGGTTTAAAATGGTGCTTATAATGATAAAGGAGCCCGAACGAAATGAGAAAGATGTTTAAAAAGATCATCAATTGGCGGACGGGGCTGGGCGTGTTATTGATAATCGCTTCGGCGGTCCTTTACTATGTCCATTTCAGGATATTTCATGATGCGTACCATATATTCATATACCTCATGGGTGACATAGCTTTTGTGCCGGTGGAAGTCCTGCTTGTTACGCTGGTCATACATAATCTGCTGGAGAAAAGGTCAAAACGCATATTGCTGAAAAAAATGAACATGCTGATCGGCGCTTTTTTTAGCGAAATAGGAACACCGCTTCTAAGGATATTTTCAGGATTCGATAAGGATATAGAAAACCTAAGAACGTTCTTTGCGGACAAGAACATATGGACAAACCGCGGCGCCGAAGAGATGAAGGCCCGATTGAAGGAACATACATACCGCATCGATGTCCGGAACGCTTC
>JBDRKO010000049.1:0-47327 GCA_043813915.1 Candidatus Omnitrophota bacterium
TTCCCTACATATGCTATTGTTTTCATAAGGTCGTACCTCCTTTTTTTGATGACGCATTTTCATCAAATGTAGCTCTGTTCACACGCTTTCGCAAGTGAATAACCTACGATAGGGGTACGACCTACCTTCCATTGTATCTACTTATTTCTCCAGGTCCTTTATCCTGTCTCTCACGACAGCCGCTTTCTCGAATTCTTCTTTCAGTACCAGCTCGTTAAGCTCCTCCCTCAACCGCTTAATATCCACCTGATGCCCTTCTTTTTCCGACTTACTGCTGAACGGCCGTTTACCTACGTGCCTGTCCGACCCGTGTATCTTTCTTAAAAGCTCGCTAAGATTCTTCTGGAACGTCTCATAACATCCTCCGCACCCGAATCTCCCGGTCTTTTGAAAGTCATAGAAAGTCATAGAACAAACGGGGCATTTCACGGCAAGACCCTCTTCCAAAGCTCCTTCGGCCATGGGAGAACCCAGGTCCATCAGCCCCGATAAAAGGTCCGTAAGCCCGAAATGCGCCTGCATCTCTTCGCTTTTATCTTTTGCGCATTGCTCGCATAGATGCAGTTTTGTCACCTGCTCGTTAATGACTTCCGTCAAATGCACCGACGCTTCGTTCATCCCGCATATATTGCACTTCATATTACCTCTGTCAATTCACAGATACTCCGGTCTAAAGACCGGGGCTTCGCCGGGGCAAATGGGTGACATTAAGATCTCATGCTTTGTCTTTTTTAATATTTCACTCCGTCCGTTTTCGTGATCTTCCTAAAATCTTCCAGAAGCAGTTTCGTGGTCTTTCCGGGTTTCCCCGTCCCTATACCCTTATCGTCTATTCTGACGACCGGTATTATCTCGGCCGCCGTTCCGGTAAGAAAACATTCTTCGGCTTCATACACTTCTTCCGGCAGCATCTTTTTGAACGAAACTTCCATGCCCCGTTTCCTCGCAAGACCTATTACGGCGCGCTGTGTTATTCCTTCCAGCGATCCCATCTCACACGGCGGGGTATATATTTTGCCCCCGGAAACTATGAAAATGTTGTCGCCCGTACATTCAACCACATATCCATCCACAGACAACATCAGCGCTTCCTGTGTCCCCGCGTCTATAGCGGTGATCTTAGCGAGTATATTGTTCAGATAGTTCAAAGATTTTATCTTCGGATCCAAACATAGCGGATGGTTCCTGCGAACATTCGAAACAACGATCGGCAATCCGTTCTTATAAAAATCGTTCGGATACAGTTTTATCTTATCCGTTATGATAAAGACCGTGGCACGCTCGCATTTTCTGGGATCCAGACCTAGGTCTCCCGATCCTCTGGTAACGACAACACGTATATACGCATCGTCCAAGGCGTTCTCTTTAAGCGTATCCACTATCGCCTTATGCATATCATCCTTTTTCATGGGTATTTCCAGCCTGATAGCTTCGGCACTTGCGTATAGACGGTCCAGATGTTCCCTCAGTTTAAAAATACATCTTGAGTAGGACCTGATCCCTTCGAACACACCGTCACCGTAAAGCAATCCGTGATCGAATATGGATATTTTCGCGTTCTCCTTTTCCACAAATTCTCCGTTCAAGAATATCTTAAGACCCATAACGTTCCTCTCCTGTTCTTGGCCGTGCTGCCGGTTCCTTACACTATTGTCCTTATCTCTATACTGCCGTTCATATGCCGGACGCCGTCCGCTGTTTGGACCATATCGTTCTTTACCCGCCGAAGCATCCCGTCTTTCATGAAATATTCCGTGTGAAAAAAATGTCTTTTCATTTCCTGATGCGAGACCACCACAACGCTCATACCTTTGTCCTCGCTGATCTCATGGATAAGATCGTATATCTCCGCGCTCCGTTTCGAATCAAGGTTCCCGGATGGTTCATCGCATAAAAGTACCGCCGGACCGTTAATAAGGGCCCGGGCTATCGCGGTCCTTTGGGCTTCGCCTCCGGATATTTCGCCAGGCCTATGCTCCGCTCTTTCCCACATACCTACTCTGCCGAGCAGTTCCTTAGCCGATCTTCTAATGGCGCTTCGGCTCTTTCCGCCTTTCATCATAGCCGGGAGCATAACATTCTCTATCACGTTAAGCTCGGGCAATAAGTGATAGAACTGAAAAACAAATCCGAAATGCCTGTTCCTGACCCTGCTTCTCTTTCTGTCGCCGAGAGAATACATGTCCTTATCCTCGAACATCACTTTTCCGGAAGTAGGCTTCGCCAGTCCTCCCAGGATATGCAGAAGAGTGGATTTCCCGGCACCAGATGGACCGTGTATATAGACACGTTCCCCTTTCTCGACGAGAAGCTCAGCGTCTTTGACCGCGAAAACGGTATTATGGCCGCGTTTAAATGTCTTATTTATATTTTCAGCTTTAAGCATCGTTCCTCATGAACAGTGACTTCTTCAAAGTAACCAGTTGCCTGTTACCTGTAACCAGTGACAATTAGCATAGCGCCTGCCTGCCGGCAGGCAGGCAAAGAGCATGGCGCATGGCGGTTTAAAAAGTTCATATAAATCGTTCTGCTCTGTCATCCCGAGTGAGCCGAAGGCGAATCGAGGGATCTTTCTTTTGTTTATCCGGATCCCTCCACTCTCTTCCTGCCGGCAGGCAGGTATAGCGTTATATTGACCAAAGCTCCGTTAGTGTTCAGGGGATAGGTTAGGGGGAGGAGACCGGTTTGGTCTTTGGCCTTAGGGTTAAGTTTTAAAACCCTTGACCCTCCAACCTAACCTACTCTGGCTTCTTAACCTTAACCCTCTAACTTCTATCCTCTTCCCGTTACACATCACACATAAAACATCAAACAGCATCCCGCGTCTTTCTTCTGGGAACTGGTGACCGGTTACTGGTAACTTTACTCAACGTACCTTTCGACCTTTTAACTTTTAAACCGTTCTACTCATACCTTATCGCATCGACCGGATCCTGTCTTGACGCTTTCCACGCCGGGTATACTCCGGAAAGAACGGCCAGGATACCCGCGACGGTCACCACGGAAATAATATCCGGCATATTTATCTTTACCGGTATCTCGGTAAAATAATAAACATCGCTCGGAAAGACCGGCGACCCTGTTATCTTTTCCAAGAACCCGGCAATATCGTTTATCCTGTCCGCGATCAATATTCCCAAAGAGAACCCTATCGCCACCCCGAAAAGGCCTATCATGACGCCATCGATAAGAAACACCAGATTGATACCGAAAAAACTTGCCCCTATGGCCTTCATGATACCGATATCCTTCGTCTTTTCCATTACCATCATGATCAACGTTCCCGCGATATTGAAACACGCCACCATCACTATGAACGTCAGGATCACGAACATCATCTTTTTCTCAAGGGCCAGCGCGGACACCAGGTTCTTATCCAGATCCATCCAGGTCTTAACGATATACGGGTATCTGAACACCGCCTGCAGGTGTTTTTTAATAGCGCTTACTTGCATCTCATCGTTGACCTTAAGACCTATACCGCTTATATTCTCTCCCATACGGAAGATCTTCTGCGCCGTAGCAAGATGCACTACCGCGATGTTCGCGTCATAATCGTATCTCCCGGAATTAAAACTTCCCACCACCTTGAGCTTTACCTGTTCCATGTTCAGTTCCGAATACGGCACCATTATCTCTATCGTGTCACCGAAAGACAGGTTCTCCGTTTTCATCAGTTCGCTTCCTATAACAACGTTCTGCCCGGAAAGCCCTTCGGAATTGCCGCCGATATACTCTATCACGTCCGTTACCTCGGATTCCCGCGAGGGATCTATACCTTTGATCAGCACTCCGGTCACTGAACCTTTGTTCTTAAGTATGGCTTGCCCTGTAACGAACGGTGCTGAGCTTTTTATCCGGCCGCTAAGTTCCGAGTCCGAAAATATCTTAGTTCCGGGATCGGCCATTCCGCTATCTTTCATTATGATGATGTGGGAATATGTACCGATTATCTTTTTCTTGACCTCAGAATCGAACCCGTTCATAACGGAAAGGACCACTATCAGCGCGGCCACTCCGAGCGCTACCCCGAAAACGGAAATAACCCCCACGAAAGAGATCATCCCTTCTCTTTTTCTGGACAGCAGGTACTTTAAACTTATGAATAATGGCCACATAATATCGTAATTCGTGAGTCGTAAACAGTGAACCGTGAACAGTAACAATTAGCATAGCGCAAAGAGCATGGCGCATAGCATTGAACAATCTAAAGTCTAAGGTCAGAAAGTTTAAAGTCCTTCACATTACACATCACACATAACACGGCGCTTCTAGCCGAGATTGCTTCGCTACGCTCGCAATGACGGAAGAGAGGACGCCATTCACAATCGTCAAAACGGGGACGTTTTGCCCACCTCGGACATTTCGTCTTCGGTGCCTCGGCGCCTACGCTCGTCATTGCGCCTGTCCGCCGTAGCCTTGGCGAAGGCGGGAACCCCGAACACATGTGAGGGGTGAAGCAATCCCGTCCCTCGTCCCTCATCCTTCGGTCTTCCCTGTGCTCTTACCTTTAAAATTGCTATTTCACCAAATACCAAATACCAAATACTATCTAATCCCTTTATCTGACTTCTGACTTCTGTCTTCTGATCTCTGACTTCTATCTCTATTCCGGTCTCATATGCGGGAAGAATATCACTTCCCGTATATTGGACGAATCCGTAAACAGCATCGCTAAACGGTCTATACCTATTCCCAATCCTCCGGCGGGCGGCATCCCTGTCTCAAGCGCCCGTATAAAATCCTCGTCCATCATGGCCTCGGGATCCGCCTTCACCTGTTCTTCGAACCTTGCCCTCTGATCTATCGGGTCATTAAGTTCGGAATAGGCATTTGCTATCTCCATGCCTCCCATATACAACTCGAACCTATCCACCAGGCCCGGCGAAGAAGGCTTCTCTTTAGCTAAAGGAGAAAGCTCCTTGAACATATCGACCACGAATACGGGATGGTTCTCGGCCCCGGGCTCTACCATTTCCCCTACGATATTTATAATTTGGGTCTTACTTACCTTATCTCCCTCAATCTCTATCCCTTTCGTTTTAAGTTTCTTCACCCATGTTCCCAGAGGATCATCGACCCTTATCCCGAAATTATCTTCCATAAGACGCGCGAAAGAAACGCGTTTCCAGACCGAAAGGTCTATCTCTTTACCTTGGTACTGTATCTTTTCGGTGCCGAGTATCTCTTTAGCCGCGTTCCTTATGATGTCTTCCGTCAATGCCATCATACCTTCGCAATCCGAATAAGCCTGATACGCTTCAAGCATGGTGAATTCCGGATTATGCCGGACCGAGATACCTTCGTTCCTGAAAGAGCGGTTTATCTCGAACACTTTCTCGAACCCTCCGACAAGAAGTTTTTTCAGGTATAGTTCCGGTGCGACCCTGAGAAAAAGAGGCATATCCAAAGCTTCATGATGTGTCTTAAAAGGTTTTCCGGCCGCTCCGCCGGCTATAGGATGCATCATAGGTGTTTCCACTTCCAGAAACCCTTTACCGCTGAGGTTCTGCCGTATATTCCCGATAAGCGCTATCCGTGTCTTGAATTTCTCTTTAGCCTCGTCGTTAACGATCAGATCAACATATCTTTGCCTGTACCGGGTCTCTACATCCTTAAGCCCATGCCACTTTTCAGGCAGCGGAAGCAGCGACTTGGACAAGACCTTGAATTCGGCCGCCTTTACCGTATCCTCCCCTGTCCGTGTCCGGAAAAGCTCTCCCGATATACCGACGATATCGCCTATGTCGAGACTGCCGAAAATGCTGAAGGCTTTGTCCCCGACGACATCCTTTCGGATATACACCTGCATCCTCCCGGTAAAGTCCTTTATATCCAGGAACGCGCTTTTCCCGTGTTCACGGCGGGCCATTATTCTTCCGGCTATACGTACCTTTTTGCCTTCCTCATAATGCTCTTTCACGGAACCGATACTGTTTATATCCGCGAATTCCTCCGCGAAAGGGTTAACCCCTAACTCTTTAAGCTTTTTTAGATTCTCGTACCTCTGTTCGATTATCTCGTTCCTTTCTTCCATCCTATTTCCTTTCCTGGGGGTAAAAAAACACCTTAAGAAGCTTCAGCAAAAAGCTCCCCTTTTTTTCTACGAGACCTCTGGACCAGGGCGATATACATAAATATCTGCCATATAGCCCTTTGCAAGGATTATATATGTAATATATACTATTGTCAATATAATTGGGGAAGTATGGGTTCTGGTATAGCGACAGGAAGTGTTTTATGTATGTTTAGATTAGTTTAAATATGTTTATATATGTTTGGATATGCTTAGATAGGTTACGGTATTATCCCGCTATCATTTCCAAAAAATCTTCTTCGCTGATTATCTCTATCCCTTTCTTTTTTGCCTGAGCCAGTTTAGACCCCGCTTGATCGCCCGCTACGACCATGTCTACCTCTGAGCTTATGCCGGATGCCACTTCTCCGCCGGCGCTTTCCACTTTTTCCCGCGCCTCGGAACGTGTCATTTTTTCCATAGTCCCGGTGAAGACCACTTTTTTTCCGGTAAATCTTCCTTTGGCTCTTTTTTCCCGTTCTTTTATGACCACTCCTCGTTTCCTAAGCTCTTTTATTTCGTTGATGTTCCGTTCCGAAGAAAAGAATTCTTTTATGCTTCCGGCTATTTCCGGACCTATCTCTTTTATCTCGACGAGTTCTTCTTCTTCCGCCGCCATTATCCTTTCTAAACTGCCGAACTTACCGGCAAGCAGAGCGGCGATATGCCTCCCCACGTTCCTTATCCCGAGAGCAAAAATAAATCTGTCCAAAGTTACATGTTTGGCCGCGGAAACGGCTTTCAAAAGGTTATCTGTTTTCTTTTCTTTCCATCCTTCAAGCTCCAGCAAGTCTTCCTTTTTTAGCGAATAAATATCCCGAAGCCCGCGTATCAGGCCCCGGTCAAAAAGCTGTTCAGCGGTCTTACCCGAAAACCCTTCGATATCCACCGCGTCCTTCGAGACATAATGCGTCAAAGATTCTTTCACCTGGGCCGGACACGCAAATCCGGCCGGGCATCTGTAGAATACGTCTTCCTTCTCCAAAGATGTCCCGCAACTCGGACATTTAGAAGGCATACGGAAAGACTTTTCCGAACCGGTCCTTTTTTCCTTTACTACTTCGGATATGTAAGGTATGACATCCCCGGCTCTTTCCACCCGCACATAGTCCCCGATCCGTATACCCAATCTTTCTATCTGATCCATATTGTGCAGTGTCGCGCGGGATACCGTAACGCCGCTTATATCAACGCTTTGAAGGAGAGCAAGAGGCGTAAGAACGCCCGTCCTACCTACCTGAACAACTATGTCCTCTACACGCGTGATCTCTCTGCGCGGTTTGAATTTGTAAGCTACCGCCCATTTTGGGTTCGTCGTGCGCATACCCAGTTTTTCCTGGGTCTTAAGATCGTTGATTTTTATTACCGCTCCGTCTATTTCATAGTCCAGATCGTCCCTTTTCCGTTCCAGGTCATGATGATAGGATATGGCTTCTTCGATCGAAGCGCAGCCGAGAACCCCCGGGGAAACGGAGAACCCCAGCTTCGTTAAAAGGTCAAGCGCCTCTTTCTGCGTAGCAGGCATCTTACCCGAGAGTTCCAGTATGCCGTAACAATACACCCGGAGTTTTCTTCCCGCTGTTATGCGGCGGTCCAATTGCCTCATAGAACCCGCAACTACGTTCCTGGGGTTAGCGAAGATCTCCCTTCCCGCTTCCGCCTGTTCTTTATTCAACTCGTTAAAATCCTTTATATGCATCATTACTTCACCGCGGACCGCTATCCGCTTTGGCGGTATTTTTATCTTAAGCGTCCCGGGAACATTTTCGATGGTCTTAAGATTTTGAGTTACATCCTCTCCCGTTCTGCCGTCTCCCCTTGTCGAGCCTCTTAGAAATACGCCTCTTTCATACACAAGTTCTATGCTGATACCGTCTAGTTTCGGTTCGCACAAATACGTCACATCCTCTCCCGCCTCTTTTCTGCATGTCTGATCGAAACGATAAGCCCCTTTCTCGTCATTAACGCTTTCAAGACTCAGCATGAGAGCGACATGCTCTACTTTGCGGAATTTTTCGGGTATGGGCGCGCCGACCGTCCCGGTAGGGGATCTTTCACCCGCGTATTCCGGATGCGCTTTTTCTAATTTCTTAAGTTCAGCCACGATCGCGTCATACGCCCCGTCCGATATCTCGGGAACGCCTTTTATGTAATAAAGCTCGTTATGACGCTTTATCGTGTCCGATAATTTTTTTATTTTCTTTTTAATGTCCATACGGCTACTCCACACGCTTCCGCGTGTGGTATCTCCTATCTTTTTCCTGACATTCCCCACACGGAAGTGTGGGGTTTTTCCGTTTCTATCTCTTGATCGCCTTTATAAGTTTACCAAAGCTATATGTGTTCAACACGTCGTCCTTAACAAGCCATCCGCGGCGCGCGGTAATTATGCCATACGGCATATCATCGAGCTGTATAGTTTCATGCGCGTCGGTATTTATCGCGAACCGGCATCCAAGCTCCTTGGCCCTCGCGCAGTGCGCGTCGTTAAGATCGGCCCTTTCTCCGTGGGTATTTATCTCCATAAAGATATTCTTCTCGGCCGCTTTCCGGAATACGCTGTCAAAATCCAACTCTATCGCGCTTCTTTTTGTTATCAGTCTTCCCGAAGGATGCGCAAGTATGTTCACATATTTGTTATCCATGGCCCTAAGGATACGCGCGGTCTGTTCTTCTCTTTTGAGCGAGAATTTAGAATGGACCGCCGCTACGACAATATCCAGCTCTTTAAGCGCGTGATCCTCCAGGTCGAGCCTGCCGTCCTCCAGGATATCGACCTCTATTCCGGCCAGCACTTTTATACCTTTCTCCCTTCCCGCTATCTTTCTTATCTCTTCTGCCCTTTTTAACAGCCGCTTTTCATCCATTCCGCCGGCGATCTTAATAAGTTTCGAATGATCGGTCACGGCTATATATTTGTACCCCTTTTTTTTAGCGGCCTTGATCATGTCCATGATATCGGCCTTGCCGTCACTGGCTGTGGTATGGATATGCAGGTCGCCCTTTATATCCGATACTTTCACCAGATCTTTCGGTAAGGTTCCTTCAAGCGCGGCTTCTATCTCACCTCTATTCTCCCTCAATTCCGGCGGTATCCACTGCATATCCAGGGAAGAATAGACATCTTCTTCGGTTCTTCCCGCTACGCGCGTCTCCTTCCCGCTTTTACTTACCCGGAAGATGCCGTACTCGTTCACCTTCCATCCCTTGCGTTTTGCCAGAGCCCTTAACTTTACGTTATGCTCTTTAGAACCGGTAAAATACAATAATGCGGCGCCGAAACTTTCCTCTTTTACTATACGTATATCCACCTGTACGCCGCTTTCAAGAGAGATACTGGACTTCGTCATTCCTTTGGCGATAACTCTTTCCGCGTAAGGATATCCGGCGAAATGATCCATCGCCTTTTCCTCATCATCGGCAAGGGCCAGGATGTCGATATCCCCGACGGTTTCGGAACCTCTGCGCAGACTACCAGCTATTTCCGCTTTTTTAAAATTCCCGGACCTTCCCAGATGGGACAGTATATCCCGAGCCCGTTCATGAGCTTCGGGAAGAAGCATGCGCCCTTCTTTTTTTTTGAAGTGCTTGATGGATGCTATCAGCTTCTCCTGTGTTTTTAGCCCCATACCTTCTATCTTTTCGAGCCGTCCCTCGATACAGGCTATTTCCAGATCGTGCACATTGCTGATATTCAGTTCATCCCTGAGTTTTATGAGTTTTTTGGGGCCCAGTCCGGCAAGGTCCAGCATATCAAGAAATCCCTTCGGAAATTCCTCCATCAGCGTCCTGTAATATTCCAGTTTTCCGGTAGAGACCATTTCTTCTATCTTTTTTTTAAGGTCCTTTCCTATCCCCGGGATATTATTCAGCTCGGCGCTGTCTTCTCTGTATATTTCCGAAAGTTCTCTCGTCAGCCCGGATATGCTCTGAGCGGCCGTGCGGTATGCGCGGACCCTGAAGATATTCTCGTCTTTTATTTCCAAAGCGTCGGCTATCCTAAGAAAGATATCCGATATCTGTTTATTGGTCATATATACTTCTCCGGGAACGGGACCTGCGGCAGGCGCTACTGCTTACTCCTAACAAAAGCATCAAGCACTTTTCTTTTTTCATCGTCCATCTGCATAAATTCAATACCTATCCGGTATTCGTTACGGCCCAACGATGTGCTGTTCTTGACCTCGCTCATGATGACTATTTTTTTATGCTGGGCTTTCCCCGAATAGTCGCGCGTTATTATCATGAATTTTATTTCCAGGACCGACCCGACAGGGAGGTTATATTCCGCTACAAATGCCGCCCCTCCTTCGCCAAGGTCCATCATTAAAGCGTTCTTATTATCCGTGCCTGCCATCTTTACCGCTTCTATCGGCCTGCATACTTTGTATTCCATAAGGAACTTGGCTCCGGCCCGCGGGAATCGTCTTTTGTCTATTTTTCCATTTTCGCCCATGATACGCTCCCCTTATTCTTTTATACCAAGACTGCCCGAAAAATCACTGTAATCTTTTACCCTGCCTTTATCGTCAAATATTATCATATCTTTTCCGTAGAACCATACCCGTCCGATAACGGACGGAGGTTCGCCCTTGACCCGCCTGACCGCGGCCTGATCGGCGCCTATAAAAAGTCCGGTTCCGGCGGGCCGGGATATACCTTTCTTTGTTATAAGGATTATATCAGAAAATCCCTCTTTTATGCATTTATCCGAGATGATCACGGCGAGACCGTCGATCTTTTCTTCGGGAACGTCCATAAAATCTATAACGGTATCGTTACCGTCCTCGTCTTTAAGGTATATGTAAGTCTCGTCGGCGGGTATCTTATCGAAAACTTCTTTAAGAGCGGTATCGTACTCTTCTCCGGAAACGCAATCCGTACTTATCAGTGCCCCGCCGGCCATTGTCCTTTTTCTCTTACCGGCAAGTTCATAACATTTCTTTTCTTCGTAGAGCCTAGCCGCGACCCTCATGCGGAAAGTCCCGCTCTCCTCCGCGGGGATATCATATTCGTTCAGGAGATACCAGTTCTCGGACCGGGCTTCGCCGGAGAAGGACAATAGCGATACGAGGAATACTAAAAGGAAATAAAAGATGGGGAACTGTTTTTGTTTATCCATTACGCGATAGTTTCGACCGGGGAGGAAGTTCCCCCGCCCAAAGATTCTTCCTGCTGCATCAAAGCTTCGGTCAGTTTATCATCCGTCAACATGCCAAGCTCTTTAAGCGCCTCTCCGAGCATGACGCCTTTTTTCCAGTGTATTTTCAGCGCCTTGTCCAATTGTTCGGCCGTGACCACATTACGTTCTATAAGTATCTGCCCGAGAGGTTTATAATTTTTGAGCAGTGATTCATCGTTATTGAAGACCTGGACCTGCAGATGATCATCCTTTTTGACCATTCTCCTATCCGCCAGATATTTGCTTCCCGGGATCTTTTTCAGGTATTGCTTAACTTCCGCCATAATATCGTTCAATTCTATCAAAGTATTTATCCGTTGATCGCAGTTCTTCATCACCAAAGCCACGGTAACGCTCATAAGCGGCAGTTTTCTCACAGTATCCGTCCTGTCCTTGACGACTATATGCCCCTTTGCCCTGTCCTCCCGAGAATAGTGGAACGGTGTAATAGTATCGAACATACAGATAAAATTCTGACATACCGCGTTATATTTATCCGGTGTCGTTACTATCATAAAATCATCGCCGCCGATATGCCCCACGAAATCGTTCTTATTCCCCAGGTTCCTCACGGAAGTGGTAAGCATATACGCGGTCTGCATTATGACCCTGTCGCCTTTTAAATACCCGTATTTGTCATTGAACGATTTGAAATTATCTATATCGACCTGCCCCGCGACAAAAGGGATCCCGCTTTCTATCCGTTTTTTCAGCATATCCTCTATGACTATTCCTCCCGGCAGACCGGTTAGCGGACTGGCATAAAAACTTTGTTTCGACCGTTTTATGGACATCTCTATACGTATCCTGAGTTCCAACGGGTCAGGCGGTTTTATCAGATAATCGTCTACCCCATGACGGAGATCCAAAAGCTGCTGTCTGAGATGCTTTTTATTTATCAGTATTATGACGGGTATATACGCCGTAGAAAAATCCTCTTTAAGGGAATTGCAGAACTCGAGCCGTGTATCTACTCCGGAATTCACGTCGACCACTATAACATCCGGCGATATTTTTACTATCCTGTTCATCTCCGGATAGATATCCGCTTCGAAAAAGACCTCATACCCCCAGCCGTCAAAACAGAACTCCAACACACTGCTGAGCTTTTTGTCATCGGTCACTATAAGCATTTTTAAAGGTTCTTCCATATTATTATTATACACCTTAAGAAAACAAACACCAAGAAAAAAACCCTCACTTTCATCATCTTTTCCGCACAAATACTCATTTAATTAAAAACAAATAAAATGTTGATTTTTATTCAAAAATATATTATAATGCCCTTATGAACATAGAACTTTTGCTCAAAAAATGCGCGGTAAGGGATCATGGGGCGTGGGAAGAATTCACCGGCCTTTATTCCGGTCTGATAAAACGAAGCATCCGCTACAAAGCGCATAGCCTGGGGATAACCTTGTCCGAAACGGATGTGAACGATATTACCCAGGAGACCTTTCTCTCTATTTGGGACAAAAATAAACTGTCCACCGTCAAGGATCCCTCTTCCTTGAGAGGCTGGCTCGCCATGGTCTCCATAAATATGACCTCGAACTACTGCCGCCGGAACATGTTCGGCAGAGAAAAAATATTGGTCTCTCTGGATTCATGCGAGATCGGAAACAATCTCACGATGAAAGACATCCTGCCTGATGCCGGGATATCCACGGACCGCACCGCGTCTTTAGGAGAAATATGGTCCATTATAAACAAAGAGATCTCCAAAATGGGGACACGCGAAAGATTGGCAATGAAGTTCACTCTTCACGACGGTTTAAAACAGAAAGATATCTCCAGGATAATGCATATACCCGCAAGTACCGTGGCCAATATGATCAGCCGGGCCAAACGGACCTTAAGAGAAAAACTTGCCGGCATATGGGACGAATACTTATGACGTCCCCGAGGAGAAAAATCCTGGAAATTGTGTCTATTATAGTAGGAGGACAGCAGTATGAACAGATTATGTATCACAGAACAAGAGCTGAGCGAATACATGTGCGGCTGCCTGAGGTTGGACAAAAGAACACGGGTCGAAGATCATCTGGCTGGATGCGACATATGCCGCAGGCTTCTCGCGGACGCTTATATAATTACCAATAAAAAGGATATCGGTCACCTTATCAGATGTTTTATATCCGGACCGAAAGGCCGTCTTTTTTTCACCCTTTCCTTTATATCTTTATTGGGTTCTTTTGCGTTTCCGAGATATTTTCTGCAGTTCCTTTTTATCAGTCTGATATCCGCCGTAAAATGGCTGCTGGATTCCAGAACGACCAAGATGATGATAATGATCTCAGACGCCTGGAAAAACAGCGGACATAATGACCATTCTCACAAACCTCATAACTCTTCCCGTAACGATTGATATTCAGGCCGTTTTCATCTTCTTTCATGATATTTTTTTGCTCTTCCGAGGAGAAAATTCCCGGAAAATGTGTCTATATAAATGAGGACAAAAACATTTCATTCAAAAAAAAAAAAAAAAAAGGAGGAGAAATGTCAAACACGCAAAGGATCAAGGTCGAACGGCTCTACCCCATAGAAGAAAAAGGCTCTTTGAAAGCCTTTTGTGATCTTCTTATAGCGGACTCTTTTGTCATAAAGGGTATTAAGGTCGTCCAAGGCAAAAAAGATCTTTTCGTAAGCATGCCGCAGCAGCAGGGACGGGACGGTAAATGGTACGACACGTGTCACCCAGTTACCCCCGAGATGCGCGACGATGTACAAAAATGCGTGCTTACGGAATACTCGTCGGTTAAAAGCGGCAGTAATAAATGAATACATACCGTCGTGATGTAGGCAAATTCGGAGAAACCTTGGCGGAAAAATACTTTTGCTCGAAAAGGTATACCATAAAAGGACGCAACATAACGACTCCCTTCGGGGAGATCGACCTTGTCGCTATGGACGGTAACTGTCTCGTCTTTATCGAGGTCAAGACCAGGATATCCGGAAAGTTTGGAGAACCTCTCGCGTCGATAACCGCGTCGAAACGGAAAACCATCCTGAAGAACTGTCAATACTATATCAAATGTAACGCTCTTCAGAATAGATATTGGAGAATAGACGCCGTAGGCATAGAGCTGAATAAGGAATTGGACCTTGAAGTCATGATCTACGCGAAGAACGCGGTGATGGAGGACTAAGGATAGAAGTCGGAAGACAGATGGTATTTAGTATTTGGTATTTGGTGGTAGGGGCACGGCATGCCGTGCCCCTACGATCCGCGAATCACGAATCACGAGTCACGAACCACAAAAGGAGTCGCCATGTTGGCCAAAGTATTGTCGGGATGCGTTGTAGGCATAAACGCCCGGCCGATAGAGGTTGAAATAGATGTCTCGAACGGCCTTCCTTCCTTCTCGGTAGTGGGCCTGCCTGACGCTTCAATAAAGGAAAGCCGTGACCGTATACGGTCTGCTATCAGGAACTCCGGGTTCACCTTCCCGTACGGAAAAATAACGGTAAGCCTCTCGCCCGCCGATCTCAAAAAAGAGGGCGCGAGTTTTGATCTGCCTATAGCGATGGGTATCTTGGGCGCTTCCGGGGTTATCCCTCCGGAAGACCTCGGCGGCATTGTCTTTTGCGGAGAACTGGCCCTTAACGGTAGCCTCAAACCTTTCAAGGGAGCTTTTCCCATAGCCTTATCCTTAAAGGACAGCTGCGATTCCTTTTTCCTGCCTGTTAGGAACGCCCGTGAAGCCGCTAATATCGAAGGGGTGACCGCATACGGCGCGAAAACACTCGAACATATTATAGCGCACATGAAAGGGCTCGGAACCATCGAACCCGTATCCGCTTCGGATACCGCTAATCCTCACGGCAAAAAGAGACCCAATGTGGTAACGGACCTAAAGGATGTCAAAGGACAGGAATACGTTAAACGCGGGCTGGAGGTAGCCGCTAGCGGCGGCCACAATATTATTCTTATGGGCCCTCCGGGTTCAGGAAAAAGCATGCTGGCTAAACGTCTGCCCGGTATAATGCCTTCTCTTTCCCATGAAGAGTCGCTCGAAGTAACGAACATATACAGTATTGCCGGAGAGCTTGCTCATCCCGCTTTAATAAAGGACCGCCCTATCCGGTCGCCTCATCACACGATATCTTATGCCGCCATGGCGGGCGGAGGAACAAACCCTATGCCCGGAGAGATAACCATGGCCCATAACGGCATACTGTTCCTGGACGAATTCCCGGAATTCCGGCGCGATGTGCTTGAAACTCTGCGTCAACCTATGGAAAGCGGAGAAATAACCGTGACCCGCGTATCCGGCACGATGCGGTTTCCTTCCCGTTTCATGCTGGTAGCCGCCATGAACCCCTGCCCGTGCGGGTATTTCACGGACCCGCACAAAAACTGTAAATGCACTTCTTATCAGATACAGCGCTACCTCTCTAAAGTTTCGGGTCCCCTGCTTGACCGCATAGATATACATCTGGAAGTCCCCAGACTCGACTATAACGCCCTATCAGGACAAAGACGCGGAGAATCTTCCGTCGACATAAAAAAACGTGTATTAAGAACGCGCGCGACCCAAAGATCACGCTTCCCATCTGCCGGTTCATTTCCTCCTTATAACGCTCATATGATATCCACGGACATCGAGAAATATTGCGTTCTTTCGGACGAAGCCGAAGAACTCCTGAAATCTGCCGTACTGGAACTCGGCGTAAGCGCGCGAGCTTACGGTAAAATACTTAAGATCTCCCGCACCATAGCCGATATGGAATCCTCGGATATCATAGAGTCACATCACCTGTCAGAAGCCGTTGGATACCGCTCGCTGGATCGCAATTTGTGGATGTAGTGCTCTATAGACAAAAAAAGCTAACCTGACAGATCTAACCAGGTTAGCTAGTTAACCTGGTTAGAATTAGGAGGAAGCATGGGGTCAACAATAATAGCTCAAAGAAAACGAGAAAGATTAAATTATAAAGGCGCAACCTATCACATAATTTCTAGATGCAATAATAAATCTATCCTTTTTACAAAAAAATCTCATTTTGAGGATTATATTTCTATCGTTAAAAAATGTAAGGAAAAATTTGGTTTTAAATTACATGATTATGTACCGATGAACAATCATTGTGAACAATGGTTGAACAATGGGGACGTGCCTTATCCCAATCTCCCGACTGTCCCATTTTTGAACTCTGGGGTGTCCCAAGTAGGTGCATTTTATTATAATTGTAGTGGTTAAAAAAAAAGGGGTAGGTTATTATGCCGAGAAGAGCTAGAGTAATAATTAATAATGGATGCTATCATGTAATATCCAGAGGTCATGAAAAAAAAGTAACATTCATTGCTAATTCTGATTACGAGAGATATTTCAAACTTTTAGTAAAATATAAAAGGAAATATAAATTTAAGCTATATGGATGGTGTGCCATGCCCAATCATCCTCATTTGGTAATTTTATCAGATAATCTTAGCAAAAGTATGCATGCAGTAAATTTTTCTTATGCGCAATATTTTAATTATAAATACGAAAGGGTTGGATATTTGTGGCAGAATAGATTCAAAAGTTATGTGGTACAAAAAGACAGGTATCTTTTAAACCTTATTTCTTATATAGAATATAACCCTGTTCGCGCAGGTATTGTGGGTAATCCTGAAGATTATAGATGGAGTAGTTACGGGGCGCGAGTCCTTGGTTATGATGAATTTGGGTTGCTAGATTCCTTAGAAATTTAGTAAGGGACAGGCCAGAGATAGCAATGGGGACAGACCAGAGCTTAGGATTTGCCCCGTCCCCAGCTTCCTCCCAGCTTCCTCAGCTTCCTGGTAACAAAGGGCGCCTCACGAGGCGCCCCTACTTATTTAATACCCTCAAGTTTGGCTTTTACGTTATCAAGAGCGGAGCTGTCCAGACCTTTGTTCTCAAGCTCGCCGACCACATCTTTCACGACTGAAGCCCGTTTTTCCTGGTCGGCTCTCAGACCCGCGCATAATTGATCCATTTTAGCGGCCAGTATTTTTAATTCATCCTTTTTCCTGAGTTTCAGCCCTTTTGAGTAATCTCTTTGCAGAAGAGAATCAATATACATACCTATCCTGTAAACAGGGCCGGCTATCCTGTGTGATAACCGTATCCCTATAAAGACAAAAACCGGCGTTATAAGCAATAGTCTCCACAAAAGGACCATATTAGCATGACGGAATATGTATATAAGCCTGCCTCTTGGGTATACACTAGCCAGTTTTTCTCCCAAAGTCACCCAGGTCGTCCAGTATACCGTATATCCGGCAACCAGCGCGCCCACGTAGAGAAAAAGAAGTATATAAAGAATATACTTCATCTGGAACTTCATGAGGATCATGTATTTTTTTCTTTTATATTTCTGCGGACCCATTTATCCCCCCGTCATTTTTCTTCTTTGAACTTTTTCCACATAATAATATCCCTTTTTATCTGAAGGATCACTGCCTTACCCTGCGCTTCCGATATGATATCCGAGGCCTCCTCCATCGCCATGTACCGCGTGGTCTTCCCCGATAAACCGGTTATTATATCGCCTTTTCTTAAACCCGCAGCCTCTGCCTTGCCGCCTTCATATACATCTTCAAGAATAAGCCCGTCCATCTCGGAAAACCCGAGCTTTCCCCCAAGAAGAACATTGTACTTTGCTTTTTTCTCCGGCAGTTCCAGATTGTAATCCCTCCCGATCGTTATCTGTATATCCATTATCCCGGGAACAAGAAGTTTCCTCATAACATCTTCGGGCTGCATATAGCTTACCGAACGGCCCCACGCTGAAAGAAGAGTATCCCCTTCTTTGAGGCCAGCTTTATCGGCAGTCGATCCGGGTATTATGTTACGTATTTTGAACTTTCCCTGTTCGTCCTTAAGACTGAACCCGAATGTTCTCTCTATTTTTTCTTCTTTCGTGGGTTCAGTCGCACTGGGACGGCGCGAGCGCCATTTACTCTCTTCATTAGCCCTATCCAACTGATCCAGTTTTATGCGACGGCTCGTCTGCTGAAGATATGTTCCCAAATATCCCAAACCATCCCTGGCCCTTTTGTATTCAGGGTTCACCTCCAAGGCCTTATCGTAATAATAATACGCCTTTTCATAGGCTCCTTGGTCCTGATAATAGTCTCCGAGATTAGTGAGATTCTGTTCTTCCAGATCGTATATCACGCTCTTTATGTCGTTCCTCATTATCTCTTTTTCGCCGTCAATGGTCGACACTACTATCCTGTCCTTATAATCTTCCACTATAACGCCTTTTATTCTTTCATCGCTGTTCAGAATGACCGTATCGGCGTACGAGACCAAGATCATCCTGAGGCATACCACTAAAATCGACGCGATGATGAATACAAAACGTTTTTTTATCCTGAAGACCTTACTTTTTTTCTTCTCCAAGTTCATCCCCTTTTTCGAAAACGCTTATCCTGTCCCGCCCGTTCTCTTTGGATTTATAAAGCGCCGAATCCGCGGCGCGGAGGATATCCAGATGTTCTTCGGTCATATATTCTTCCGTGGTGACCACGCCTCCGCTTATGGTGACCTTTACGTTCTCGCCTTTTTCCGTCGTGAACTCCATCTTTTTTACAAGCTCGCGTATACGGTTAGCGTGATCGACTACGTGCTGTTTCTTGGTTCCCGGGGCCAGCACGCAGAATTCCTCTCCTCCGAAACGCGCCACGGTATCGTTCCCGCGTGAGTTCGTCGACAGTATCTTAGCCACGGCCTTAAGGACCACATTCCCGAATTCATGACCGTAAGTGTCGTTGACGTTCTTGAAATGATCTATATCGTACATTTCCAGCGCAAAATGTTTCCCTTCCTGAAGCGCTTTCTTCAGGCAAGACTTGAGTTTCAATTCAAAATATTTATACCCGTATAAACGCGTTAAACCGTCGGTTATGGATTCTTTTTTCAGCATCATGTTCTCGACCGCGAGTCCGACATACCTGGCCCCGTAGAGAACTAACGAAGGCACTATCATCATCAGTATCACGCCGAAATAATCCGTGACTACTCTATGCATCAGAAGAAATAACCCGCCTAAAAGGAACAGCGCAAGCGAGACGATGTTGATGACCATACCGTGTATAACGGAGAGCCGCGATCCCGTTACTACAGCTATAAGAACAAAAAAGAAAAGTACCGCGAAATTTATTTTTTCGCCGAGCGGACTCAAAAAATCTTTAGTGATATATGTCAAAGTTTCGTTGGCCGCTATAAGTACGCCCGGCATAAGCCCGACAGTGGTCTGATATGTATCGTGAAAAACTTCCGCTTCCACTCCGAGAAACACCATCTTATCCCGGACTATCGACATCTCGGCCTCATCCTTGAGGATCTGCCATATAGGCATTGTCGGGAATCCGTCCCTGTTACCGAAATATTTAATATATGCGGTATCATCTTTCATGACGGGGACTTTACTCACTACTTCTTCGGGAGATACCCCCATTACCTGCGACGCTGTCTTAACGCTCAGTGAATAATCTATTATCCCGCCGTTGGCCGAGGTAACGAACGGTCTCATCCTTCTTACGGCGCTGTCAACATCCCTTGGTTTATTGACGAACCCGAAGGCTTTTACGCTTTCCGCTATACTGCTTTCGGGAATGACGTACCTGCCGTCACCGCCGAAATAAGCCGCGGCTACTGAATTATTGGCCCCTTTCAGGGCTTGGGCCAAAAGAAAATCCTGTCCCGGGTCTTCGCTTTTTCCCGTAAAGATAAGGTCTATCGAGATAGAAGATGGCCCGTTCTCTGATATTTTTTTGATAGCTTCAGCCACGAAACTGCGCGGCCACGGCCATCTTACTTCCATATTCCGTATAGATTCGTCGTCGATAGCTACCAGCAAGACATTTCCCGTCCTTCTATCCGGCCCGTTAAATTTTTCGGACAGAGAATAAAGTCCGTCGAATATCTTAAGATCCGTTTCCTTTACAGTCTTTGTATTTGACAGAAAAACCGAGTAAATGAGGCACAAGGCCAAAGCACCCGCTAATGATCTGATAACAAGTGTCCTGCCTATCCTTAAAAAAGTCTCTTTATCCATGCTCTTCCTTGTTTTCGAGGTGTTTTGCTAAGTATGAATATGATATTGATAAGTATAGCACAACATTCTTTTTCATCAAATTTTTGGCTGAGTTATTTTATGACGCGGATCTTCTGCGGATAAGAAACAAGAAAAGCAGCACCAGCGCGCATAGTCCCGCGAATACATCTCCGTATAGGGTATAAAAAGCTCTGTCGGAATATATTTCTATATCATCGGTAGCGTTCCCTCTTACGAATATCTCTTCTCCGCCGCCTCGGACAACGGAATACACCGTTCCTTTAGCGGAAATGAAACATGATATTCCCGTGTTCGCGGCCCTTATCAGAGGACGCCTGTTCTCGACCGCTCTCATAACGGAAGCCTGCAGGTGCTGCCGGGACGCGGCTGTCTGCCCGAACCAGGCATCATTGGTAATGTTCACGATAAAATCCGCGCCTTTCTTAACGAACTCTCTCGTGAGATATGGGAAAATGTCCTCAAAACATATCAGCACGCCGAACCTGTAAAAACGTATCTCTCTTATACGCGTCCCAAGAAAAGGCGCGTCCTCGATCGTCACTTTTAGAGGAAAAAGTACATACTCATCCCCTTTCCCGAAATCCCCTATGGGTTTATCTATATGCTCCCGAATGAACGCGAAATATTTCCCTAACGGTATATATTCACCGAAAGGCACAAGATGGGTCTTATTATAAACACGGATGTCGTCGGTCGAAGTATTAAAGAGGACCGCGCTGTTATAAAAAACCTCTCCTTGGCCGTAGACAGCTCCCACTAAGAGAGGCCTTCCGGTAAGATCGGACAGTTCTTTCAGGCTGTCATACGAGGCGTGTTCATCCTCTATGAGATACGGGTATGAAGTCTCCGGCCATATTATCATATCCGAATCTTCCTCCGCGGAGCTTTCCGTGAGTTCGCGGTATACCCCGATTATCTTTTCTGACATGTCCGGATCCCATTTTTCCTGTTGCGGAATATTTCCCTGTATAACACTAAGTCTGACTTTTCCGTCCGGTTCCAAACTATTTAAACGGTATACACCGTATCCCGTGACCATGATCAGGAACGTCAAGGCCGCCGCTATACATCTGATGCTTCCCTTTTTCTTTTTTATGAACAGAAGACCCGCCGTGCTGACCAATACCATGAGGAAAGATATCCCGTAAAAACCCGTTATATCGGCTACCTGTATGACATTAACGTTCTCGTACTGGCTGTATCCCAGGCATGCCCAAGGAAAACCGGTAAAGATATTACTGCGGACGTATTCCATTACGGTCCATGCGGCAGGCACGGCTATGGGGTTCATCTCTTTTCTAAAAGCATATCCCGCGGCAGCCGCGAAAAGCCCGTAAAAGAGAGAAAGAAGCGCAACGAGGAACAGCGTGCCGGGTATAGTAACATGCACGAGCCATGATAATGTGATACCTAAAAAGACCGCACCGAACAAAAACCCGTCCCGGATATGCTCGCCGATATTACCGTCGGTAAGAGAATAGAGTAGAGGCAGAAGACAGAACCACCCAAAAAACGGCAGATCGAAGGGAGGAAAAGCGAGTGATGCCGCAAGGCCTGCGAGGACCGCCAATACTATTTTCTTTTGCGTTCTTCTGGTCATTAGCATCCGGTATCAGCCCTTAGCGGGTGACGGTTCAATTTCCGCAGCATTTTTTATATTTCCTACCGCTGCCGCAAGGACAAGGGTCGTTCCTTCCTACTTTAGGATTATCTCTTCGATATGTTATTTTTTTCTCCTCGGCGAGTTCTTCCGGAGCGGCATCCGAGCCGTCACTACTATAAAAACCTTCCTGAGCGTTCGGAGGACTGCTTAAAGCGGAGTATTCCCGATGTTCAAAGGTCTCTTCGCTGGGACGGAACACTCTCTTCTTGTATTTCTCCTCCATAGTGGATATTTTGATAATGCGTTCGGCTACCTGTTCATCTATCTTGATAATAAGTTCCGTGAACATCCGGAACGCCTCGTGTTGGAACTCAATAAGCGGGTCTTTCTGAGCATATGCCCTCCAGGAAATACCTTCCCTGAGCTCATCGATCTCTCTCAAATATTCTTTCCAATTCGTATCTATGACCGAAAGCATCACCATTTTCTCGAGTTCCCTAAGTTTTTCCTCTCCCAGGAACTGTTCCCGTAAAGTATATGTTCGTTCCGCCGCACTTGTAACATATTCCATCACTTCCGATACGGATCTCCCCCTAAGCTCTTCGGGATCCACATTGATAACGTATTTATACATCATCTGCTTAGCCAGCTTATGCTCATCTCCCTTCTCTTCCCAATCCATGAGCAAAGACTCCATCCCGACTTCCAGGCATTCAAAGAACTCTTTTTTAAGGTCTTCTCCCGAGAGCACCATACGGCGCCTTCGGTATATAACCTCTCTTTGCTGGTTCATGACATTATCGTACTTAAGCAGATGTTTCCTTATCTCGAAATTCTGACTTTCCACCCTGTGCTGGGCCGTCCTTATTGCCCGAGTGACAAGCGGGTTCTCAATAACCTCTCCCTCCTCCATCCCGAGCCGATCCATGATGTTCCTTATCCTATCCGATCCGAAGATCCGCATAAGATCATCCTCCAGGGACAAATAGAATCTGCTGGCCCCCGGGTCACCCTGACGTCCGGACCTTCCTCTGAGCTGATCGTCTATTCTTCTGGCTTCATGCCTTTCCGTCCCGATCACTTGCAGTCCGCCTGTCGCGACGACCTGCTCTTTGTTCTCTCCGATCTTGCCGATGAACTCCCTCAGAAAGTTGTCGTACACCCTTTGTTTTTCTTCGGGATCCTCGATATCGAGCCTGTCGACCTCGTTCTCAGCAAGCTCTTCGGGATTCCCTCCCAGGATAATATCCGTTCCCCGGCCCGCCATATTTGTAGCGATCGTAACGCCGCCGTACTGGCCGGCTTGGGCAATGATGTGCGCTTCTCTTTCATGATACTTCGCGTTAAGGACATTATGCTTTATGTTACGGGCATTGAGTATACTACTGAGTTTTTCGGATTTCTCTATGGATATGGTCCCTACCAGCACCGGGCGTCCATTTCGGTTCCATTCTTCGATCTCATCCGCCACGGCATTGAACTTCTCCTTCTCCGTCTTGTATATACGGTCCGGCATGCTCATTCTGTTAAGCGGCTTGTTCGTGGGTATCTGCAGCACCGAAAGCAGATATATCTTCTCGAATTCCGTTTCTTCGGTCTTAGCCGTTCCTGTCATACCCGCCAGTTTGTCATACATCCGGAAATAATTCTGCAGGGTTATTGTAGCAAGCGTCTGACTTTCTCTCTGGACCTCGACCCTTTCTTTCGCCTCTATGGATTCATGTATACCGTCCGAGAACCTCCGTCCCGGCATCATTCTTCCGGTAAAACCGTCAACTATGAATATTTTGTTATCTTTAACCACATAATCCACATCCTTCTCGAATAATTTATACGCTTTCAGGAGCTGGTTCGCCCCTTCGACCTTTTTTTGCTTTTCGGAATAAGCGGCCACGAGCGCTGTTTCTTTCGCTATCTTTTCTTCGTCAGGCATATTCTCGTCGGCGAGTTCGGCAAGCTGGCTTTCGATGTCTTCCAGAATAAAATCCAGGTTGAACCTTTCTTTCATCATCTTAAGGCCGTTAGCGCTGAATGATATTTCCCGGCTTTTTTCGTCAAAGACATAGAACATATCCTCAAGAAGTTCGGCTCTTTCTTTTTCCATTATCTTCCCGTCCAGCTGCCCCTGCGTTCTGTCGAAAAGTTCTTTCGCGTTCTTATCATTAAGCACCAGGTCAAGAAACTCCCTGTTCTTCGGATCTCCTTTGTGCACAAGATATAGAAGCTGTCCGGCTTCGTCTTTTTTTTTCTTCAATAAGGCATTTTTTAGCTTTATCTAAACGGACCTGTATGTGCTTATTCTGCGCTCTAACGATCTCTTCGACAACGGGACGCATTTCTTCATACGCTTTATTGTTCTCGTCTACCGGCCCGGATATTATGAGCGGCGTACGGGCTTCGTCAATAAGGATACTGTCGACCTCATCTACTATCGCGAACGAGGGGTGTCTCTGTACTATATCCTCTTTACTGATCACCATATTGTCCCGAAGATAATCAAAACCGAACTCATTATTAGTCCCGTAAACAATATCGCACGCATACACGACCTGTCTCTGTTTCGGATCCATCGCGTTCTGTATAACACCCACGGAAAAACCCAAAAACCTGTATATCGGCCCCATCCATTCCGAGTCCCTTTTAGCGAGATAATCGTTGACGGTAACAATATGCACCCCTTCCCCGGTCATAGCGTTCAGACACGCGGGTAAAGTCGCCACAAGAGTTTTTCCTTCACCTGTGGTCATTTCGGATATCTTCCCGTGATGAAGAACGACTCCGCCTATCATCTGAACATCGAAATGACGCAGTCCTATGGTCCGTTTTGAAGCTTCCCGCACAAGAGCGAATACCCTGGTCAGATGCCCGTCCAGCATTGAGTTCTTCAGTTCTTTCAACCGTTTTTTATGTTTATCCCTTTCCGCGTCCGAAGCGGAAACAGCTATATCGGCTCTTACTTTATCCACATCCTTTTCTTTTTCCGCACGGGAATCCATAATAGCCTTGCGTATCGCGGCGGCTTCTTCTTTTATGCGCTCATCGGATAACACGGACAGCTCTTCTTCCATACTGTTTATTTGATCTATAACAGGCTGTATTTTTCTGATCTCCCGTTCATTCTGTGTGCCGAATATATTTCTTATAAATCCAAACATTTGACCTCTTTTTTTTGATTGTAAACTGCTTCCCTTGCAAAGGGGACACTTCCCTCACTACGCTCGGGAGGATGTCCCCATATCCTGGGTATGCGGACGTTGGTTCTCTAATATTCCCCATTACACATAACACTTTACACATAAACAGATCTTCGTCGTCAAAACGGGGACGTTTTACCCACCTCGAACATTACGTTCTCGGCGCCTCTAGCCTCTTGCTTCTTTCTTCAGAAACGCTTCGATAAAACGGTCCAAATCCCCATCTAGGACCTTCTCAGCGCTGGATGTCTGCTCGTCGGTCCTGTGGTCTTTCACCATTTTATAGGGATGCAGGACATACGACCTTATCTGGCTCCCCCACTCGATCTTCTTTTTATCCCCATGTCCCTTGAGAGCGACCGCGTCCAGCTCCTGCTTTTCTCTTTCGTATAACCGCGCTTTCAATATTTTCATGGCCGTAGCCTTATTCTTATGCTGCGACCTCTCGTTCTGGCACTGCGATACTACCCCAGTCGGTATATGCGTTATCCTTACCGCGGAATCTGTAACGTTGACATGCTGCCCGCCGGCCCCGGAAGAACGGTAAGTATCTATCCGGAGATCCGTCTCGTTTATCTCTATATTTATTTCCCGGTCTATATCCGGAATAACGTCTACCGAGGCAAAGGATGTGTGGCGTCTTTTGTTCGAATCAAAAGGGGAAATGCGCACTAAACGGTGGACACCTTTTTCGGTCTTCAGATAACCGTATGCCAAAGGCCCTTTAACTATAAAAGTCGCGCTTTTTATGCCGGCACCTTCTCCGGGAAGCTGATCTATCACCTCTACATAAGAGTCATGCTCTTCGGCCCATCTGGCATACATCCTCAGCAGCATAGATGCCCAGTCACAGGATTCCGTACCGCCCGCGCCTGAGTTTATGTTCACTATCGCGTTATTACCGTCCATCTCGCCGCCGAGCAGACAATTAAATTCCAGTTTATCAACGGCCTTATGTATCTCCCGGGCATCTTCAAGAAGGCTGAGCACGGAACCCTCGTCATCTTCCTCCACTATACCTGAAAGCTCTTTAAGCCCGTCAAACCGCTCTTTCGCGTTTTTATACGGCCCGACGACGGCTCTCAGCCCTTTGAGCTCTTTGGACAGACCGTCCGCCCTGTTTTGGTTCTTCCATATTTCCGGTTCCGCAAGCTCGGTTTCGACCTCTTTTATCCTTGAAACGGTTTTTTCGAGGTCAAAGATACTCCCTAAGTTCATCGAATTTTGTGCTTATATTGTTTATCATCTGTCGCAGTTCGTCCACCATCACATCCTCCTCTTTAGCGGCATTATAGCAATATAAGACTTCGCCGTAAAGTTTTACGTCTACGCCGCCGTCCTATCATATCCGAGCTGTTTAAAATATTCCGACACGGCCCTTGCCGCTTTTTTGTCTATACCTTGACATACAAGTTCTTTTTCCGTAAGATCTTTTATTTTGTCTATACTGCCGAACCTTTCCATCAGGATATCCTCCTTGACCGGACCTATCCCTCTTATTTCCGAAAGCACCGTACTGAAAGCCTTTTTGATCCTGACCGAACGGTGATAAGTTATCGCGAACCGGTGCGCTTCATCGCGTATCCGCTGTATAATAAAAAGCATCCTGGACCCCGGTGACAGCCTTATTGGCGTCTTCCGGAACAGTCTATACAGATGGTTCTTCTCTTTGGCAATACTTACCACGGGCAGATCCGCCAGGCCCAACAGGCTGAGTTCTTCATGCGCGGCGGAAAGGTGTCCTTTTCCCCCGTCTATGATCACAAGATCCGGTAAAGGTTTTCTTTCCCACAAAACCCTGGAATATCTTCTCCTTACCACTTCGCTTATCATGGAATAATCGTCCCGGGATACGCTCTCTTTTATCCTGAACTTTCTGTATCCCGATCGGCACGGCCGACCGGAAACAAATATTACCATAGCTCCTACGGACTCTTTCCCGTTTATGTTAGATATATCGAAACATTCTATCCTCATCGGTATTTTCTTAAGCTCCAAAGTATTCTTGAGCTCATCCAGCTCACCGAACATAGGATATTCCGACCTGTCATGCATCTGCCGCACGGCGGTCAGCGCTTCAACGCGCCGTTTAACATTGATCGCTTTCTCATATTCCCTTGCCTTTGAATATCTGTTCATCTGGACGCGTAGAGCGTCCATAAGGTCTTCTTTTTTTCCTTCAAGGAATTTTTTAAGCTGGCCTACTGTTTCCGCGTACTCTTCCTTCCCGATCTTATTCTCACACGGCCCCTGACATTGCCCGATATGGTATTCTAGGCATACCTTCTTCTTCAAAGACATACATGTCCTCAAAGGAAATATCTTTTTCATGAAAGATACAGCTTCCTTCAGCAGTTTAACGTTAACGTAGGGCCCGTAATAGACAGCGCCGTCCTTGAGCCGTCTCCTCGTTACAGTAAGACGCGGATATTTTTCATTAATGCTCAGTTTCAGGAACGGATACGATCTATCGTCCTTAAGCTCTATATTAAATCTTGGCCTATAGTCCTTTATCAGCCCGGCTTCGTATATCAAGGCCTCAGCTTCGGACGATGCCTGGATATACTCTATATGTTTTACCGTGTCGAGAAGAAGCTGCGCTCTGTCATCTTTGGCTTTGCCGCGGTTAAAATATGACGCTACGCGCCTGCGGAGCCTTCCAGCTTTGCCGACATATACGATATGCTTATCCGCATCAAGGAATTTATATACCCCGGGGGCATCCGGCAGTTCTTTTATCCTATCTTTTATCTGTTTTTTTGTATCCATATTTCACGATGGTCTTTCTGAAATAGCTCCATCCTTCTACAACCTCTTTTACTTTGAATAGATGTGCCGCCGTAAGGTAGACCGCACCGCTCAGTATTATCACACCTATAAGATGCGCAAAAGACGAAAAGAAAGGGGCGCTCCCTGATGCCAAAAGCGTCTTTGACGCCCAGAAAGCAGCTCCGGCCATCACGGCGGATGCCGCTGAGATCCTTATCAGAGAACTCAGTATACGCGCCGTCCCTATATCCCCCACACGCTTCACCAATAGCGCATAAAGTATTATGAAATTCGATATGGCGGCTATGGATGTCGCTAAAGCGAGCCCTCCCAGTTTGAGCGGCCACATTAATAGAAGGTTCAGCACTACGTTCACTATCAAAGAGACCGCCGCGGTCTTGACCGGCGTTTTAGTGTCACCCATGGAATAATACGCGCTGACCAGGACTTTTATCCCGGCATAAGCGGCTAGGCCGAACGCGTAGAAAAAAAGCGCGTAAGACGTGATGCCGGTGGAATAGGTCCCGAACTCCCCTCTCTGGAACAGTATCCTGACAAGCGGGTTGGACAGGACGACAAGCCCTACCGCTGCCGGTATCATCACGGTAAAGACGGTTTTTATGGAAAATTCTACGGTGTGCCTGAACCCGGCCATATCCCCGGAAGCTATTTCTTTGCTCATTTTAGGCAAAGCCGCGGTAACCAGCGAGATACCGAATACAGCAAGAGGCAGCTGAACCAGTCTCGTGGAATACTGCAAAGCGGACACCCCTCCCGCTCCTACTATCCATGCCAGAGACGCGAGCATAGTGTCAATGAGTACGCTCAATTGATATACTCCTGACCCTATTGCCCTGGGCAGCAAAAGCTTCCCTATCCTTTTTGCTATGGGATGCGCTAGACGGAAAGATTTTTTAAGCCTGAACCCTCTGACCCTAAGCGGACCCGCTTGCAGAAGGACTTGGAAAACACCGCCCGCCATGATACCCGCTACAATACCTTTAACTCCTATTACGGGGCACAAAAATAAAAGAGCCGCTATCATTGTCACATTAAGCACTACAGGCGCTAACGCGGGAGAAAGGAAATAATTCATGGAATTAAGCACACCTTTGCTATACGCCACCATGCCGACGAAAATTATATAAGGAAATATCATCCTGGTCAGGAGAACTGTCGTCGCGAACTTCTCCGGTGATTTCAGAAAACCAGGCGCTATCGCCCTTACCAATACAGGCGCGAAAACTACCCCTAATACCGACAAGGCTACAAGCACGGTAAGCATAAGGTTGAGCATGACCCTCGCTACTTCCCAATATTCCTCCTGCGTGCGTGTATGCCTGTATTCCGTAAGGATGGGAACAATAGCCGCGTCAGTCGCTCCTTCTCCCACCATATCGCGCAATGTATTGGGCAGACGGAACGCCATCCAGAATGCGTCCGCGTATATCCCGGTCCCGAATTTGCTTGCTATCAGTATATCCCGGACAAAACCCAGGACACGGCTGATCACGGTAGATGCTCCTATAACTCCTGTGGACTTAATAAGCGTTCGGTTGGTCATAATGACTATAATAATAACATAGTTAGATAGTGACGTCATCCACTAAGTTCGGAGCTATCGGGTTTGTGGAGTTTGTTGAGTTTAGAGAATAACAGTCTAAAAGTCTAAAGTCGAAAGGTCTAAAAGTCCGATAATTGAGAACATTATCTTTACACATAACACATAAAACATTACACGGCGCCTCTGATCTCTCGCTTCTGTTATTCACTACGAACTATGAACTACCGACTACGAACTCTACAACTAAAATATTGACAAAGAAAGCCTGCTATGTTAGATTATGCCTCTAACTTTAATAAGGTCAAACAGTTAACTATGAGGAGTTGATATGCCGAACAAAAAAGCTGCTATTAAAAGCTTGAGACAGGATAAAACTAAACATGACAGAAACAGGTCCGTTCAGACGGAACTGCGTACGATCTCGAAGAAGGCTCGAGCGCTCATAACTGAGGGAAATAAAAATGACGCCGATGCCGCCCTTAAAAATCTGGAATCTAAACTTTCCAGAGCCGCCAAGAACAACATAATAAAGAAGAAAAACGCTTCTAGGCGTATTTCCAGAATGCGCAGTCAGTGGGCAAAGATCGGATCAAAGGCCTAAAAAATACCATAAAAAAAACCGGGACGTTACCGCTTTTCAGCTGAACGTTCCGGTTTTTTTATATACGCCCCTCCGAACCTGCAATTCGGATATTCGATCTATTTTTTACCTGCCTTGTCCAGTTTCTTTCTTATTGCTTCTTTATCGTCCTTTACGGAATATCCCGAGAACATTGAGCGGGCTTCACGTATGGTATTGTTCTTGGACAGGACTTCGTTCATGGTCCCCTTCTGCCGTTGGATATATTCTACGCGTCTTCCGCGTACAAGTTTTATCTGTCCGTAAGTATCTTGTGCCCCCGCGATAACCATCAAGGCCATTAGAATGTAGATCGCTTTTTTCATACGTCAATATCCTTTATAATGAGCTCTTTTCGTTAATATCAATATTGCGCTAATGTTAACATAATAAAAAGCCATTGTCAACATCAAAATCGTTTTTCTACAGGACCCGTCTACCCTCAAAGGAACGCGATACTGTAACGCCGGAGTTGTCTGTCAATATCTCTGGGACATTGCATATATTTACCCATTTCTTCCCAAAATTCTTTCTTGTGGTTCTTTACTCTGGTATGGACCAATTCGTGCAGGATAACATAGTCGATAAAAAGATCGGGCAGTCGTCTTAACTTAAGGTTAATGCTTATATTATTGCCAGGGGAACAGCTGCCCCATCTGGTCTTCTGCTCTTTAACCGATATTTTACCGAATAAAAACCCGTTCTCCCGGGCGATCTCTTTTGCTCTCAGCGTAAGTTTTTGACACGCCTCTTCCCGGGTCAAGCTTTCCTTACTCCGGGGTAAAGCGTTATGTGTTTTTTTCCATTTTTCGATCTTGGAAAGATATGTTCTTATCCATCCCGCGTCACTTGACAATATGGCCTTTTTCGCGTTTCCGTAAGATAGCCAATATGGCACGGTTATCTTTAACTTTTTCCCCTCACATAAAGAAATTATTATCCGGCGGGCTTTTTTGCTCTTCACGAGCGGTATATCACCTATGTTTTCGATATAAAGACTGTCTCTCATTGCAAAGGAAAACTCTTTATTGCGGATTCACGTAATCCCGGAGTAGCAGCGGCCGTCGAGAGAGCCTGAGATCCGGTCTTAACGGCCGTTATAGCCACGTCTCCCGTAGTTTTGACGACCGTCCCGCCGAATTTGGCTATTTCACCTATAGCCCCCATGGTCTGGCCAACGGGTCCGGTCGAGGAACATCCGGTCAAAAAGATCAATATCGATAATACGCAAAAGGCCTGTTTCATTGCGGTAAGTATACCATATCTTGGCGAAAAGGCTAAAACCGGGACTTAGGACATTTCGCGCTCTATCATACCGATGAGCTTTTCTGTTTCCCTGGCTATATTTTCGGGCAGGGCTTTTGTGACGCGTATCTCATTGCTTAGGGCTCTTAGCACACCTATGAACCTTTTCAAACGGGTCTCATGTTTTTTGCGGCGGACTTCGTCCGGTTCAAGCTCCTCGTTCCTCTTTATTATCTCTGTAAGGTCTTTTTGCGCTTCTTTGGCGTCTTTTCCTTCCTCTAGGACATACCTTCTTATTTTAGTATAATCCTCCGGGGCTATCTCCTTATTGCCGCTAGCCCGCCGAAGCACGTCTACCGCCTCGTACGTAGGCACGCTTACGGCATTAATTCCGCCGTTATCATCCCTTTTAAGATACTGTGGTTCCTCTTTCTCGAGAAAAGAATATGAACGCAGAAGTTTCAACGATGTCTGACCCCTTATGCCTATCTCTTTTGACGTATACGCATCAAACTCGCTATATCCCCATTCTTTATAAAGTTTATCTTTCCATACCGTATAAAGCATCTGTCCGAGCTCGATCCATGATGTTTTGAAATCCTTCGCGCTCTTAAGCACCCGGTACCGCAGGCTATCGGCGTCGATTCCCGCCATTTTCTGTTCAATTTTCTTTATCGATCTTGTTTTTTTCTCCTCCATTACACACACACCTCTTTTTTGCCGATCATCCTAGCTATTCCCCAGGCCGCGAAAAAAGTGATCAGAACACCTATAAGTCCCGCTAGGCTTCCGGATAGAACGTCGTTATTCACAACAGGAACCGAATAATCCGACAGCGGGCTTACGAAAGACGGAGCCGCTTCATGCAAAAACCGGTATTTCTGGGCTACCCATTCCAACCCGTCCGGAAAACCGCTCGCGAACGGGCTCAATACCACGGCGGTTATCCCGGCGGTGATAAGCGGGATATAAGCGGACTTTTTGTTCGTTATTCCGATCTTCTCTTCTCCGAACGCGAAAAAAGCGGCTGCTGTTATCAGACCTTCACCTATACCTATAAGCGCGTGCGTGCTCAACATAGCTCCCGCAACTTTCAAAAAACTTATTGTCCCCGATAACGCGAGTTCCGCACTGCATGCCAGAGCGGCTAACATTAAAGATAACCACGCCGCGGCGGCTAGGCTTATAACGTTCCGTGAAGTCCCGCATAAGGCGCCGCCCGAAAGAAACTTGTAAATAATACCCCCAAGGCCGGCCCCTATGATCGACATATTAATGATGTTAGCCCCAAGCGCCATGAACCCTCCGTCAGAAAATACCACGCATTGTATCGTAACAACAAGCGCTATGGACAACATCCCAAAAGGTATTCCTAAAAGAGCGGCCGCGAGTACCCCGCCCATCATATGTCCCGAAGTCCCGTTAAGGATAGGAAAGTTCATCATCTGTCCCGCGAAAATAAAAGCGGTTATTGCCGCGAATCTTGCGGCGGCGGGTCTTTTCTTCGCTCTCAAAGCGCCTGCGGCCGCGGCGGCCACACCTACAAGACTTAGCACCGCGGTTACCGGACATATGTTTCCGTTCAGCATGGAATTTGGAATATGCATATCATTTCCTCCTTTTTAGTATATGTGGTTAAAAATCGATATGAGCTCTCACTCCGTAAACAAATATCGTATCAGTATCGCCGCCGGAGGCTGTCCCCCCTCCGTTAGGCTGCCAGATTATCTGGACATCGGGGGTCAGCATAATATGATCGTTGACCTTGACCGAATAATACGCCTCTAAATGCGTTTCCGGATCATCGTATACGTTCATATCACCGTATTCTTTACCTGGAACCGCTTGTCCCACGGCTAAAGCCGCGATATCGTCGCCTCTGCCCCAATAACTTCCTTTCATGCTGGCTCCTATAGACCAATCGCATACCAAACTGCTCTTTTCCGGATCCGCCCATCCGAATCGTCCGAATACACCGTATATGTCCGTTATCATCTGATCCGCGCTGAACCCAAAACCGGAAAGCCCCCGTTCAAGAACATCCGGTTCCTTTATCAGAGCATATGTAGCGCCGTTATACCAATAATATGCTCTGTAATTCCCGGCCCATTTTTCTTCGTCGTCCCCGAATAGGACCGCCGGTTTAAAATTCATCTGCGCGGCGATGAACGGTCCGTTAAAAAGCCCTTCCCAATCGCCGTCTTCGTCCATATATACCGTGTCTATTTCCAGATAAGGTACCAATATCTTGGGGGATATATGCAAACGCATCCCGAAAGAATTGTCATCAGGCCAATCTATCACCGCGGAATTACGGAACATCCTCCCCAAAAACTGCGTATTCTCGTCATTCGCGTATTCGTTGGTATCTATGTACGCGTCCGGGCCGATCTTCCCGCCCGTAACGGTTATCTGTTCATCAAGTATATACTGCTCATACCACGCTTCCGTAACATCCACACGCGCGTTAGAATCTCCCGCGTCTCTATTGACATTACTGAATACCGTAAGTTCGCTCTCCACCGAGTCTCCCTGCCCGGCCTCAAAATGGACAAATGCCATCCCGTATTCATCAAAAGGTTTAGCTATCTCTATATCCGCGGAATAGGAACCGTCAAAACGTCCTTCTTTACCGTCTGCACTCCCTCCGGGATCATTAGCTTTCGGCGCTGCCTGACCTATCGCGGTGATGCTCGCTCCGATCTCAATATCCCCCGCCATACCGCTCATTTTTTCTATCTCATGCCGCCTTTTTTCCGAAACCCCTCTCAGGGACAGGTCTTTTACGGTTTCATCTAGCACTTCCTTTATCCGGCAGTTCTCATTTGCCTGGTCCTGCACCTGCCGCTCAAGCTCTTCTATCCTCTTCCCCTGTTCTTTTATAAGCGCGCGCATATCTTTAAGCTCTTTCATAATATCCGCGTCCGACCCGTAGCATCTTGCCGTAAGAGCTAGCACAAAGAAACACATCGATATCACGGTTTTTCTCATATCACAATTCCTATCCATTTAAATTTTTACCCGTGGATGACATACTCAGCTGACTGTGTTTAACCCCTTTAGCGGATCTTAAACGGTTGGAAAGTTCTTCGATATCCTTCGGTCTTCCTTTGACCACTATTATTTCAAGACAATTATCATGGTCCAAATGAATATGCTGCCCCGATATTATTATGTTGTGAAAATCATGCTGGATATCCGTAAGCGTGTTAAGCAGATCTTTTCTATGATGATCATAGACCAGGGTTATGGCTCCGGCAACGTTCTCACCCATCTGCCATTCAGTTTTGACAAGTTTTTCCCGGATCATATCACGGAATGCTTCGGAACGGTTAGTATACTTTTCTTTCTTTATGAGTTTATCGAACCCGGCAAGAAGCTTTTCCTCGATCGATACCCCGAAACGTTTCAACAAAGCCATAGCTTCTCCTTTTCTTTGTGCTACGATTTATAAAATCGTAGCACAAAGCCGCTGAAATGTCAATACGTCCGTCATGCGGACCGAAACAGTCCTTAGCGGCGTTCGGATAAAAAAACCGGTCAATTGACCGGTCCTAAAACTAATGGGTTTCATGTGCGTTATCTCTAACAGGCTCAGCCTTTGGCCGTTACAATAAGATATACACCTCCCAAGATAACAAGTATCCCGCATATTTTTTTAATCATTACCGCACCTCTGGACCTTTCGGTCCAATTAAGGTAACGCTGGAGGACTTCGGTAAATGTCCCGGCCAGGACAATAACGGAACAATGCCCCGCGGCGTAAGCAAGCAGCAGGAACCCCGCGTAAAGAACATTCGTTTTCGCCGACGTGAACGCGACGCCTATAACAGGCGCCATATAAGCGAACGTGCATGGGCCCAGAGCTATACCGAAAATAAGCCCCAGTATAAAGGAAGCAAACGGTCCTTTCTTTTTTATTATTGCCTGTCCGGGCCCTGAAAAGGATAACGGGATCGCTTCAAACAGATACAGTCCTACGAGAAAAAATATAGCGGCTACGGTATAATTACCCCATTTCCCCACATCCCCGGCCATTCGTCCCATGAAGACCGTTACCATACCGATCGAACAGATAGACACTAAAATGCCCAGGGAAAAAAGGAACGATATCTTAAAAGCGCGTTTTGCGGTTATCCTTCCCTGATCGTCAATGAACCCGACAATAAGTGGAATGCTCGCTAGATGACAAGGACTCAATATAATGCTCAATACTCCCCATATGAACGATGCGCTTAAGGCTATTCCCGTATTTTGGACCAATGATTCCGAAAGCCATGAAAATATATTCATCGCCATTATTTCATCACTCCGTGTTTTTCGAGCACCTGCGCGATATCCTTAAATGAGAAAAACCCCGTATGCCTGAATATTTCTTTCCCCTCCTTATCTAAAAATATCTGCGTAGGGATGGTCCGTATCCCGTATTTTTCTCCGAACGGGCTTCCTTCATCGGTCCATACATCATAAAAAATGACTTTTACCGAACCTGCATATTCCTTTTCTATCCTGTCCATAACGGGCTGCATCATCTTGCATGGAATACATCTTTCCGAACCTAATTCCACAAAAGTGATCTCCGCTCCCGTATCCGATTTCCCGTCCTGCGCTTCCGAACAGAGACAGCACGTCAGGACCGTAAACGTCATTAGTATGAATATCCGCATTATTTTCATATTACCGGACCTTTTCATTTTATCCAGCGTCTTATATCATCGGTTGTCGGCACTCTGCCCGAAACTTTTACCTTACCGTCAACGACCAAAGCCGGCGTTATTATGACCCCATACCCCGATATTTCGGCTATACCGGTCACCTTGGTTATTTCCGCCTCGACCCCTGTTTCCTTTACCGCTTCTTTCACATTGTCGTATAGCTTCCGGCATTTTGGGCATCCCATTCCGAGAATTTCTATTTTCATATTATCCTCCAAAAACGCTAATGCGTTATTATTCCGAAAAATATCCCGCTTATAGTAGCCATGATCACTACGAGACTGACATATACTATCGTTTTTTTTGTTCCGAGAATACCTCTTATAACCAGCATATTAGGAAGACTTAACGCGGGTCCTGCCAGAAGCAAGGCCAAAGCCGGGCCTTTTCCCATACCCGACCCTATAAGCCCCTGCAGGATAGGTACTTCCGTAAGTGTCGCGAAATACATAAAAGCGCCTACTATCGACGCGAAAAAGTTTGCCTGCAGAGAGTTACCGCCGACCGCTCTTTCCACTATCCATGGCGGGATAAGGCCCTCATGGCCGGGTCTGCCCAGAAGAAACCCCGCGATCATAACGCCCATAAGGAGAAGCGGCATTATTTGTTTAGCGAATTCCCATGAAGCGTTACCCCATAGCCCTATTTCATCTTTATCGAACCACTTGATCATCATCACGGCAAGCGCCGCTAAAAAAAGACCCGTGATCACCCATTTAATACTGAAGATGAACGGCCATAGTCCCGTGTCTCCCGGCTGAGGCCTCGCCCAATTCGCGAAAACAAGTATGCCGACCATGCTCGCCAGATAAAACGCCGTCTTCCATAAGGGCATCTTCTCCTCTTCTTCCCCGTTCTGGAAATCTCCTTCTTCATTCCGGGCTCTTTCTTCCTTTAAAAATATCAGATGCATCAGAAACCCTACGACCACGCTGAAAATTATCGCGCCAAGAGCCCTGGCCAGACCGAGTTCCCATCCCAGAACACGTGCGGTCATTATTATAGCTAGAACATTTATGGCCGGGCCTGAATACAAAAAAGCCGTTGCCGGTCCTAATCCCGCGCCTCTTTTATATATACCAGAGAAAAGCGGAAGCACCGTGCATGAACAAACGGCAAGAATGCCCCCCGAAACGGATGCCACGCTATACGCTAGGAACTTATTGGCTTTTGCGCCGAAAAATTTTATCACGGAAGCTTGGCTGATAAACACCGATATCGCGCCGGCTATAAAAAAAGCCGGAATAAGGCATAAAAGCACGTGTTCCCTGGCATACCACCTGGTCAAAGCGATAGATTCGAGTATCGGCCCTTCGATGCGCAATTTTTCGACCGGCAAGAAATAGCAGATCAGGAACACAGCCGCATATACGCAAAATTTTATTTTCTCCGTTAGTTTTACTTTCAAAAAAAACCGCCTATTTTTTTCTGACATTGACATTTTTATCCACATTTTCGTGAACGCTTTCGAGCCCATTATATCACATTATCGTCAAAAATGAGGTCAGAAGTCAGGAGGAATTTAGCATCTGGTATTTGTTGAATGGTGGTAGGCCCGCGGCATGCCGCGGGCCTACGGTTAAAAAGTTTTAAATGTTAAAAGGTGGAAGTTCTGAGGACACTCTTCCCGTGGGAGAATAAACCCTGGCCGAAGAATGTCCCCAGAATATATTTTTATTTCTGTTTACGCTATACGATATACGCTCTAAATCCCTGCAAGCTCCATAAACCCAATAAACTCTACTCAAGCATCATCGATCCCGGAATCGATGATTTTTTCACACCGGCCTCTTTAAAATTATTCATAGTAAAATCTTCGTACATTTTAACGCTTCCGTTCACTACGACTTTTAAACGCTTATCCGCCTCCGAGGACGATAAAGCAATAGATACTTCCGTATAATTATCCCTACCGCTTCCGAGCTTTTCTATATGCTGTTCCGATATCTGTCTCCAATCGGATCCTTTAAAATTTTCTTCCCAAACATAGAACAATACCTTTACATCCTCTACCGGATCTCCTTCCGAAAGATTGCCTATCCGTGCGGTAGCTTTTTCCTTATCGACCACTTTAAAACTTATTACAGCCAGATCCACTTTTATCAATTTTTCTGTACCGGTATCAAATGTTATTCTATTCGTTCTTTCCGACTCCGCGGCGGGTTGCTTGACTTCAGGCTCGGAGGGCTTAGGGGATTCCCAAGTACCGCCTGACTTCAGGGTCGGCAAACCCGCTACCGCGTTCCGGAATACAGGCAGTGCTACGCAGATCAAAAGTATCAGTATTATGCGGATATTATTCATAAAAACCCCTTATCTGTCTAAAGGATACCTATGCCGTTCGCCGATGTCAACTGAGAAAGGAAGATAAATGATGAAGGGGAATGTGCTGGCATAGGGCACAGAGATAATAGTTGTCAGAGGTAAAGAAGCCGGGGTAGGCGCCGAGCACGAAATGTCCGAGGTGGGCAAAACGTCCCCGTTTTGACGATTGCGGAATCGCCCTATTACTAAGCACAACATAAAACCATGCTCTATGCGCTGTGCGCTATGCGATTAAAGTTTAAAAGTCGAAGGTGAAAGTTCTGGGGACACTCTTCCCGTGGGAGAATAAATCCTGGCCGAAGAATGTTCCCAGAATATATTTTTATTTCTTTTCGTCAGGCGCAAAGGGGACACTTCCCTCCCTCCGTTCGGGAGATGTCCCCATATGATGGGTATGCGGGTATTGATTCTTTATCTTGGGTAAACTCCACAAACCCCATAAACTCTACGCGCCTCGCTCTTTTATAATACTTAGCGCGGTTTTTATTCCATCCGCGGCGCTTGATATGATCCCTCCGGACCAACCGCTCCCCTCTCCGGCGACATAGAGGTTCTCAAAACCGGCGCAGCAACGATCGTCTTCTCTCAAAACCTGTATAGGGGCCGAACTTTTGCTTTCAAGCCCCATGATACTTCCTTCGCCGAAACCTTTTATCTTCCTACTGAACTCCTTAAGCCCTTCGGATATAGAATTGCTGACTGCCGACGGCAAAAGAGCCCATAGTTCGGCGGGTTCTATTCCCAAAGGATAACTTGTTTCAAAAACCTTTTTAGTTACTTTTTTCTCTATAAAATCTTGGATCGTGCATGCCGGAGCTTTGAACCCGCCGGAATATGCATAGAATTTTTTTTCCAGGCTTTCCATCCAATCAAGAACTTCCGGCGGTAACACTTCCTTCCCGGTCAACTTATCGAAATTTATTCCCGCCACACAAGCCGCATTTGAGAATTTACCGTTCCTATTATAAAAACTCATACCGTTCACTATATTTGTGTCGGCGTATGCGGTAGAGGGAACAATACTTCCTCCGGGACACATACAGAACGTATACACCGGAAATTCCCGACCGGCCGAAGTAAGCCTGTACTCCGCCGCTTTTACGCCTTTTAAACTTTTCAGGCCCCATTGAGCTTCGTTGATCATTTCCTGCGGATGTTCTACCCTGCATCCTATGGCGCAATTCTTTGTCCGGAACTTTATCCCGCGCGCGATCAGCATTCTGTATGTCTCATAAGCGGCATTACCCGGAGCGACGACAACCTTATCCGCTGCTATCGCTCCCTTGGCCGTTACGGTTTCATAGACCTTTCCGTCTTTGACCTTTATATCTTCCAAAAGGGTCTCAAAGAGGATTTTCCCGCCGATATCTAAAAACTGTTTTCTGAGCGTTTCTATTATGTTTCTGAGGTTATCGCTTCCAAGATGAGGATGCGCCATATACCCTATTATTTCCGGAGCTCCGGCACCTATATAACTGGATATAATGAACTCCCTTTCCGGAGATATATGTTTGGACCGGGAAGTAAGTTTCCCGTCGGAAAACGTCCCCGCACCGCCTTCTCCAAACGCATAATTACTGACAGGATCGAATTCTCCCGTTGTTTCAAATTTTCTGATACCTTGAGCCCGTTTTCCGACATCCGTCCCTCTTTCGATCAAAGTCGTATTGAACCCCGCTTTTTGAAGAACAAAAGCGCAAAAGAACCCGGCGGGCCCGCTTCCGGCGACTACAACCTTCTCTTCTCTTTTTCTGTACGGGATATCCAACGCAGGAGCCGGCTGCGGCATACCGCCTTTGATCTCGTCCGATGAGACTGCGACCGATATCAGCCAATGGATACTGCTTTTTTTACGGGCATCAAGACTTTTTTTCTTGATCTGCCAGGAAAATCCTTTAATGTTCAGCTCTTTTGCTATAGCTTGCCTAAGCTGTTCATCGGAATGATCGGTCGGTAATTTCAAAACAATTTCTTTATATCCCACGTGAGACTGCCTTGTTTCATTAAAATATCCAGAAGTCAGTTGGTAGTTCGTAGTTCATAGTTAGGACCGGGATTGTTTCACCCCTCACATGTGTTCGGGGTTCACAATGACGTGTGGAGGTGAAAATAAAAACTCTAATTAAAGCATCGGTCAATTCACCTATACCCCGAGCTAAAGACCGGGGCTTGCTTGCCCTGCCTGTCCCGCCTGTCCCGAGCAAAGCCGAGGGGAGCTTGTCGAGGGGAGCGAAGCCGAAGGGTTCCCAATTGATCCTGGAGTGTCCCGAGCACCGCGAGGGGAGCCCCGGCTATTTTCCCCGCGCTAAAGCACGGGACTTTGCCGGGTCGAATGGGTCAATATAACTCCTCAAACCCTATAAACTCCACAAACTCCATGAACTCTATTTCTTAATAGTTATCGGCATACCCTGCACGCCGGCATAGAAAACTATGATCTCCGCCGGTTCATCGCCTTCATTTTTACCGAAATGCCACTTATCTACGACTTCTACGATAGGATCTCCTTCTTTCAGATATAAGATCTCGCCATTTTCCGTCCTGACAGTCAGCTCTCCCTTCAACAGTACACCCGCGTTTATTACCGGATGTTCATGGATCGGCAGCTGCGTCTTCGGAGGGATCGTGATCTTTAATATCGTTACCTCAGGACCACCTTCCGCATAAGCCTCAAGCGTCTGCCCATCCCAGCTTGAAGTTGTTTTGGTCAGCACCTCAACTTTAGCGGCGTCTATATCCTGCGCCAAAACATGGCTCGATGCCATCACTATCAGGCATACTCCGCACATTATCTTTTTCATTTTTCCTCTTCTTTCCTTAACAGGGAGCGTCCCGGATATTGGTCTTATTCTATCCGCATCTATTTCTGACCTGCACCCGGAGACATACCGAACATAAGGTTCAAAGCGTCCCGGCAATCTTTGCAATGGTCTATATGCCTATCAATGGCGTTCTTTTCCGGGCCTTTTATTCTTCCTTCCGTATATTCTATAAAAGTTTTCGGAGATGGGCAGGAACTCTTGGCATATACCTTAGCCTTGCCTATATCCTTGATCTTAGCCCCGCCCTGAGGATTTTGGGTTTTCCTATAGGCTAAGAACATGAGATAAACTATCAATAAAAAAAGTATCGATCGTATCATTGTTTTACCGCTTTCTTTTCTGTGCAGAAAATACCCCGGGAACAGATATAAGTTAACTTAATACAGTTTTATGAACCGCAAGCCAAACGGTTCTTTGCGCGGGGTCTGTCCACTCTACCCGATGCCGTCGTCCGGCTTTTAGGAAAATATGATCTCCGGGCTTTATTCTCTCGTTCGGCGAGCCGTCATCAAATGAAAGTTCGGACCCTCCCGAAATCAGAATGACCCATTCGTCCTCTTTCTGCTCAAGCCATTCACCAATAGGCGTAGCCTGACCTTGCGAGACTATTCTCTCTATCCTCACTCCCTCACCGTCAAGAATGGTCTCAAAAAACTCTTCTTTCATGTCCTTAGGTATATTCTCAAAAATATTTTTCATGCTTGTATTATATCACAGGTGAGGGTCTTTCGGGATCGAAGGATCAAGCAATAGAAAGTCTGGATGAACAGTTTAAAAGTTTAAAGGTTAAAAAGTCGAAAGGCTAAAGGTCTGTTAAGTAAAGTTACCGGAAACCGGTTACCAGAAGTTGGAGGCGCCGAGAACGTAATGTTCGAGGTGGCAAAACGTCCCGTTTTGACGATCAGAGAACAGTTGATATATGGTATTCGATATTTGGTGAACAGTGGTAGGCCCGCGGCATGCCGTGCCCCTACAAATCACAAATTACGAGTTAAGTCAACGGCCACTACGAACTATGAACTACCCACTACGTACTCTTAAACCGTGCCTCTTCGTTCTTCGAGGCTCCTGCGTATCTCACTCGATTTTTGTTTTGTCAAGCGCACGCGCAAAACAAAAATTATAGCTACAACAAGCCCCACAACAGGTAAAGAAGCCAGACTAGCGCGGATCCAGAATATGGTCTCGGGCGCCTGCACCTTAAGTGTCCAGGTAAACCCCGCCCAGGTCAAAATAAGTCCGGAAAAAGTATACCCTAATGAATTCCCGAGTTTAAGGATATATGAAGCGCACGCCGTAAAAGAGCCTTCTCTTCTCTTCCCCGTATTGAGCTCATCGTAGTCAATAATATCGGCACCGATGGAACTATGCAGCATCCAGAGAGAAGCCGCGGACATTCCCATCAAACCCGAGGAAATAGTTTGCAACCATTGGATCGCCGGAGTATACAAGAACCACGACCCGCCGTAACCGCATATGCCTACAGCACAGGCCACAACTACCGCTTTGCGTTTGCCGATACGATGCGCCAAAGTAGCGTGCAGCGGAACCCCGATAAGTCCGCCTATCATAAAAGCCATGCCCATCCAGAACTGCCAATTATCCCCGAGAATTTTGTCGCCGCCGGATACATAAAAAACCGTGGCATAGTAACCAAGTGAGCCCACCATGCTCGTCCCTAAAGTAAAAGCGGCTCCCACGACCATCATTTTACGGAACGGTCTACACCTAAGAGTCTCACCCAAACCACTTAGAATGGAAATCTTCTTATGAACATTCACCACCACTTTGTCATAATATCTTTCTTTAACTCTAAAGAAAATGGTCACGGCAAAAATGGCCATTACCACACCCAATATTGATGTGTATACCTGTATTCCCAGGAGAGTATTTTTCTGCCCCGTTCCCGGAATAAGGAACCATGCCAGGTTGGTAAACCGTAAAGCGTAAAAATTACCCAATTCCGATACCTTTTGGGCCATACTGCGGTAAGACATGATCGAGGTGCGTTCCTCATAACAAGGCGACATTTCCGCGCCCAAACTGTAATAAGGTACGGTAAAAGCGCTGATTATGGGAATATAGATCATAGTGGACCCCATCATATACCAAAACACCACGGACACACCGAGAAATTTTATATCCACCCAGGACGGAGAGACTAAAAACAGGATCGGAAGCAGCAGTCCGCTCAAGATACCGGCGATCAGGATAAAAGGCCGGCGGCGTCCGTGTTTGGAACGCAAATTATCCGACAACCACCCCATCACGGGATCAACAACGGCATCAAAGACCCGGATCAATGTAAGCGCCAAACCTACCAGCCACGGCGAAACACCCAAATACATATTGAAGACCGCAAAGGCAACAGCCGGGTATAACCAGATGCCCCACATATCGACTGCTGTGCCGAGACTATATGATATCTTGGTGGAAAGAGGAAGACGATCCCGCAGGGGTATATTTTCAACAATGACTTTGGCTTCTTGCATTATGTTTTCTCCTTTTCCCTTTTTTTAAGATCGCCCTTATCGGCAATGCTCCCAGATCATCCGCTCTTGATCCCGCGGTGTCTTTGTTATGCGATATCCAACCACTCTGTATCTGCTCTATTCCATTCTAATATCGGGTGTCCTTTAGACTCAAAGAATGCCCTGATCTTTTCCTGATCATATTTCAGTATATCTTCAAGAATGGGCACCAAGAGAGAAAGAACATTATCGGATATTACGCTTCTCCGGCAAATGTGCCCCATATAGGGCGCCGGAGAAACGGTTATGGTATATCCGTTGTAAGACTTGATATGCAGCATCACGTGAACATCGCTTGAACCGTCCCCCACGTATATAATGTTATTCCTGGTAACATTTTCTTTCTGCTTCAACATATCTATAGTGGATACTTTCGCATGCCCGGCGTTGGTCCTTTCCACATCATGGACCATATTGTTCTTGTAGATAAAATTAGTGCAGTATATGTTGTCGATGGGAAAAATTTTCTCTACCGCTTTCTCAACGCACTCTTTAGGGGCCGCGGATAGTATATACGTGCTGAACTGATGATCGTCTATCCCTTTAGACAAGATGTCCATTAGCTCGGGAACCCCTTTTTTCAGCTCTATCTCTTTGCCTACTTCATAGAGGAGGTCTCTGCTTACTTTCCCCATATAATCGGGATCCCTGATTATCAAATGCGCGAGTTCTCCTCCAAGCTGTACGATATTTCTGCGTTTTATTTCCTCGATCTTATGATCAAACCTCTCGGCAGATACCCCCACTTTTGAGCTTAATATATACCCTACGTCTCCCGTAGAAAGCGTCTTGTCAAAATCAGAGACAAAGAGGATCTTTTTCTTCATTTCAAGTGCACTCCGTTTTTTATTGATACAAATTTTTCTTTTTACCGCGCCCGGAAAACCGTTTTGATATCCGCGGTCCAGGCAACATATTTATCCATTATATATTATTAGAATCTTCGAAGTATAACATTTTCAAAAATACTTGTCAATAAAGGGTTTTTGTAAGCATATAAAATGATGCCGCGGAGCATAAAGAACAAAGAATGTGTGGTAAATACGTCTCGATTCGAGCACAATGAAAATTTATATAGAATAAAAAGCCCCAAGTCACTATGCTAAAATAAGTTAAGCTTTTGTTTTTAAAATGCCGAAGGTGTAAGTGAGCTTGACCTGTCTAATGATATCCCTTACCCTTTTGAGTTGACTCTTTTTATCGTCACATCTTTCATTTTGTTCAGAGACTCGTCCAACCCGGCAAGTCCTGTCCCTGTTTTCGTGACCGAAACAGCGGATGCCGCAGTTGCTAATCTCAAAGCATCCAGATCGGTCATCCCATTTATATACGCATAGACAAAAGCCATTTTGATAGTATCCCCGGCGCCTACGGGTGATATTTTTTCTATCTCCGGAGGCCGTGCCAGCCAACTGCCGTCTTTTGAAGACATTACCATACCTTTAGATCCCCGGCTCACCACGACCTTTTCAATTCCTTTCTTTACCAAAGATCGGCTGTACGCGGCTATTTTCTCATCTGACCGTTCAAAGTCTTCGATATTAAACCCCAAATAATCCGCTAATTCTTTAACGTTTATCCCTAGAAAATACGGTCCTTCTTTGATCGCGTATTCGAGCGCTACCACATTCCTAGTGTCTATATAGGTATTAACCCCTCTCTTTTTAGCCTTTTCTATCCATTTACCATAATGATCATCTCCCACTCCTCTTGGCAAACTGCCCGCCATCAAGAGATGATCACCTTCCCGCAATACGTCCAGTAATGTTCTCTCTAAACTCTCCTGTTCTTCCGCCGATATCATAGGTCCTATATTTTCCAGATGGACCTGTCCTTTTTGAGATGCATGTATACTGGGGTTGATACGCGTACTTTGGCGGATCCCCGTCAAATAACCGGTTGCGATGCCCATGTCATTCAATAGTCTTAACATGATCTTTCCAGTAGCGCCGCCGATAAAACCCATGGGAATGGTCTCGATCCCCCATTTTTTAAGACCTACGGAAACATTCAAACCCTTCCCTCCCGCGTCCAGTTTGAACGCTTTTCCGTTAGGGTCTTGAGTTCCAAGGAAATGTAGAGTACAGTCCGCGGAAAGATCAAGAGCGGGATTAGGCGTAAGCGTAACTATACGCGGTCCTTCTTTGACCCGAATGTCCGTCATGGAAGTATTTTTGAAAGACCTTTCGGCATATTCATCGATTGTTATCCCCGTAAATATCTTAAAGGTAACCCTGCTCAGTCTCCCGTCTTCCTCACCATTCATGTTTTTTTGCGCTAATGCGTATACTAAAGGAATATCCTTTGCCCCAAGATCCGGGTCCTTTGCTACTCCCGAAAGAAGCGCATCTATCTTTTCAGCCGCGCCATCTATATCATCCCCGCCGCTCAATATACTTCTCATTTCAGGAACTATTTCGTCCGCAATAAACCCTTCTTTGTCCTTTTTCTTACGCATATCCTCTATTTCTCTTTCCGGAATAAGAAGTGACGCGCCCAGAACTCCCGCTTTTACGACAAAATCTCTTAATTGAGAGATATCATCTTGCGCAACGAGAACTATATTTTTAAGACCCTCTTCTTTCAGACCTCCCCTGACCGTAGAGAACACCAGATCTTTTATAACGTGATTGGCGACCAACCATCCCCCCAAAATAAATATTTCCGTATTTCGCGTATTATCCCAAAACTCTTTCGATTCATCAGGCCCGTTAACGACGGCTTTCTCACCTTCGCCTAGATACATTTTTTTAATGACCGTCACGAGATCCCGGGCGGACCTTTTGTAAATTTCCTCTATTACTTTCTTATTAGACACTTCTTTGTTCCCGAGAAGCGCTTTTCCCATTTGTTCACCGTCGGAAAATCCTAGTCTTTCGGCTTTCGTATCGAGATATGTCCCCCCGATATCAAGGCTAAGGAACGAATTTTCTTCTCTTGCCTTTTTTAAAGAAGGATGATCATCCTTTTCGCTTTTCTTGAGGAATGCTTCTTCTTTTTTTAATTTTCTGAGCACTATATCCCATATCTGATGCGGGCCCGGCATAGGATACACATGGCGTCCATCCCCTCTTATAAGAACACCGCCTCCGCCTATGGACGTCCCTGGAACTATTACCATCATCTTCCCTCTGCCTATAGCTTCTTTGGGTATTTTCTTCATTATTTCAGAATCTAGCAGCATTTCCGAGCTTATCAGCGCCTGTACCATTCCGTCATTATTTACGGAAACTTTCCAGCCATTACCCAGCGCTTTGCCTATTTCAGATAATAAACTGATCCCTTCAAATTCTTTTCTTTTAGGGCATGTGCCGGGATGCATTCTTCCGTCGGCATAGTATCCGCCCAGCGCGCCTACTCCGACATGCCGGAGAACCGTTATCTCTCTTTTTACTGCGGTTTGCGCCCCTTCACCCTTAACGGCATCGGCAATGAACTTGATCATGTTATCCGCAAGTTCGCCCTGACGGCTTTGGATGTCTTCCATAGGGACATTTAATTCCCATACTATGGCATTATCCAGATCTCCGCAGATCTTCCCCGTTTTCATGCTTCTCGAGACAAAAGCTATCCTAAGATGCGTAGCCCCGATATCTACCGCGGGAACCGCGACATATTCTTTTTGCAT
>JBDRKO010000050.1:0-4859 GCA_043813915.1 Candidatus Omnitrophota bacterium
CATTCTTGAATTTTGAATCTATAATGACGCTATTCTCTATTCTTCCTCTTCCCGTGATACGGCTGGCGACGATAACCGAGTTTTTTATTTCTATTTCCCGGCTTATATCGGATCCCTTTATGATATTTCCGTTAAAGTCCCGTTCACCTTCTATTCCCGCCAGACGCCTGGCAACTTCGCCTTTTTCGCCCGCGTTATTAAGAGCCGAATATTTCTCGCGCATAGCGCTATGCTGACCGATATCAGCCCAGTAAATATCTTTCCCCAGATCCAAGACCTTAAAGTTGAGGGCTTTGCCGTATTTTTCGCCGAACTTATTTTTAATACGCTGTGCTTTATCGAAGAGATCGGGCACCATTTTCAGGAGTTCCCGGAGACCTTTATTTTTAGCGGCGATCTCTTCCCATTTATCGAGATGCTTTTCTTCCATGGCCATCGCCATCAAAAAATACGGATCGAAATCAACATGCACACCTTCTTCTTTTATCTCTTTTTCAAATACATCCGAGGCAATATCCAGTACTTTATACGATACAGCTATAGGGCCGAGACTTATACCGGAACAATACCTGCCCTCTTCGTCAGCTTGAACCCCGAGTTCATTAAGTTCTTTTATGAGGACATCTCTTTCATTCCGTGAAACCTGCGCCGTCACGTTGTTGTTTTGATCAAAAACGACCCAGTCCTTGTGTTTCGCGTCTTCTTCGGTAACTTCCGCTATCGAGACAAATTTGATAATGTCGTGTTCGGAAAAGATCTCATTGTCCTCAGGCGGCAGGGTCAGATCTATTGACGCTATTTCCGTCTGATCGCCCCATTTATTCAATATCCCCCGGAATCCTCTTTTCTCAAGATATTTCGCAACGGGTATAAAATGTAAAAGGGCTTCCTCAATAGCGGTGAACGCTATTTTACCGCCGTCAATTTCAATATCAGCGGGCGTTACCTTTATGCAGGCCTTATTACAGCCCAAAGCCTGGGTTATGGGGGATATCCTTTCGCCTCTTCCCAAAAGCATACCTATAAGCGAAACGGTATCAAGATATCCTATTCCTTTTTTCTCCGCGGCCTCTTTTATATATCGATACGCAAGAAGTGTCCCGAGAAAATTACCTTCTTTATCCTTAGAACCGATCTTCTCTTCCAGAGAAAGTATAAGAGTACTGCCGTCTTTGTTGAATATGTGCGGCCCGGTCTTTGTGAGCCTCTTTTGCCAATTTTGACATGTGTTTTTATTTCCGGAGACAACAGCCGCAACTTTTACACTTTCCGATTCCCGATTAAGCCGTTTTGCTTCTTCGATGTTCGCCAGCAAAGCCTGTAAGGATGGACTGATATTGGGGACGTTATTATTCATCATTATAATTCAGTATATGATAAAGCCGGTGCTTTGCCAAGGAGAAATGCTCCGGCAGACATATTACCAGTCACCAGGTCACAGAGAAAATGGAGGGACGGAAGGGGTCACCAGTCACCAGTCACCAGGTCACTAGAGGGTAGAAGATAGAGGGTAGAAGATAGAGGGTAGAAAATATAAAATGGAAAGTAGAATATGGAATAAAAAAACGTCCCGGACGAGTATATTCCGTCCGGGACGTTAAGCGTACTTTTGGTGCCTCTTTAAGGGCGGTTCGCGAACCACCGCCCCTACATTTTCTATCTTCTACCTTCTATCTTCTACATTACGCTGCCCAGAGCGTCTTCATGCGGTTCTCGATCTCTTGCTGCAAGTTCGGCGTTAAGGGTTCCATCGGTCTAAGTTTTAGTCTATCCACTAACCTGTCCATAAACTGCATAACACTCATTACCGTACCGTCAAATATCTCTTCCATTTCCGAAAGCATACTTGCCGTGTCATTGTACGGAAGCATGTAGTATAGATCATTTCTAACAACGGACCTATTCGCCAATTGCGACATCAAAGTACGTGTGTCTTGCGCTATGGATATATTTTCAGAAATATCTTTTTTATTGAGCTGTGCCTGCATTACTGCCGTTCCGACCGCTTTCAGGATAAACAAAGCGGGAGATATTTCCGCGTTATCAAGATCTTCCCCGGAAACAGGTAATACCCTTATGCCTTTCAGTTTATTTTGAAGATCAACATCTTGTTTTGTTTCGTCGCTTTTAAGATTTTCTTCCGTAGCGATAAGCACTCCGACCACACCCGGTTCTGTAGTCGCCGATATCTTCCCGAAATTGCTGTTATCATAGGGCTTTATCCCTATTTCGTAGCCTTCTCCGAGCATCTTCTCTGTCATATCTTCGCACCATGCCAGAGATCCGACATCACCCTTCCCGCCGCCTCTAAAAGCCGTTTGAGGAACAAAGATGTCAACTTTCTTCTCCGTCATAGCCGGTATATTCCTGTTTATGGTATCATAAACCGCGTAAAGGTCATTTTCCGCGTTTGTTTTATCATAATCGATCCTTACTGCAGCTTGCTTATCCGCCGCTTTTTGCACAGCATAACGGCTACCGGGTTCTATTTTTAAAGATCGTCCGGTTTCCAATGTTATCTCCGCCGCCCCGTCAAAGATCACATTCACTTCGCCGCCCGTTACAGTCAAGGTATGCTCCCTTAAGACCGCAATTCTCGGCGGCGTAACGCCGTCGGTCCCGACTATTTCAATTTCATCGGAAGCCATGCTCTTACCACTCGGAAATTGAGCAAAAACAACATTTTCTTTATGCCTCGGAATGTCTGTCCCTTCGACTTTCTGTCCTTTGTTAATCGTTAGTTTTTCTACTCTGCCTGGTAATGCCTCGGCCTGAGTGTAAATGACCGCCGACCCTTCTGTCGCTTTTATCTTGTATCCGTTCATCGCGGCAATAACCGGAAGTTTTTGTCCGCGTTTCAGGTTATACACATCCCCCGCGCCCGTCGTTATCTCTACTTCGCCTTCTGTGACAAATAAAGTATGGAACCGATCTTTAAGAAGGTCGGGCACTCCCATTACCAGATCTTTTTCGACACTGTATCTTCCCGTGACGAATCTATCGGTCTCACCCATAATTTCGAATTTTACGGTTCCCATTATTTGGTCATGAAATCTGAATGTTTCGATAGGCGTAAATACCAACCCGGAAACATCAAGTTTTTTCAGTGTCCCTTTCTGTTCAGCTTCTTTAAGCCATTTTTCGGTATTCGCGAGCGTCTCTTCATCCCTGGTAAGCACGTCTTTTTTGGCTCGTCCCGGATTAAGTTCAAGCAGTTTTTCTTTCGTCATAGCAAGCGTTTTAAGCCCCAGTTCGGCAAGCATCGGCATGAACTTGAACCTGTCAAAGAACGATATGGTCCCCGTAACGTCCTCTTCGGCGGTAACGGCTTTAACTTCGTACACATTCACTTCACCGTAAGCATGCGGCATGAACGCCGGTACGATCATGGGCTGACCGGGCACAAGTTTGACCCTGTTCATGACCTCATCCACCTTGCCTTCTCTGGATGCCTGCATGAACTCTTCCGCGGTAACGTCCTTTTTGAGCCCTAACCACGCCTCCCCTTCGGCTAACGGTACGATCATCTCGTCAAACGAATGAAGCTGGAGCGACAAAGGCACCTTTGATGTAAGATGTTTGGCCACGATATTGCTTCTAGCGCCGTACTGTCCGATATGTTCGGCTCCGAAGACCTCTTCGGGAAAGAATTCCAAAACTTCCTGAGGCAGGGAAACCCCGCCTACTTCTATCGTGCCGACCGTAAACCATCTTTCGGCAACAACGCCGCTCAGGATCTCATTCTTTACCCAATTACTATACCCCCCCAGAGAAGAATGAGTATCATCGAACCACGCGTCGTATCCGGACTGAAATGATCTCATTTGTTCCGGGGTCAGACTGTTATAAATTATCTCCACGACCGCTTCGGGTTCCATATCCTCGAAATAACCGAGCTTAATCCATTCGGAGAAAGGCAGGCCCCACTTGTACCCGTCTATACCGAGTTTAAAGAACCTCTTGAACGGTATCCGTTTGCCCATAACAATTATAGCGTGGAGATCTCTTAAAGCTCTCATGACCGGGGCTTGCCGGTCTATCGATAAATTTTTATAATAAGCGCTTTTTGTGACACGATCCTGTATATCCTCAGGGAGTTTTTCCCCGAGCGCCGCTGCACCGAGACTTCTAGGTTTAGCAAAATCTTGTATCATCCTGACCAGAACACCCGTCTCAGAAAGCGTACCGGCTTCCATTATCTCCCTGCTGCGTTCATATGTCGGAGATAATGCGTATATCCTGAACTGCGCGGAATTACCCGAAGGACGTATTATAATGACTTCTCCGTTGTCCAGGTACATTTTTATGCCCGACGTCTTGTAAGTAAGTTTCTCTATTTTAACGTTTGATAATCCCGGTACTAGCGCAAGATATCCTTCCAAAGTTGATACCGCGTAATCCGCTTTACTTTTCATTATGGGCGTTGTTTTACTCAACTTCTTTTCTCCCTTGAAAAGATATGATATCTTACCGTCTTCTCCTATAACAACCTGCTGTGCATATTTATCTCCCTCGTCGCTGTATACCCGCAAACTATCTATGAGTGCGGGACCAGCTTCTCTGGTATATTCCTCGCATCCCGGAGTGGTATTCTTATCGGTATTCTCTACAAGCCCCGCAACGATCTCGCCAGCGTATTTACCGGTAAAAGTGCTGTTCACGAGTTCTTCAACTGTCTTCCCATCTTTTTTGGCTTGTAATAAGGCCAACACCATGGGCGTTAAGGCGTCCCTGGTGGAAAGTCCGCTGAAATATCCTGTTATTGTACTGTTATCCGGATGCAAGCTTTTCAGCCAGTTAAGCGTATCCTCGGATATCTGAAACCCTGATGCCCCGATAAAGAACCCGCCGTTAACTTC
>JBDRKO010000051.1:0-11143 GCA_043813915.1 Candidatus Omnitrophota bacterium
AGACGGCGTAGAGGGTTATGAACATATCCACAATATTAACAAAGAAAGAAAAAGGACCAAAAAGAAAGAAAGGCTACTACCGCTGTAAAAAACCACCTTATTTTAGACAAAAAACTGTCTAGACAAACCCGACCACCATAAAGAAGCAACCATTTACATAAATTTGCATTAAACCCGCGTTTTTATGTATGTCTAATATATGTGGGAGTTTAGAGAAGAATATTGCATGAGGAGAGTTGCTCCTTTAGCTCTTGGTATTCCGTGAACAGAAAGGCGCGGATACCCATAACTCTGGCCGCGTCAATAAGATCCTGCCGGTCATCCGCGTAAAAGGTCTCTTTAGGTATACTACCGGCGAGTCTAAGCGCCTCGTTGAATATCCTGGGATCCGGTTTTTGACAGCCTATTTCATGAGACAGAACACGTTCATCGAACGCGTTTAAAATATCATACTTCTCCCTCAGGAACTCATAATGAGCTTCATTGGTATTTGAAACAAGTATAAGCTTAAGTTCGGGATATTTTTCTTTCAACTCCAAAACCATCTTTTCCATCTCGGGATACGGCGAGAATATACTGTTCCAAACTTCATAAAATTCTTTGAACTTTATATCTAAACGGAATCTTCTGCATGTTATCATATAAAATCTCGACGAATTAAGGTCCCCTTCCATGTACCTGTCGATCTCACGCGAATCCATGATATAGTCTACAAACCCGCCTTTTTTTATTTTTCCGTAACGGGAATACCCTTCCTCGGCTATTGCCGGATCGAATTTTATCATCACGTTACCGAGGTCGAATAGCAGTGCTTTGATATTCATGGTTTCTTTGTGTAATTCGTAATGCGTGATTCGTAAATCGTGAACCGGGCACGGCATGCCGTGCCCCTACGTCCAGCTTCTAGCAGCTAGATTCTATCATCAGCAATCCTCTCTCAAGAATTTCCCTCGATCCTTCATAATCTATTCGCGCCAAGGCCTCTTTTGCAGAGAACCATTCGGCCCGTTCTATCTCTTCTTCCTGCGCCTTTATTTCTTCATCACCAAAAGCCTCTACTAAAAATATTTCCACTGTCTTGTGGATCTTTATTCCTTCATGATCGAAGCTATATTCCTGTATGCCTATTTGGCAGATAACGCGTACATCTTTAAGCCCTGTCTCCTCGCGCACTTCTCGTAAAGCTGTTTCTTCTGGGATTTCTCCTTCTTCGATATGGCCTTTCGGCCAAGTCCAATGTCCGAACCTATCTTTTATAAGAAGCACTTTCAGCCCATCGTTCCTATTTATAACTATACCGCCTGCCGAGAATTGGTTATTGTCCATATTTTGCTCCGTAATTCGTGACTTGTGACTCGTGATCCGGGCACGGCATGCCGTGCCCCTACCACCATACTATCTGATCTCTGTTCCCTAATAATCATCCATGTCATCATAACGATCGTCACGCGCGTCATCGTATCTGTCGAGCATGGTAGGGGTATCAACTTCCCATATCTCGTATCCGTCCCCGTCGAGTTCATCAAGAAATCTGGAACTTTTTGCTGTTACCATACCTTTCTGATAATCATACCTGGACCTTGGATGTATCATATACAGTGCTTTCCTTGCCCTGGTAACGGCCACATAGAAAAGTCTCCTTTCTTCTTCCATTTCACCTTTATCCCCCATGGCCTTAGGATGCGGGAACTGACCTTCGCAAAGGCCTATCACGATGACCGTATCCCATTCCAGTCCTTTCGCCTGATGTATGGTGGAAAGTATCAGATGGTCTTCATCCTCTTCTTCCGATCCCGCCGTCTCCCCTTTGAAATTTTCTCTAAGTGTTATATCGCTGAGAAATTCGGCCGCGGAAGAATATTCTCCGGAAAAATTGGTAAGCTCATGTATATCTTCCACCCTGTCTTTCGCGTTATCAAAAGAGGCCAGGAGATGTACCTCATACCCTTCGTTCAGTATAATGTCTATCATCTCTCCGGGAGAGCATTCTCCTCCGCGGGAAGTCACGGCCTCGATTATCCTGCGGAATCTCGTGAACCCGGAATAAGCCTTCTTTGACATGGCCTTGGTAAGGTCTCCCGTAACGAAATCATATACGCTCCGGGTTCCGGCCCTGTAAGCCAGGTATATCTTTTCAGCGTAACCGGGCCCGATACCGGGACACATAGAAAGCGCTCTTATCCAGGCTACCTCATCCAACGGATTGACGGCTATCTTCATATATGCCAGCACGTCCTTTATATGAGCCTGTTCGAAAAACCTTATCCCTCCCCTTACTATGTAGGGTATACCCCTTTTGACAAGTTCCATTTCAAGTTCGGCGGATTGATAATGCGCCCTGAAAAGCACGGCTATATCACTGAGAAGCGAACCGCTTTCTTTCAGTTCCAGGACCCTCTGAGATATGAACCTTGCCTGCGAATACGGGTCTTTCACTTCTACCAGAGCCGGTTTTTCAGCATGTGCGTTGACGGCTTTAAGCTCCTTATGGAACTGGTTCTCGTTATTGATCAGGGAATTATTGGCCAGCTCGAGTATCTCCGGAGTAGAACGGTAATTGGTCTCGAGTTTGAATATTTTAGCGTCACTGAACTTTCTGGGAAAATCCAGTATATTCTCGACGCGCGCCCCGCGGAAAGAATAAATGGACTGAGCGTCGTCACCTACCGCTAGAATATTCCGATGGTGGCTTCCCAACATATCGATGATATCCGACTGTATGGCGTTGGTGTCCTGATACTCGTCCACCATTATATACTTGAACTGCTCGCTGAACCTTTTCTTAACTCCCGGCACATCCTCCAAAAGACGTTTCCATTTAAAAAGAAGGTCGTCGTAATCCATGTTTCCCGACGCTTTCTTTTTTTTATCGTATTCCTCTTTTATCTTGTTTATCTCACCGGAGAATTGGGAAAGATACGGATACCTGTCATCCAGAGTATCCTCTATGGTACTATTGATATTCGTGGCAAGGCTTATTACGGATTGCACTACCGCGGGTTTCGGGAATTTCTCGTCCTTGACCAAAGCTCTCATGTTCTTGATGCAGGCCTTTATAAGGTCCCGCGAATCGTGCTGGTCAAGTATCCCGAAATCCCGGCTAAAACCCGCTTCCTCGGAGTACATGCGCAGGGAACGGTTACCGACATGATGAAAAGTCCCGCTCCAAAGGCCTTTAGGCCTGTATTTAAGAAGCGTTTCCGTGCGTTCCTGCATCTCACGCGCGGCCTTATTAGTGAACGTCATAAGCAGGATGTTCTCGGGAGGAACGCCTCTTTCCAGAAGGAACGCCAAACGGTATATCAGGGTCTGTGTCTTTCCGCTTCCGGCGCCCGCAAGGACCAGACACGGCCCTTCCGCCCGGGTAGCCACATCGTACTGGCTTTCGTTAAGACTGCCCTTAAAATCAATGTGTGTTTCTATACTGCCGGATGACCCGTGAAGTGTATATCGTCTCATGGTGAGATATTATCATGTATAGGGTTTAAAAGTCAAAGGGGGAATGATGAAAGTAGTTCGTATTTGGTATATGGTATATTTGGTATTTGGTATTTGGCGGTAGGGGCACGGCATGCCGTGCCCCTACATATCACGATTCACGAATCACGAGTCACGGCTTTTAGACCGCTCCGCTATGTGCTTTGTGATCTACTCGAATTGTCGCTATTGTTAATATAACGTTGACCTCATCGGCGATCCCAGCTTGACCGACGCAGTCGGTCAGCCGCGCCGTGGACGTTCATTCCTATAGGAACGGACACAAAAGACTGTTCGTGAAACGGTCTTTAAGGGACGGCTATTTCGTCCCGGGCGCGGACTATGTATATTTTTTCAGTTTAATTATACTGGGTCGTCTATCCAAAGAAAACTGCATAAAGTTCAAGGGTTCCCGTTCGCGGATTTTAGTTTTTTATATAGCTTTTGAAAGTATCAGGCGTTAAATATGTTCGAACCCCGGCACGGGGTGAGTTTATTTAACGCCCTTTCAAAAGCTAGATCAAAAACGTCAATTCACATATACCCCGGCCTGAAAGGCGGGGTTTGTCTACAATTGATCCTGAGCCCCGCTTTTTCACCCGCACTAAAGAGGGCGGGGGCGAATGGGTTAAAAAAATCCGCACGGGAAAGAACTTTATACAGTTTTAACTTAGTTATTAATTTTCTGAAAGCGCCTCACGGATCACGAGTCACAAGTCCCGAATCACGAGATGCCCCAGATCTCTTTCGCGTATTCGGAGACCGTTCTGTCGCTGGAGAATTTTCCGGAATTCGCGGTATTAAGAATGGACTTTTTCATCCATCCGGCCGTGTCCGCGTAAGCGCCGGAGACCGCTTCCTGCGCGGCAAGATACTCAGAAAAATCGGCGCATATGAGATACGGGTCTTTTCTGTAAAGATTTTCGTATAATACTTTGAAGATACCCGGTTCGAACTGCGAAAAGAACTCTTCCTGTATCAATGAAAATACTTCTTTCAGGAACGGGTCCTTGTTTATATAGCCCTTGGGGTCATAACCCTTCGCCGTCATATCGCTCGCTTCTTCGGCTCTTTTGCCGAAAATGAATATATTTTCCGGACCCACCTCTTCCGCTATCTCGATATTGGCTCCGTCCCAAGTCCCAATGGTCACGGCACCGTTGAGCATAAATTTCATGTTCCCCGTCCCTGAAGCCTCTTTCCCTGCCGTCGATATCTGTTCGGAAAGATCGCTCGCGGGAAATATTCTCTCCGCCAAGGAAACGCCGTAGTTCTCCAGAAAGACCACTTTAAGTTTACCTTTGATATCGGGGTCTTTGTTTATTACGTCCGCCACGTTGTTTATGAACTTTATTATGGTCTTCGCTATAACGTACCCGGGAGCCGCTTTACCCGCGAATATAGCGGTCCTGGGAACTATCTCCGCTTTAGGATCGGCTTTCAGTTTGGCATACTGGGCGATCAGATAAAAAGCGAACAGCATCTGCCTCTTGTATTCGTGTATCCTTTTCACCTGGACGTCGAACATAGAACCCGGGTCCACGGTCAGCCCGTTCTGGTTCTTGATATATCTCGTCAGATTCTCTTTGTTCTCGGTTTTTACTTTACGCCAGGCATCAATGAACGCGGCGTCGGAAGCGAACGGCACGAGCTTTTTTAATTCGGACAAGTTTCTTATCCAATCCGACCCGCCTATAGTATCCGTTATAAGTCTAGAAAGCCGCGGGTTGGCTTTTTTAAGCCACCTTCTCGGCGTAATACCGTTAGTCTTTGAATTGAACTTTTCAGGATAAAAATCAAAAAAATCCTTAAAAAGCGTCTGTTTCAGGAGATCTGTATGCAGACCGGAAACCCCGTTTACCGAATGGCTGCCCACTATGCATAAGTGGCTCATTCTGATCTTTTTTTCGCCGCTTTCTTCTATAAGCGACATCCGCCCTATCCTGCCTAGGTCATGCGGATAATGTTTGGAGACATCTTTCAGAAAACGCATATTGATCTCATATATAAGCTCCATATGCCTCGGCAACAGTTTACCGAAAAGAGATACCGGCCAGCTCTCAAGGGCCTCCGGCATTATCGTGTGGTTTGTATACGCGAATGTCCGGCCCGTGATCTCCCATGCCGCGTCCCAATCCAGGCCCTCTTCATCCACAAGTATGCGCATGAACTCCACAATAGCTACTGCGGGATGGGTATCGTTCAGCTGTATCGCCACTTTGTCCGGGAAGCTCTTAAAATCGTCATTATGCATCTTGAATCTGCGTATAATATCCTGGATCGAAGCTGACGTAAAAAAATACTCCTGTTTAAGCCTGAGTTCAAGCCCTTTATAGACGCTGTCACTGGGATAAAGCACCCTGGAAATATTTTCCGAAAGTATTTTATTCTCACACGCTTTAATATAATCTCCGTCGTTAAAATACTCAAAATCAAATTCTTCCGTACTTCCGGCGGACCAGAGCCTGAGATTATTCACGATCGAGTTCTTGAACCCGGGGATAGGAGTGTCATAAGCTACGGCAAGTACGTCACGCGTATTCACCCAATCCACATACGTTTTACCGTCCCTGTCCGTTCTCTTGACCGTCATGCCGTAAAAACGCACTTTTATAGTATACTCGGGCCTCTCGAATTCCCAGGGATTCCCCAGTTTCAGCCATTCGTCGGGGACCTCCACCTGATATCCTTCCGATATTTTCTGTTTGAATATCCCGTAGTCATAACGTATCCCATAGCCCATGGCCGGAATACCCAAAGTCGCCATCGAGTCCATAAAACACGCGGCCAGACGTCCCAGGCCTCCGTTACCTAGACCGGGATCTTTCTCCTGATTACAAAGCACATCAAGGCTGAGTCCAAGTTCTTCCATCGCCTTGTTGCTTTCCTGTTCCAGGTCCAAATTGAGTATATTGTTTCCCAAAAGCCGTCCGGGCAGGAATTCCAACGACAGATAATATACCCGTTTGCAGTTCTCATCGTGATATCTCTGCTGGGTCAATATCCAGCCGTCAATAAGCCTGTCGCGTATCACCATGGCCATAGACCGGTAATTATCGGATTCCGTCGCGGTATAAATATCCTTGGCCAAAGAATATTTACGGTTGTGCATGAAAGAGTTCTTAAGTTCCTGCGCTATATCGTCTTTCTTTTTTTTATCGTCTTTTTTCATGACATTCTTTTTCTCCGCATTGAGGGTAAGACACTCGGTATTGTTTAAAAAGTTGCTTTAACCCTTATTATATGTAATCATAATAATTCCACTAATATTGTAGCATCATTCTGCTCAAAGGTATACTCATAATGAAACGAAAAGTCAAAAGAATATGTATGCTCACGGTCCATGGATATGTCGAGTCCCATCCCACCCTGGGAAAGACGGATACCGGCGGTCAGGTGAAATATGTTCTGGAACTATCCAAAACCATCGCCAAAAAGGGGATCAAGGTCGATATCTATACCAGGCAGTTCCAGCACAAAAAAAGTATATCTAACGTTTCTCGTGGCGTCAGGATCATACGTATTCCCTGCGGCGGTAAAAAATTCATCCCTAAAGAAAGGCTTCTTCCTTATCTGGACACTTTCGTCCGGAATATGGATCGTTTCATAAGAAAAGAAGGTCTTAAATACGATATCTATCATTCCCACTACTGGGACTCCGGTTACGTGGCTATGAAGCTGACCGAAAAGATAGGATATTTCTTTGTTCATACTTTCCATTCACTGGGCGCGTGGAAAAAGGATAATATGGGCGGAGACGCGAAAGAGATGGAAAAAATATACCGTTTCAAAGAACGGATACGGCAGGAACGGATGATATACGGAAAAACCCGCGCTTTGGTCATGACCAGTATCGATATGGTCAAGAACTCAAAAGAACTGTACGGCTACACGGGAAAGAACCATATCGTCGTTCCGGCGGGAGTGAATACCGACATATACAGGCCGCTAAAAAGGGATGAGAAAGAAAAGCGTATAGATGTTCCTCATAACTATATCTTCTGGGTAGGCAGGTTCGACACTAACAAGGGCCTTACCTATCTTTTAAAAGCCTTTGCCGAAATAGTTACCCGGTCCAAGGACCTGTTCCTTGTTCTCGGCGGCGGTTCAAAACATCCTAAACCAAAAGAGAAAAAACTCATAAAAGAGTTGCATAGAATAATACGTAAAAAACAGATAAAGAGCAGGGTATTCTTCACCCATCACATCCCGGATAAACTTATGCCGTCCTATTACCGCAGAGCCAGATTTTTCGTCCTTCCTTCTAAATTCGAACCTTTCGGCATGACCGCCGCTGAGGCGATGGCATGCGGCACACCGGCAATAGTAAGCAACCGCTCGGGTATCAGAAAATACCTGAAAAACGGTGAAAATTGTCTGATAGTGAACCCGAGCAACAAGAGGAAGATGAGCGAAGCCTTCAGTAAGCTGGATAAAAGCGGTTCACTTCTGGAAAAGATATCCGGGAACGCCCTGAGATTGGCGCGCGACAAATTCAGCTGGGTTCCTATAGCCGAGAAAAACATATCTTTTTACAATAAACTTTACCGGGATAATATGCAACGGTAAACTAAATATTCAGCAAAAAAAAAAACAGGGACGTTACCGTATTTAACGGAACGTCCCTGTTTTTTATATTAAACCGCTTTTATGCCGCTTTTTTTGAAGGCGTTTTTGCCTTTTTGGGTTTATCGGTCTTTTTAACGGCTTTTTTCTTAGCGGATCTTTTCAGCAGACTGCGCAGTTCAACAACATTCAGTTTAGCCAGGCTCTCTTCTTTATGCCCCATCCCGGTGAGCCTTCTCTTCTGCGCGGATATTTTCTGTTTTTTCTTCGCCCCTGTTTTCTTAGGACGGGATCTATAGTTCTTCCTGGGTTTCATTTCCCTCTCCTTAATTTTCATGAAATGAAAATTAACCCTGATCCGCCTAAGGCGGAGAAGGGTCCATTTCATGGAACAAAAATTAACCCTGATCCGCCTAAGGCGGAGAAGAGCCTTTTTACATCTACATGAACAGGAGCATATTATACATTATTGACCTCACTTTTCAACATAATTATTGAAGTATACCGCCTTGAGAACCTAGAACGGGATTCTCGCGATACCCCTTCAGCGCTCATACGCCTTCCTTTCGCTCGTCCCTTGAGAACCTTATTGCCCCCTTGACCTGGTTATGCTAAAGTATTCATCATGCTAAGCATCCTCAAAAAAGATATCAACAGGGAACTGGGACGGTTCATCAGGACCTCTCCTATGGGTCTCTACATCAAAAAGACCGTTCCGGAACTTTACGCGGGTATTAAAGACTTCATAGAACGCCCGGGGAAAAGGATACGTCCTCTTTTCTTTATTTTGGGTTATCTTGGGTATACCCGAAAGAAAAAGATAGATCTTCCTTCCATTGTAAGAAGCTCTCTGTCGGCAGAACTCCTGCACGCGTTCCTTCTCATACACGATGATATTATTGACGATTCCGCTTTAAGACGCGGGAAACCCACTCTACATATAGGGTTCAATTCGGTCTACGCAAAGCCTCCCGCGAATAAACTGGGTTATGATCTCAGCCTTGTCGCGGGTGATATTATCTTTGCCTTGGCCGTAAAGGCGCTCTTTTCGGCCGGAGAGAACGCCTCACGCATGACGGAGGCCGCGGACATGCTGGCGGAAACAGCCGCCTATACCGGCCTAGGCGAGTTCATTGACGTTATAAACAGTTCCAAAGCCCCGATGGATATATCCGAAAAAGATGTCCTGCTGGCTTATGGTCTTAAAACCTCTAAATATACTTTCGAGGGGCCTCTCCTTATGGGCAGCATCCTGGCGGGCGCGGACAAAAAAGAACATACCAAACTTTCAAGATTGGGTTCACTGCTGGGGTTAGCCTTCCAGATCCAGGACGACCTGCTTGACGTATTCTCATCAAGCAAAGCGACCGGCAAAACATCCGCTAATGATCTCGAAGAATCAAAAAGGACACTGTTGATAGCCGAGACTTACGCGCGGTCCGGCGCGCGCGAGAAGAACATCATGGACGCCGTATTCGCAAAAAAGAAAAAGACAAAAAAAGATATTTCAACCCTTATTAACATCATCAGCGCTTCAAGATCGGATATTTACTGTCTGAAGAGAACCGAGTACTTTATTGCCGGCGCTAAAAAGGCCCTCTCTTCCCTTAAAATGCGGGCTTCTTACAAACAGTATCTTTCGGATTTCATAACGTCCCTGTCCGAACGATCAAAGCTTCTGGGAATCTCCATATCTCAAGTCCGCGGGAGACAATAACATGCTTGAGATAAACGTAGCTAAAAGTTCGGGTTTCTGTTTCGGCGTCCGACGCGCCATAGATATCAGTGATAAACTCTCACGCGGCAAAAAGAAAGTACGTGTCCTGGGGGATATCGTCCATAACAGTTTCGTTGTCGAGGAACTCGAACGAAAAGGCATAAAAAAAATACGATATATAAAAAAGACCTCGGACTCTACTCTTATCATCAGCTCTCACGGGGCCCCTAAAAAAATATTCGCCAAAGCTCGGAAATGCGGTTACTCCATAGCCGACGCGACCTGTCCTAAAGTAAAGGATATCTACCAGATAGCAAAACGCCTGGAAAAGACCAACCGTATCGTTATAATAGGGGATTCGGGACATGATGAAGTAAAAGGTATAGCGGGACAGCTGAAAAAACGTCCGATAACGCTCGAGAAACCTTCGGATGTAGATCCGAAAAAGTTCACCGGAGTAAAAAAAGCCGCCGTCATAACGCAATCCACGCAGGATATCGATAATATATCAAAGATAATGGACAGGCTGCATAGGATATTGCCTAAAGCCCGGCTTTATAACACGACTTGCAGGACTACCGTTATAAAACAGAACGAAATAAGGACACTTCCGAAGAACAACGATATGGTGCTTATAATAGGGTCCAGGACCAGCGCTAATACCAAACGTCTCTACCAGATATCCCGCGGGATGAACCCGGGGACACGATGGATAGAATCGGCCCGGGACCTCAGAAAAAGCTGGTTCAAAAAAGTAAAGAAGGTCGGTATAATGGCCGGGGCTTCCACTCCGGACCATATCACAAAATCGGTCGTTGACACGATAAAAGTGTACAAATGAAAGAACTCCTTCCCGAAATACACAGATCTCCCCTATTAGAACGCGTTGTGACCCGTCTTTCTCCCGAAGACATATTCGAACGCTTTTCCGCGTATCCAAAACCAGCTTTCCTTAACAGTTCTCTGGAGACCGACGCTTCAAGATTTTCTTTTATTGGAATAGACCCTATAGCCGAGATCTCCGGAGCGCGTGCGGAAGATACGTCCGTTTCGGTCAGCGGAGTAACGATGCCGGCCGGAAAAGACCCCTTTTCCGCGTTGGAGGACCTGCTCGACATTTATTCGGTAGAGAACATCACCGCATTTCCATTTATCGCGGGAGGGATAGGTTATTTCGGATACGACCTTAAAGACCGCCTGGAACGACTGCCGTCCGTTGCAGCGGATGATCTTGCTTTGCCAGGGATGCATTTTATCTTCTACCGAGTGATCCTGATACTCGACAAAAAGGACCCTAATAGTGTTCATATAAGCGTTCTTGATATAAAGGATCGTTCGTATCAAAGCGCTTCCGAAGTGATGCGGAACGTCAAGAACACGTTG
>JBDRKO010000052.1:0-24376 GCA_043813915.1 Candidatus Omnitrophota bacterium
GATATTGCGTGTCATCGATTGGATTAAACGAGAAAGCAATAACGAGTTATGTAGAATATCAGGGGAGAGAGGATAAGGGGCAATTGAAACTCAAGTTCGGAAAGTAGAAGCCGCCGACTTCAGTCGGCGGAGGTTCACTCGCTACACTCGCCCGGGATGACAATCTGGGGTTGAGTTACTGTTTACTGTTCACGGTTCACGACTCACGAATCACGGATTACGGTTTGTGTTATACTCCATACGCTATATTCTCTAAACCTCTAACTCCTGAATCCCGCATCATGTCAGTAAAGATCATCAAAATACTGCCAAATAATGATATCTCCTTCCTTGCGAGACCTAAAACCATATTTTTAATACACTTACAAAGACTTTTCCGCAATATCCAGGAAACGACACAAAGGGACTAAATAAGTGCATATCAGCGCTAGATATGTTCTCTAAAGAAAAAGCTTTACAATATTTGTGTATATGATAAAATAATAAAAGCTTAGATTTTAATAAAGGATAAGTGATATGAAAGTTATTTTTCGTAAAATCATAGCTTTTTTTATCTTAATTATATTCCTATTGAACGGTTCTCTTTCTGCGTATACACAATCATACATAGGCCCCTCTGATGCGTGCCCCTCCGCATTGTCAGTATTTTCTTCTATTGTTTCACCTGATCAGGAATCACCCAAGTTATTCAGAGGGGATCTCCTGGCGAATAAACATTTTGTTCTGGCGATCATGTCTATTGCAAACTATATTTTGAGGCAGAACGGAACAATTGAAGATCTGCCTAAATGGATACGTCATCATTTGACCGAAGAATACAGCGATTGGATCAACCTGATCGATCTCGAAAAATCAGAAAAGTCACATTCGGAACTAAAATTGTATTTGAATTATGGACAAAGATCGGTAAGAGCTGAAATATCGCTGCAGGAAAATAGACCCGAAAAAGAGGAAATTTTCAGGATAAAGATCAAAGAAACAGGATTTGGCCAAAATTCCAAGGATAGTCCGAGAGAAGATGTTATTCTCAAAGACAGAGGGAATATCGTAGAGATAGGTTTTTCGGTTCTTTCATCGGACCCGGATAAGATCATCGAAGAGGTTCAAGAAGTTGTTGATGCCGGGATCGATTCAATACATGTCGATCATCTTGACGGTGTTTTTACCCCGGGATTACCTGCTTTTGATTGCACTGATCAGATCAAAAAGATAAACGGGATAAGCGTACCGTTGAATGTGCATTTGATGGCAATGTCCCCTTCGAAAGAATTGATAAACAAGATAATAGATTCCGGACTGAAAAGCGGAAGAGATTCCATACTCGTGCATTATGAGGCTTTTAACGAAGCTGGAGATATGGATGTGATAGTCAAACATATAAAGGAAAAAGGATTCAAGGCAGGGATAAGTATAAACCCGGAAACATCCATTGCGGATCTGAGGAACACTTTGAACCGTCTCAACGGTTATGTGAGTTCTGTTATGGTAATGTCGATCATTCCCGGCGCTGGAAGCAGGCCATTCATAAAAGGAACCGAAGAAAAAGTAAAAGATCTCGATAGTCTTTTAGTGTCCATGGGAATAAGGAGTGGGATACAGATAATACTTGACGGCGGACTTAATGAACGTTCCTTAGGGGCTATAGTCGAAACGGGTGCCGACGAAATAATTACCAGAACATGGCTTTTAACGAACGGACCAAATTACAGGAAAAGCCTGGAAAGCATTAAAAACCTGTCCTGTCACCGAATAGAATCTATCGCGCTAAACGATCTTATTGAAGAATGGGGTCTCTTGAATTATAACTTCATTATTGATGCGATAGTAAGGTTCTGTTCGGGGGACAAGATCTTTACCAAGGAAGAAATAATCAGCACGGTAAAACGTTATTATGGAGTAAACAAAGTTCTTATAAACGAAGATAAGGTTGTGGATATATTCTATGACGATAAACTTGTAAGATTTCACAAGGACGGTATTCTCCCGATAGAACACTTGGGATTAAGGGACAGGACCTATTACGACGGTATAGTAGTGAAAATATATACGGGAAATGTGGTAGCCGAACAAAAAGGGGAATACATTCTCGGGATATCAGGATCCTGGCATGATTCGACGGCGGCACTGATAAAAGACGGAAAGATCGTTTGCGCTTTGGAAGAAGAAAGGATGACAAGAGTAAAACATGATACGTCGATGTTCCCGGTCAATGCTATCCTCAGAATGATGGAAGATATCGGGATAACATGGGAGGATATAAAACATATATCGTTAGGGTGGAATTTTAATCTGTATGTGGATACCCCGCATTCGATCAATCCCAATAGTGTCCTGTTCAGAGAAATAGATGAGAAATATGCCCGCGGTAAGGACATAAAGATCGAAGATATAGTGAAAAGGCAAAATGAAGAAAAAAATAAGGAAAGATTCAATGTGAAAAAAATATACGGATTTTTGAAAGAGATGTCCGAGTATTTCGGCACAAAATATGAGCCCAGAGTTTCGTTCGTAGAACATAGCCGGTCGCACGCTTCATCAGCCTATTATCTTTGCGGGTTCGAGGGTAAAGTGTTAACTTTATCCTTAGATGGATATGGGGGGTTTGAATCGGGAAGTGTCTGGCTCTGTGAAAACGGGACCATGAAGGAACTTACACGGTTCAGCCTGCCTCATTCTATAGGATGGATGTGGTGCGCTATTACTGAATATATGGGGTTCATGCCTTCCGCCGACGAAGGACAGATAATGGGGTTTGCTCCATACGGAGAGCCGTGGGACTCGGCGGAAATGGAAAGGGTTAATAAATTGAGGGAAATATTCAAGGACTATATGAGGTTTGATACAAAACAGGAAAAGCTTATTTCAAACCCGGAAAATTATTATTACGGAGAAATGGTCGAGGGAAAAACAAGAATAACCAAATCGTTCAGAAAAAAAATGGAAGAATTAGGAATCTGTCCTTACGGGAGGGCCACGCATCAGATAGACCCGAAAAATCCTGAGGATAGAGCGTATGCAAATCTTGCTTTTGTTCTGCAGGAAAGGACCTCACAGGTAATATGTGATATTGTCAGGTATTATTTCAGGGAAAAAGTTTCGACAAAAGGTATAGAAAAATTGGCCCTTGCAGGCGGGGTAGCTTTGAATATACTTTCGAACGGTAAATTGATAACCGAAGGATTAGTTTACGGGGAGAATATATTCGTTCAACCGGCAGCCGGAGATTCAGGCGTGTCTTTAGGATCGTCACTTACAGTTGCCAGAGAAATATATGGAGATGACGTTAATGTTGAAATGAAGCATGCTCTTTATGGCCCGGAATATTCTAATGAAGAGATCAGGGGGACACTGGAAGAATTCGGTCTGACAGAAGGAATAGATTATGTCACGGCCACGGATGAAAAACTTGTAAAGTATGCGGCCGATTTTATAAATAAAGAAAAAGCAATAGCATGGTTCCAGGGGAAAAGCGAGATCGGGCCAAGAGCCTTGGGGGCAAGAAGCATACTGTTGAATTTAAATGACGTTCAGGCCAATAATACGGCCAATATAATAAAAGGAAGACAACCCTGGAGGCCGTCCGCTTCAAGCATTGCGGAAGAATACGCTAAAGATTATTTCATGGGTATAGGAAAATCACCTTTTATGATAGTGGCATTTCCTATTTTGTTCAGCAAAAAAAATATCGTACTATCGGGCATGCACGAATTCGGGGATAAGCTGGCAAGGCCGCAAACCGTTTCAAAGGAAACTAACCCTTTATACTGGGAACTTTTAACCAGGCTTGGGGAGATCAGCAATATACCGGCCGTCGTAAACACTTCTTTCAATAAACAGGAGCCACTGGTAGAAAACCCCGAAGAAGCTTTAAATGCGCTTTTTTATATGGATATGGTGGAAAAATTATTCATTGGCAACTTTGTCGTGACAAAAACAGATAATCTGAGACCTAAAATAATATCTTTAGGATACGAAAAGGTGCTGCAAACACTTATTAAAGAGGCCGTAGCCTCCGGAGATATCAATGTTTGGAACAAGGTGTTCGGTCTCGTTAGAGACCTGTATCCGGAATGTCACAAGATAGAGATAGTAATGGACTGCGGTAAATACGGCTCTAAAAGGTTCGAAATGCCTTTGGTTAAAGAGCTGTTCAGCGGGTCTATGCAGGAACATATTCTCCGGTATGTGGCATCCTCTATTTTTAATGGGGCCATCATGAACAGCGCCGAAAAAGTCTATATAGGCAGCACTTCGAAAAAAATGGAGAAAGTGATCTATGACCTTTTAAAAGATAGTTTGATCCGGGATTTTCCGAGAATGAAATACTTTTCCAATTACGGAAAAGAAATGGAGATAATAAGAGGTCAGCCCGAACATTCAGCGGCAAGAAACGGGGATTCCCGCAAAGTGAGATATGTGCAAAGATTTTCCTCTCACCATAAAGAAGGCAGGTTCATAGGCATAGATGTCGGCGCTACCGGTATTAAATGCGTATTGATGGAAAACGGGATCATAGTAAAACGGGAAAATATTCCGACGGTCTTTAATGGAGGCGAAGAACTTGGGCGAGTAATAAGCAGCGCAGCCGAGGAAATGGCTGGGGAGCAAAAAATAAATGGAATAGGGATCGCTTTACCCGGGGTCATCGACCCTTCCTCCGGGGACATCAAATGGCTCGTGAATTATGAATATAAATGGATAGAGAATAATAGCGAACGAGGCATAATCGAGGAATACAGTAAGCTGGTACGGCAAATAATGTCACTTAAAGAGACAGTGGGATGCGGAAATATTAAAATGATAAACGACGGTGGAGCTTTTGCTATCAGCGAATTTAACCGTTCGGAAGATGAGGACATAGAAGTCCTTGTTTTAGGGACTGGAATAGGTGCCGGACGGATACACGGCAACGTGATAGATATATCCAGAATAGAGCAAAGCGGGGCGTTAATTGTTAATGTAAGAAAAGAAGCGGAATTTGATCCCGGATGTGAATTGAAAGGATGCTTTTCCGAAAAGTTGAAGGATAGTGCCGGGGCCTTGATAGATCCGAAAGGTCTTGCCCACAGGCTTGTAGCGGGTTTCAAGCTATTGAATACGTTGAATGGGGATAAGAATTTTGTATTGACCGGAGGAATAACTAGCGGACATTACGGAGAAACCTTAATGGACGAGATAAATGAGATACTTAAAAAAGAGCACTATCCGTATAATTTTAAAGTCAGACTTTCAAGCGAGGATCGTTTATTCGGAGGCGCAATCGGCGCCGCACAGTTAACGATGTCATTAAACATGGAAAGGATCATGGAATTGATCCACGCTATCAACATGTCGATGATCCGTCCGGAACAGAGTAAAAGAAAGATCAATTATGTGATTTCGGAGGACCTGATCCCTCTCGTGATCAGAAGCAGTTTTAAACATTGTTTAAGAGAGATGTATAGGAAATACCCGTTCTTAAAAGAAAAAGAGGAAATAAAAGTGGTTAATAGGGATGATCTTGGGAATATGTTCGATTACCTTTCATCCGGACACGGAGAACCGGAAATCATAACCGTTGCTCTTTCGAATAAGGATGATATTCAACTTTTACCCAAAGGAGCAAAAGCCCTGGTTTTTTCGGGAAGCAATGAAATGGACAATTTTATGAATATAGAAGGCATTATAGCCGCTTTGCGGACATTGCATCAGGAAGATGTGCATAAATTAATGAGGATATATAGGTATCTTTCCGGAAAGGATTTTGATCTGGAGAACATCACTGAACAAGAGATACTGGATAAACTTGATCGACCGGCAGAACTGGCCGAGATTCTGACAATAAAATTGAGAACCGAGAATGATCTTGTTGACGCTGTGGGGTTGAATAAACGGCTCTTGGAAAACATAGAAGAAGCCGCGTAATCCGGACGGGTGATCGGTACTAAAAAAATCACCAATAAACCTTCCGTCAATACAGCCCCACAAACTCTATAAACCCAATCCCTTTTCACCATTTTTACATTGGAATATGCCCAAAAACACCTATAATAATAAAGGACGAAGGGAAATAAGTGTTATGTGTTATGTGAGATGTGTAAGGGGAAGAAGCCAGATGGCGATAATGGCATAGAGCACAGCGCACAGAGCACAGGTATAAGAAAAGTGAGATCCCCTAAATCCATCCGGGATAAAACTTATCCGGGATAAGATCTATCCCGGATGGAAAAGCGGGAACTATTCTAAAAAGGGAGAGATGATGGATACCGATACGGGGTTTAAGACCGGCAGGATCGAGGCATTGAGCGACGGCATATTCGCTATCGCTATGACGATACTTATACTCAGTTTCGAGACATTGTTCAAACAACCCGTTACGGGCATGACCGAGACGGACCTCATAGCGGTGATGAGAGAGTATCTGCCGGATCTCCTGCATTATGTGGAAAGTTTCATTATTCTGGGGGTTTTCTGGTATCTGCATCACCGCCAGTTCCATTTCATAAAAAAGGTAGATGCCATAGCGCTTTTCATAAATATATTAGGATTGATGTTCATAGCACTAATACCTTTCTCCGCGGTAATACTCGGGGATTACGGTAATATAAGGTTCGCGGCTATACTTTTCGAATGTAATCTGCTATTTGCGGGGCTTACCTTCTTCGGGCATTGGGTCTATGTCGTGCACGGACACCGGTTCGTGAATAAAGAAATGGACGGCTCAACGATAAGATTCTATGGGAAAAGGAATATGCTGATGCCGGCTGTATCGCTCTTGGCGGTACTCGTATCTTTATTGAACCCCCGTATAGGGGTCAGCCTCTATTTAGCCGTGCCTTTTATCCTAATTTTATGGAAACGGAGAGATGAACAATAAAACGGTGATAATCGTCGGCGGCGGGCCAGCCGGAATGATGGCCGCGATAAGCGCTTCCGCTAAAAGAGACGGGGTCATCCTCATAGAGAGAAACACCTCTTTAGGGAAGAAATTACTCCTTACCGGAGGAGGCAGATGTAATATGACCAATGCTTGTCCCGAGCAAGACCTGATAGGTCATTACTCAAGGACCGGAGAATTCTTAAGGGACGCGTTCAAAGTCTTCGGCAGTAAAGAACTTTTGGCGTTTTTTGGAAGTAGAGGACTCGAGACCGGAATAGAAGATGACGGAAAAGTGTTTCCTGTTACAGGAAAAGCGTCCAGCGTGCTCGGAGTGCTGGAAAAAGAGATAGAAATATCCGGTGTCCGGATGCTGCGGGGGAAACGTGTAAAGAATATTATCATGAAAGAAGGGCGCGCCGCCGGGATTGTATTAGAGGACGGGAGTGAGATAACCGGGGATAAAGTTATCATAGCTTCAGGAGGGCTTTCTTACAGCGCGACCGGAGCGTCGGGTGACGGTCTTAGTATGGCGGCCGGCACCGGACATACGATAATCCCGCCGAGACCGGGCCTAGTACCTTTAGATCTCGAAGGGAGTATTCCTAAGGATATTGAGGGATTGTCTGTCACGCCGGCCAGGATAACTTTCCGTTCGGGAAAGATGAAATATTCATCGGATAAAGGAAGTTTGATATTCACTCGGAGCGGTATCTCCGGTCCGGTCACGCTTCTTTCATCCGCCAAAGCGGTTGACTGGATATTGCGGGGAAAAACGGTATCCGTTGAAATAGATATGTTCCCTGACAAAAGCCCGGAAGAGGTCAGCCGTATGCTGCGGAAAGAAATAACGGCATTCCCGGGAAAGAGCATAAAAAAGATATTGAAGACGTTTTTTCCGGAACGTCTCGCGGCGGTCATTCTGGAAATAGCCGGGATAGACCCGGAAAAAAGCCCCAGCAGGTTAAAAGCGCCGGAAAGATCTAGGATCGAAGGGCTTTGCAAATGCTTTAAGTTCTCTGCCGCGAAGTCCGTTTCATTTGAAAAAGCCCAGATAACGCGCGGAGGCGTGTCCGTAAAAGATATCGATCCCAGGACAATGGGATCTAAAAAGATAAAAGGTCTTTATTTTGCGGGTGAGATAATCGATGTTGACGGGGAATGCGGCGGGTTCAACCTGCAGGCGGCGTTCTCTACGGGTTATTTGGCAGGGGTGTCGTAGAGGCTGGAGAACAGAAGTCAGAGACGCCGTGTAATGTTTTATGTGTTATGTGTAATGGGAAGAGGAGAGAAGTTTGAGGGTGGAAGTCAGAGAAAAACGAAGGACGAAGGACAAGAAAGAAGTGTCAGAGTATCCCCGTACCAGTCACTTCGTTCCGGTACAGGGCAGGCGCCGTGTCAGAGTGTCAGAGATAGGCGCCGAGGACGAAATGTCCGAGGTGGGCAAAACGTCCCCGTTTTGACGATTAGCGTACCAACTATTATGAAGAAACAGGACAATAAACTAAAGATCTTATTTCTATGTACAGGAAATTCTTGCAGAAGTCAGATGGCAGAGGGATGGACACGTCACTTGAAAAACGACGTGATCGAAGCGTATTCGGCGGGAATAGAAGAACACGGGCTCAATCCTTATGCCGTAGCGGTAATGGAGGAAGCGGGTGTGGATATATCGGGGTATACCAGCAAGACCGTGGACGAAGTTACCGAGAAAGAATTCGATTATGTTATTACTGTCTGCGGGCATGCCGACCGGAACTGTCCGGTGTTCCCCGGGGATGCGCGTGTGGTCCACGCCGAATTTGATGATCCTCCCGCATTAGCCGAGAAGGCCGAAACGGAAGAAGAAGTCCTGTCCATATACAGAAAAGTGCGGGATGAGATATACGGTTTGATAGCAAAGCTTCCCGGAGTTTTACTGCATATGGAGAGCATTCGTCCGTCTATAAAAAAGGAAGATGTATGAGAATAGCACTGTTCTTGATACTGATGCTTACGGTTCTAGGCGCTGATCTGAACGCAGAGACCCGGGCGAGAAGAGGTTTCGCGCAGGATGAAGGAGCGCGGTATTTCAACGATTATCGTTATGAGAAAGCGCTTGAGTATTTCGAGAAAGAGATAGGCGCGAGAAGGGACGATGCGGAGTTATGGGTAAAGATGGCGGTTGCTTACTACGAGACCGGTAATGCTACACGGGCCATTGAATCCTGCAAGAAGGCCCTGGAAATAGACCCGGAATACGAGCCGGCATATTATTGCCTTGTGAAATACTATTTAAGAAAGGGTTATTCGGGAGCGGCTAAAAGTTTTTATGATAGGGCTATGAGCGTTCAGACGGAGAGCGCCGAAGGTTATTACTATATCGGGATGATCATCTTGGAGTTTGACGCTTCGCCTAGCGATGCTATGCCGTTCTTTAAAAAGGCCATTGAAGCGGACCCGGGATATATCGAGGCTTATTCGGAATTGGCAAGGGCCTATGGGGTTTTAGGAGAGAAGGAGGAAGCCAAGGACGTACTTTCCAAAGCCATTAGGATAGACCCCTATTCTTCGTCTCCTAAAAGGACTATGGGAGAGCTTTATCACGGGACAAAAGAAGCGATACCTCATTATTTGAAAGCGTTGGAGATCAAGCCGTTCGATGTCAGAGCGCACCTCTTGCTCGCCGAGACATATACCGCGCTCAAAGAATACGAAGAGGCTAAGAACCATTGTTATGAAGCGATAAATAGAAATCCGTATGATCCTGACGGATACTATGCTATAGCCGCGCTCTACGCGATCACCGGGGAACATAATCTATCACAGATAAATATGAAAAAAGCGGTGGAGCTGTACCAGGAACAGGGTGATCAGAAAAGCGCTTCCCGCGCCGCGGAACGCCTGGGATCAAGCCTGAAAGAACTTTCTTCTCCGGATAAAGAGGAGTCAAAGACCGATAAGTAGTTCCGGAAACGGCGTTACCGCAAGGCCTTTACCGTAAAGGTATGAAACCATAAGATACGTCTTTACTTTTATCTGGGGGGGGGTTAAAATAACATCAAGTTTTATTGTTGTCCGAAATGTAGAGAGTAGAGAAAGGAGAAAAAATGGTCAAGAAATCCGTAAGTATTCTGGTTATGTGCGTGTTCCTTATGACGGCTAGCGTGTCTTACGCGGCATCGGATGATCTTTTAACCGGTATGGGGCAAAAACTCTTCAGGGGGGTAATTAACGTTGTTACCGGCTGGGTGGAGATCCCGGCGCAGATAATCAAAGGGTATGACAGAGGTTTTAACGGCAATGAGAATAACAAGATCGTCGGTCTGGTGGTCGGCGTGTTCAAGGGTCTCGGAGATGCCACTGGCAGAACGCTTTCCGGCGTAGCGGACGTGGCGGGATTCTGGGCGGCGGATCCCGATTCCAACGAAGGGATAGGCATACCTCTTGACGCGGAATACGCGTGGCAAGAAGGGACGGCGTATAATATTTTTGATCCGAACCTCGGAGAAGGCGCGTTCAAACCCATCGCCGGAAAACTGCTGAGGGGCATCGGCAATACGGTGCTGGGTATAATCGAAATACCGGGTCAGATAGTGAAAGGTGTTAAGGACGGAGCCCCGGACCTTGGCATAATAAAGGGCATATGGTACTTCGCCAGCAGAGAGATGGACGGAGCGTCGGATATCTATACGTTCTATATGGCTAATCCTAAGGAAACGAAGGGTTTGGCTTTTGATGAAACGTGGCCGTGGAGCGCTTTCGGAGAGAACATTAAATAAAATGCTGCGATCAGCACGCATATAGAGGTATAAACGAGAGGGTCGTGCGCATTGGATCAAGAGCGTACGGCCCTCTTTGTTTTTCTGAGCGCCTACGCGACAAAGGTAGACATTGGTGAAGAGACGTAGTGATGAGAATGATATGATATCCGGAAAAGAAGAGGAACAAAGGATATACGATCTGTCCCTCTTCCCGGAGGAGAACCCATACCCGGTATTGAGGGTAAAAAGCGACAGTAATGTGATATACGCTAATGCTCCGGCCAAAAGCATACTGGACGCGTGGAGCGCTAAACCGGGAGGTTTGTTGCCCGGGAAATGGATGAGATACGTCACGGGCGCGCTTTCCGATAATACCGTGGGAACGGTGGAGACGGTTATCGGTAACTCGATATATTTTCTGAACATAGTCCCCGTCAAAAGAAGGGGATATGTCAATATCTACGCGCAGGATATAACAAAGCAGCGTTTGGCGGAAGAGAGAGAAAAAACCCTGGCGGTAAATGCCGCCAGAATGGCCGCTGAAAAAGAGAAAAGGATAGAGCTCGAGAAGGCCTATGCTGAACTTAAAAGCACCCAGGACCAGCTTATACAAGCCGAAAAGTTTGCCGGATTGGGGCATTTCGCGGCCACGCTGGCCCATGAACTTAATAATCCTTTAACAGGGTTATTTACAATGCTTAAAGTGTACAAAAGAAGGGTTAAAGAGAGCGACAAAGAATATGAAGAAATAGGGGACATGCTTAGTGCCGTGGAACACATGATAAATATAGTAAAAGGGTTGAAGATGTTTGTCAGAAAGGATACGGTCGAATTGTACCCCACGGACATCGGCGCGGTATTAGAGGATGTCGTAACTCTTAGCGATAGCATGATAAAACAAAATAATATCTCTCTCAGGATGGATACGGGAAGGGAAAAGCTTAGAGTGATGGCGGACAAGAACCAGCTGCAGCAGGTGATCATGAACCTTATCTCGAACGCCGTATGTTCAATGCCCGAGGGAGGGGTGTTATCCGTTGAGGGCATAAAAAGGGACAAAAAAGCGGTAATAACGATAAAAGATACAGGGTGCGGAATAAAAAAAGAAGATATTCCGAGGCTATTTGACCCGTTTTTTACCACAAAGCCTCCGGGTGAAGGGATAGGTCTTGGATTATCCGTTTCTTATGGTATAATAAAGAGACATAGCGGGAATATAGAGGTGAAAAGTACTCTTGGAAAAGGGACAGAGGTATCGGTCGTTTTGCCCGCTTTGTAAAGGCCGGAATATGGAAAAAGCCAAAATACTCGTTATAGACGACGAAAAGATCATCACCGAAAGTATAAAGATGGAGCTTGAGGATAGAGGGAGTTATGAAGTGGCAAGCGCGGCAAACGGACGGGAAGGGATAGAGATGGCCGCGAAGGGAAAATTCGATATAGCATATGTGGATCTTATTATGCCGGATATCAGCGGAGTAGAGGTTTGCCGGAAAATAAAAGAGATATCCCCCGGGACGGAAGTAGTGATGATCTCGGGGCATTATGACGAGATCATGCGCAGAAGGGATGATTTCTGGGAAGCCGGCGGAAGGGATGAAATTATGAGAAAGCCTTTTATGTCCCCGTCATCGATAGCGGACATGACCGGCAAGATAATGGAAGAGAAAAGGAGCGGAAATGGATAAAGAGAACATATTGATCATAGACGACGATAAGCTTGTCTGCACGGCCCTGAAGAAAGAGCTGGAAGGAGTAGGGTACACCGCGGATTATGCTATGGACGCCGAGGAAGCCTTGAGCAAGGTCAGCGAAAAAAAATATGATATCATTTTCGTTGATTTTGTCCTGCCAAGGACAGACGGGATAGAGGTGTGCCGGAAAATAAAGGAGATCAGACCCGACTCGATCGTTGTGTTCATTACGGGAAAGGTGGACAAAAACACGATACAAGACGAGGTCAGGTTCATGGAAGAAGGCGGAGAGTCCAAATGTTTATATAAACCTTTCTTCGAGAACGAGATCGCGGAAACTGTGAAGAAGATCCTTCATAGATAATATATAGCGGATACCATCAATTCTATCGGAGAGCGTATATTTTGGGATATGCTCTCCGTTTTTTTTCTTTTTTCTAAATGAACAGAGAATGCATAAAAGATCAAGTTCCTAGTTGAAAAATACCGTTTTAATATTAAAATAATATGTACGATATGTGCAGGGCTTTGGTGCAAAAGTTTTGGCACTGTAGATATCAAAAAAACGCCGTTGGAAACGGCAACAACATGTCCGGGAAAATAAAGATAAATATCGGGACTAAGATCCTGCTCTCTCTTCTGGGAGTATCACTTGTCTCTCTCATCCTGTTCGCCTATACTGTTTTTGTGGGGATGAGGGATATGGGCAACTGCGCTCTGAATAAGAGCATATCACTCGGAGAAGAAGCGGTAGCTGACAGCGTAAAAAGTCTTGAGGACCAGGCGGAGAAGAACCTTGTCAAGCTTGTCAGGGACCAGGCCGCTATAAGCGGGGCCTTGCTTGATAAAGTAGAGACTGAGGTCAAGATAATCGCCGCGTTCGCGTCCTATGTGTGGAATGACCCGGCCAAGCATGCGAGCGCAAGATCTTACGGGCAGGATGAAACACCTGACGATATATTCAGGCATTCGGTATATACACTGGCACCCGGCGTGAAAGAAGAGGATGTTAAAGATGAGATAGATCTTTCAGGCAATGTGGATAAGGCTTTCATGGCCATATTCTCAAATGACGCCAATATGGACACCGTGAGCCTGGGGACGGAGTCCGGTGTATTCAGGAGTTATCCATGGTGTTCCGGCCTAGCCGATTCATACGACGCCCGGGAAAGATACTGGTATAAAAAGGCCGCGGAAGAAAAAGGACCGGTCTGGACCGAACCATATATAGACGTCGTCACCAAAGAACTTGTTATCACATGTGCCGTTCCTTTTTACGGAGCGGATAGCGGGCTGTTAGGTGTTGCCGAGGCTGATGTGACGCTCGAGGTCATGTGCAAGGATATAATAGGGACGCAAGTAGGTGACAGAGGATACGCGTTCCTCTTGGATAAACACGGGAATGTTGCGGTGCATCCCGGACTTACGCCCGGGGATACGAGATGGGATGAAGTCTATACGACAGAGAATCTTCTCGGCGGAGAGGATCCGGACCTGAAAGAAATAGTGAAAAACATGATAAACGGCGCCTCCGGTATAGGGCGGGCCAAGTTCGAGGGGGAAGAAAAATATATAGCATATACGCCTATGCAAAATACCGGATGGAGCTTGGGGCTTGTAGTGCCGGTAAAAGAGGTGATAGCGCCCGCGATGAGATCGCAGAGAAAGATCATAACAGTAACAGAGGATGTGAATAGGTACATACACGGTTACATAAGGGAGATAGAGAGCACGATCATGGGTATCTTCATAGTGATGATGCTGTTAATAGTAATAACAGCGCGTAAACTGGCCAGGAAGATAACCCGTCCGATATTAGCTTTAAATGACGGCGTGAAAATAGTAGGTAATGGGGACCTGGATCATCAGCTTAGGATAGACACGGGAGATGAAGTGGAAGACCTGGCTGATGCCTTTAACGGGATGACGGAAAACCTGAAAAACTATGTAAAAAGCCTTACCGATACGACCGTAGAGAAAGAAAGGATAGAAAAGGAACTGAAGATAGCGCATGATATACAGATGAATTTCGTTCCCAAGGATTTTCCGGCTTTCCCCGAAAAGGAAGAGGTGGACATATACGCGGTGCTCCGTCCCGCTAAAGAGGTCGGAGGGGATTTTTATGACTTCTTCTTCGTGGATGATGAAAATCTGTGTTTTGTTATAGGTGACGTTTCAGGGAAAGGGGTCCCGGCCGCTCTTTTTATGTCCATGATAATAACGCTGATAAGGACCATAGCGAGAGACATAAAACAGCCGGAAGACATAATGAAGAAGGTCAATAGAGAGATATGCCGGGATAATAAATCCTCGACATTTGTTACGGTTTTCTGCGGTATCCTGAATATCTCAAGCGGAGAGCTGGCGTTCGTGAACGCGGGACATAATCCTCCGGTGCTGATAAAGAACGGCCGCGAAGGGATACCCATAAAAAGCTCATCCGGAACAATAGTGGGAGCTCTCAAGGACGCTGAGTTCAAACAGGAAAAATTCCGGTTGGGAGAAGGAGATACCCTCATTCTCTATACGGATGGGATCACCGAGGCTGTGAACAATAACGGGTATATGTTCTCGGAGGAAAATCTCATGAAGGAATTGTCCGTTCTGAAAGGGGAAAGCACGAAGCATATAGTCGAAAGTGTCATGAGATCCGTGGATATTTTCGCCCAAGGGACGGAACAGTCGGATGATATAACCTTTATGGCTCTGAAATATTCCGGGAAAATATAAGCAAAAAATACGGCAGCGCGGATCGACCCATTCGCCCCGGCGAAGCCCCGTGCTTTAGCGAGGAGGAAATAGCCGGGGCTCCCCTCGCTTTGCTCGGGACATTGCAGGATCAATTGGGAACCCTTCGGCTTCGCTCCCCTCGACAAGTTCCCCTCGGCTTTGCTCGGGACAGGCGGGACAGGCAGGGCAAGCCCTTCGGCTTCGCTCAGGGCAAGCCCTTCGGCTTCGCTCAGGGCAAGCAAGCCCCGGTCTTTAGACCGAGGTATCGGTGAATTGACGACAATATCATAGACCCGGAGAGAAATATGATGTAGTATATACGCGGCGCGGAGTCGGCGTTGTATCTTTGAAAAGTATCAAGAGGGAGGAATAGTGAGAGTAGCCAGGAAGATACTTGTGGTAGATGATGACCGTGATTTTTGCGAAATGATGAAGATGTGCCTATTCGATCTTGGATACGAGTTCGTTCTTACGGCCAACAATGCCCGGGAAGCCTTGAGTTTCGCCGAGGAGGAACATCCCGATGTTATACTCATGGATATAGTTATGCCGGATGTTGACGGGGATGTGCTCGCGGAAAAGTTCCATAAGAATGAGAAAACCAAAGATATACCGATCATATTTGTTACGGGAATGATAAGCGCCGAAGAAGCAAAGAGGTATAGGGAAAACCTTAATATCGAGCACAGGAATTATATAGCTAAACCCATTGACCCCGATGAACTGCAGAGGCTGATAGACCGGCTTTTGGAGAGTTAGGGCGCGCATGCCCCGCCGGAACGAGAACTTAACGATCGAAAGCGAGGAGTATGGAGAGAGGAGAAAGAACGCCGGTTGACCGGGAGAAATTCAGTGAAATAGCCGTTATCGCGTCCAAAATGGCACATGATCTAAGAAATCCTTTGGGTGTTATCAATATAGCCGCGTACAATCTGAAAAAAAGAATAGGAGAGAATGATGAGACCGCGATGAAACGCATCGCGGTCATAATGCAGAAGACCGCCGAAGCCAACGGTATTATAACCGATATACTGAGTTACTACAGGCTGGATCCGCCGGACAAGAAAGAGACAGATCTTAATTCTTTGATGGAAGAGACCGTTTCTTCGATGAACGGCCTCTTTGAAGCGAAAAAGATAAATGTGACGAGGCATGAAGGAGATCTTCCGCCGGTGGAGATCGACAGGGCCCAGATAAGCAAGGTGATGCAGAATGTTATCAGGAACGCCTGTGAAGCCATAGCCGACGACGGAGGCAATATATCGTTAATATCCCGGTGCGATGAGGAAGGAAAGAACGTAGAGGCTGTAATAACCGATTCCGGGTCCGGAATGACGGAAGAGGACGTAACCAGATCGGGAGAGCCGTTCTTTTCCACTAAAAAAGGGAGAACAGGAATGGGCCTCGCGGTATCTTTCCGGATAGTGGAAGAGAACCATAACGGAATGATTGTCATAAAAAGCAAAGAGGGAGAAGGAACGGAAGTAACGATAAAACTGCCTACGGGGGGGGATAACTGATGCCTATACATGTTCTGATGGTGGATGACGATCCGGAATTATGCGAAGAGGTCATGGGGGCGCTTGAATGTACCGGATATAAGGTGTCATGTGTGCATAGAGGAGAGGAAGCTATACAGGCCATATCCAAGGAGGACTTTGACATAGTTCTTATGGACCTTAAGATGCCCGGCATGGGAGGTCTTGAGGCCTTTGAAGGTATAAAAAAAATAAAACCTTTGCTGCCGATAATCATGGTGACGGGGGCTTTGCCGTCAGAAGTGGTCGAGAAGTTCCGGAAAACGGATTTCGCGGCAGTCATATATAAACCGTTCGATATAGAAAAACTGGTGGAAGGGATAGAGAACCTGGCCGGAGGAGAAAAAAACAGTGAAGGATCGAAAGCGTCCGGATAAAAAAGAGAAGAAGATGTTGCCGAAACACAATGCCGGTTTACTCGCTGCGGTCATGGTCCTATCCGCAGTAGCGGCGTCCGTGGTAAGTTATAATGCCGTAAATAATGTCTTTGACCGCATAGAAGAGAGCATGATCGTCAAACACGAGCAGGTCGTGAACTCTCTCATGAAAAAAACATCGGTTTTGATCAGGGAATATTTTTCCGGGATAGCCTCCCGGCTTTCCGACCTCGCCATGGAAGAGCGCTGGGATATTACATCGTTCTTAGGTTCAGGAGCCTCCGGCGACCGCTTGAACGGAAGTTTACGCAATGCATTTAACAGTATTGCTTACGGCAGAATGACGTATGACGAAAAACATAATGATATATCCGCGGGAGAGAAATTTATAAGGTACGCCTCTATTGAATCTGTTTTTTTATGCGATAGTAAGGGCAGGTGTGTAGCTAGGGCCTCCGATGACGGGAAAGACTGGATGGTGGGAAAAGATCTTTCGGATCATGATTTTTTCAAAGAGGCCGCATCAAAGAACGGGATATTATTTTCGGTATCAGGACGGAATGCCGCCGCGAACGTGAAAGAAATATATATTTCTATTCCGCTCCTAGAAGATGGGCGTTTTATAGGGGTGCTTTCCTCTAAAGTGAATAATAGTTATTTCAGAAAAGTGTTCGTGGATCCGGATGCGCTTGAGAACCTGGATATTTTCGACGGGTTCATTGTAGCGTATATCGGGAGTAAACCGATAGTTATCTCTCATCGAAACAGCGCCAATATCGGGGAAGAGGTGAAGCTGATCAACGCGGAAGATATACTTTCCAAGAATAAGGATGAAAGGGCACGGATCATGATGGAGGAAGAAGTCGTTATGCCCGACGACATATACGTAAAAATGAAAGGTGCTGAAAGGAGCGTTATAACAAAGACCGTTTCCCTCATGGGAGACGAAAAAATATTCGCGGGTATACCTATTTTTGAGGGGGGAAAAGAGGAATGGTACCTTGTCGGGGTGTCTTCTTCTCAGGAGATCACTAAACATATAAACGTGCTTCAGGGAATACTATTCAGTTTTTTGGCATACACGATGATATTTTTTCTTGTTTTGACAGGGATAGGTGTTTGGTTCATAAAAGAAAAAAGAGAGACATTCGCGCAATCAGAGAAACTGGAAGAAAGTGAAAAGAAGTACCGCATGGTCACTGAGGGAGCCGCCGATATTGTATGGAAGGCTGATACAGAAGGTAATATAACTTTCGCGACCCCCTCCGTGGAACGTATTTTGGGATATACGGTCAAAGAAATATCGTTCATCAATATAAAGAACATTCTTACCAGAAGGTCTTACGCTAAATGGGAGAGAACAATAAGTGAAGGCATGAAAGTTCTCGGGTCAGGGAAAGAAATGGCCGGGGGCAATATCATGATCATGGAACTGGAATTCATCCGCGCGGATAATACTTCCGTATGGTGCGAAGTATCCTGCCGGGCTGTTCCGGACCGGGAAGCAAAATCAGGATTTGAGCTCACGGGTATAACCAGGGATATCAGCGACAGAAAACAGCTTCAAGGAAGCCTTATACAGGCGGAAAAAATGGCAGCGGTAGGAACTATGGCCGCAAGTGTCGCTCATGAACTGCGGAACCCGCTTGGGGTTATAAACGTCGCTTTGTACAATCTTAAAAGGACCCTGCCGGAAAGCGATGAAAAGGTACAGAAACACATTTGGAATATGTCGAAAAAGATCAAAGAGGCGAACAAGATCATAAACGATCTATTGAATTATTCTCGGATCAGTAACGCGAATAAAGCGGATACTGATATCAATTCATTGCTTGAAGAAACACTGGCCCGAGTTATTATTGGTTTCCCGAAAAAGAACGTTAAGGTCATGAAAGCGTTCGGAAGGATACCTCCCGTCAAAGTCGACATCGTCCAGATAGGGGAAGTGTTCTACAATATAACAAAGAACGCTTATGAGGCCATGCCTGAAGGCGGAGAGCTGACCCTGTCCACCCAGATAAGAGAGAAAGATCTGGAGATCTCGATCAAAGACAGCGGTGTCGGGATGCCGAAAGAAGACCTGGATAAGCTGGATAAACCGTTCGTCTCAAGTAAAGCCAGGGGGACGGGCCTGGGACTAGCACTATCTTACCGTATAATCAGGGAATTGCATAAAGGTGAAATGCTGGTCAAGAGCCAGCTGAACAGAGGTACCGAATTCATAATAAGGCTTCCGATAGATGTTGCATAAGAAAGGGAATGAAATGGAATGAGCAAAGTACTTATCATAGGAGCCGGCGGGGTCGGCGGAGTCGTTACTCATAAATGCGCTCAAGCCGGGGATGTATTCAAAGAGATATACCTGGCAAGCAGGACCGTAAAAAAATGCGACAATATCGCGGCCGAGATCGGAAAGGATATCCGGACGTTCAGTCTAGATGCCGACCGCACAGAAGACGTGACCTTGCTTATAAAAAAGACGGGACCCGAACTTGTTCTGAACGTAGCGCTTCCTTATCAGGACCTTTCGATAATGGACGCGTGCCTTGAAACCGGGGTGAACTACCTGGATACGGCCAACTATGAACCTCCCGAGGAAGCTAGGTTCTGTTATAAATGGCAATGGGATTATCGTGAAAGGTTCAGAGAAAAAGGGATAATGGCGCTTTTGGGATGCGGGTTCGATCCGGGAGTCACGAATATTTTCTGCGCTTACGCGATGAAACATTATTTTGACGAGATATATACGGTTGATATCATGGACTGTAACGCCGGGTCCCACGGAAAAGCGTTCGCTACGAATTTCAACCCCGAGATAAATATAAGGGAAATAACCCAGCGAGGTAAATATTGGGAAGAAGGGAAATGGGTGGAGACGGAACCTCTGTCCGTTTCGGAAACATTTGATTTTCCGGAGATAGGACCCAAGAAGATGTTCCTTTTGTACCATGAGGAGCTGGAATCGCTGGTCGAACATATAAAGGGTCTTAAAAGGATACGCTTCTGGATGACGTTCAGTGAACAGTATCTCAAACACTTGGAAGTGCTTCAGAACGTGGGGATGACCCGTATAGATCCCGTACGTTTCGAGGGACAGGATATCGTTCCCCTGAAGTTCCTGAAGGCATTATTGCCGGAACCGTCATCTCTGGGCGAGAACTATTCCGGCAAGACCAATATCGGGTGTATGATGGAAGGTATCAAGAACGGGAAAAAGAAAAAAATATATATTTACAACGTATGTGATCACTCCGAATGTTATAAAGAGGTGAAAGCCCAAGCGGTTTCCTACACTACGGGAGTGCCGGCCATGATAGGAGCCATGCTTATGGTCACGGGTGTATGGAAGGGGAAGGGTGTGTTCAATGTGGAAGAGCTTGACCCGGACCCGTTCATGGAAAAACTTAATATACATGGCCTGCCGTGGGTGGTCAGAGAACTATGATGATCGATAAAATACCTTCTACGCCTTCTTACGTGGTCGACAAGGCTCTGCTGAAAAAGAACCTGAACATATTACGTTCCGTCAAAGAACGTGCGGAATGCGAGATACTGCTTGCCCTTAAGGGTTTCTCCATGTTCGGGGTCTTTGACGAGATCAGTTCCTGCCTGGGGGGAACGTCGGCAAGTTCTTTGAACGAGGCCAGATTGGGGTTTGAGGAGTTCGGACCCAATGTGCACGTTTCGGCGCCGGCCTACAGAGAAGATGAATTCGAACAGCTCATAAAATACGCAAGCCATATCATATTCAATTCTTTCTCACAGCGGGACCGGTTCGCCGGGGCGATCAAGAAAAGCGGTAAAAAAGTACGGTGCGGATTGAGGGTCAACCCGCAGCATTCGGAGGTAAAGACGCGGATATATGATCCGTGCGCTCCTTTTTCCAGGTTAGGGGTAAAAAGAGAACTGTTCGATGGACAGGACCTTAACGGTATCTCGGGACTTCATTTTCATAATCTCTGTGAACTCGGTTCTGATTCGCTTGAACGGACCCTGATAAAGTTTGAAAAGGATTTCTCTCATATTATCAAGGATATGGAATGGGTCAATTTCGGCGGCGGTCATCATATTACCCGTGACGATTATGATATAGATAAACTTTGCTTTCTGGTGAGCGGGTTCAGGCAACGATACGGGGTCGAAATATATCTGGAACCGGGCGAAGCTGTGGTGCTGAACACGGGGTTTTTGGCGGCTTCCGTTCTTGATATAGTTAAGAACGATATGGAGATAGCGATACTTGATACTTCGGCGGCCGCTCACATGCCGGATGTCCTGGAAATGCCTTATCGTCCGGAAATAGAAGGGGCAGGGAAGGCCGGAGAGTATGTCCACACTTACAGGCTCGGCGGAATGACATGTCTGGCCGGGGATATCATCGGGGACTATTCTTTCCAAGCGCCGCTCAAACCGGGCGACCGCGTATTGTTCAAAGACATGGCGCATTATACTATGGTAAAGAATAGCACGTTCAACGGGATAGGTCTTCCGTCGATAGCGGTGTATGACCCGGATACGGACGAAGTGAAAGTGCTGCGCGAGTTCGGGTACGAGGATTATAAGGGTAGGTTGTCGTGAGATGTAGGGGCACGGCATGCCGTGCCCCTACGGTTCGAATCACGAATCACGAGTCACGAGTCACGTTTCGTGTTCTTTTTAAAGTAGGAGCATCGTGAAAGAATGTATCATAGGTATTGATATAGGCGGTACAAAAATAGCCGCCGGAATAACGGATAGAAAAGGCAAACTTATTTTCAGAACGGCTATCCCGACGTTTGCGGAAAAGGGCTTTAAAAGTTCTATCGCGCAGGTTTACGCAGCGGTAGAAAACGTGCTTGGAAGCAGCGGAAAGACCAAGAAGGATATAGCGGGTATAGGCATATGCGCGCCCGGGCCTTTGGACCCGGATAAGGGAATAGTCCATAATCCGCCTAATCTGCCCGGCTGGAAGAACGTTGCTCTTACCCGTTTGATAAAGGAAAAATTCGACATAAAGGTCAAACTGGAGAACGACGCTAATGCAGCGGGCATGGCCGAGGTCCTATGGGGGGCGGCCCGGGGCTATAAGCATGTTCTTTATGTTACGGTCAGTACCGGAATAGGGACCGCGGTCATTATTGACGGTAAGATATATCACGGAAAGAACGGTATGGCCGGAGAAGGCGGGCATGCCACTATAAATTTTGACAGTTCCAAAGACATTTGCAATTGCGGCAATATCGGATGCATAGAGGCGATCGCGTCCGGGCCGGCCACCTCCGGAAAATTCCTGAAAACGGTTAAAGCATCGGGACGCAAAAAAAAGATGATGGAATATATAGACCCCCGCAAAGGTCCGGTCACTATGATAGAGATAGATAAAGCGGCCAAAAAGGGTAATAAGTACGCCGAAAAGGCGATACGGCAGCAGGGAGAGATGCTGGGTATATGGCTGGGAAGCATGATAAGCATACTGGACCCTGAGATCATTGTTATAGGTGGAGGGGTCTCGAATATAGGAGAAATGATCTTAAGTGTCATAAGGAAAACAATACCCGCACATACAATAAACATGGCGGCCGCAAGAACAATGGTAGTAAAAGCGGAACTTAAGAACGATGTCGGCATATTGGGCGCCGCGTCGATAATGATGGGGTAGAAATAGAAGTCAGAGTGTCAAAGTGTCAGAGATGAACGAAGGAGGAAGGACGAGGGACGAGAAAGAAGTGTTAAGTTATAAGTCTTAAGTATTAAGTGAAACAGGCAGTTTAAAAGTTAAAAAGTTCGTAGTCCGGAGTTCGTTGTTCGTAGTCGTAAATTAGAGATACAGTCGATCTCTATTTGCTAGCGTTCTCACTACGAACTACCCGCTACGAACTATTTTACTGTTCACGAGTCGCTGGTTACAGGTAACAGGCAACTGGTTACTTTAAAGAAGTTACTGTTCACTGCAGGCGAATCACGAATTACGATTCACGGATCACGAAGGACATATATGAAAATCGCTATGGTAACGCTGCAGTATAAGGAAACAGCCACAGGCGGCGGCGGAGTGCACGTAAAGAAAATATGCGAACAGTTCGTGAAAATGGGCATGGAAGTGACGGTCCTTTCTATCCATACAGACAAGACTTTGGAGGGAGCGGAATTAACGGGAGACACGGTAAGCTGCAGCTTGTCAAGACAGGACGGTCTGGATGTGGTGAGGATACTGATAGATAGGGGGTTGGAACATCCTTATACGGGCGGAAAAGAAGAGGAACTCAGGAGGATAAGAAAATTCGCCGATGCTTCCGTAACATGGCTCAAAGAACGCGACGGGGAATTCGATGTCATAAATCTGCACGGACATCATACTGTCCCGGGCTATATGGCAAAAGAATTGCTGGGTTCCAAGGCGAAGATAGTATCGTATCTTCATGCCCTTGAAACGACATATGTTACGGGAAAGGGGGATTTTGTAGGAGCGTTCAGCGGGACTTCGGAAGTATTGGCCCGCATACGGGAATGGGAAGCTATGTGCCGTTATGCGGATATCATTATGGTGAACAGCCCCATGGTACGCGGCGAGATAATGGATATAATAGCGGAATACGATACGGATAAGAATAAGTATCACGATAAGATAGTTATTCTGGCAAGCGGTTGCAACGGTGATTTTATGATGGAGGACGAGGAAATAAGATCAAAACTTAAGGATCGGCCAGAAATAGTGAACCTGGTGACCTTCTGCCGTATCGATCCGAGTAAGGGTGTGGAATACTCCATAGCGGGAGCTAAAAAAGCGGCCGAACTGTCGTCATACAAGTTTTCGCTTACCATTGCCGGGATACCTGCCTCGGAGGAATATCTAGCCCGTCTTAAGAAAGAGGCGAAGGAGACACCCGATAATCTTACAATAGATCTCAAACTGCTCGATGCAATAAGCCATTCCGACGAAAAGAAAAGCATACTGGACGATAAGCACATATACATACTGCCCACGCTCAAAGAACCTTTCGGTATGTCCCTGGTAGAAGCATCGGCCAGAGGAAATATGATCGTATCCGCCGATACTAACGGGCCAGGATATATGTTCGAGAGCGGGAATGGAGAGAGAACGGAGTGGGGAATAATCACCGAAAGGGGAGTCCTCGCGGCGATAACTAATGATCATAATAAGAATTTTCCGGGGAATGTCGGCAAAGCTATAGTCTGGGTAACGGACAACTGGGAAAAAAGCGTCCAGCGCGTTGTGGAATTTAACAAAAAGATAAGAAGCACCTGGACGTGGGAAGGCATAGCCCGGCAATATGTTGAATTGTTCGAGACGGGAAAGATCAGGGTGTGATAGTATAGAGAAGTCAGAAGGAAAAAGGACGAGAAAGAAGTGTGATGTGCGAAGTTCTGAGGACACTCTTCCCGTGGGAGTATAAGCCCTGGTCGAAGAATGTCCCCAGAATATATTTTTATTTCTGTT
>JBDRKO010000053.1:0-23729 GCA_043813915.1 Candidatus Omnitrophota bacterium
CCGCCATTTGACAAAGAACATCAAATGTCGTCCGATCATGTTGGGAACATGATCGGGAAACTTTACTCAACTACATTTTGGAAACAGAATTCCCAAAATGTAGTTATCGCGGCGTTTCAGAGAGGGATAGGCTCCTGCGTCCCATCCGCTGTTTTGCAACAGCAAAACGTGGGGCTGGTTGTCTCCCCCTCTCCGCCATTCTGCTATGCCCTTTTTAAAAGAACATAATGATGGGCTTCGCAGAAATGGCAAAGCATTGGAGCGGAGCGACAATGCGGTCTATTGTCTATTGTCGATTTTCAAATACGCTCCAATGCGTCCGTGTTTTCTCGGCATAGATAATTAAAATGGGATTTCCCGAGACAGAAAAATAATGAAGATCGAAGTAAAACAAATTGGGATCATTCGGTCCCCATATAGAACAAAAGAAGAGTGCCCCATTCAGGGATCTGTTAAACCTGAAGGGAAAGGGCAGGTTGAAGTGTTTCTAGAATACGAAGAAGCATTAGAATCAATAGAGACATTCTCTCATATCATATTATTTTACATATTTGACAAAGCAGAAAAATTAAGATTATCCGGACCAACTTTTCTAGATGATATGCCTCATGGAGTTTTTGCGTCCCGGCATCCTTGCAGGCCAAATAGGATTGGGATCTCTATCGTAAAATTAGAAAAAAGAAATAAAAACATTCTTAAAGTAAGCGGAATAGACGTTCTTGATAACACGCCGTTGATTGATATTAAACCATACATTCCAAGGTTTGATCATTTTGATAGTGCAAACAATGGGTGGATCGAAACAAAGAAGTTGCGCGAAAAACCTCCAAATAGAGAATGAACGGAGTGGGGGTGGGTGGGATCAAAGCTGACGCATTACGATATATTGTTCCTGTGTTTTGATAAAACGCTATTTTTAATTTTAGTGACAAATCTTCCGGCTTTTTGTAAGATGGCACAGACGTTTAGAGGAAGGGGCATGAAAAAAAGGACTATAAAAGAGATCATATTCTTAGCGTGCATTCTATCAGTGGCGTCAGTATCGGCACATCCCGAAGCTCTGAAAAGTTTTGAACGAGGCAGCGCTTCCGTAGTTACGGAACCGACCGGGGAAAGAACCCTCATTAGCTATGAAGAAGATCTCAAGCAAGATAACAGATATACCGGTGAAGACTGGGAAAGTATTACACGGTTAATAGAGAACGGTGATATTTTTACAGGGGTCATGATAAAGATCGCCTTAGTGCGAGGTATCTATGAAGGGGCGCAAACATTGGACCGGGCAAAAACAAAAGAAATGTACTATTTCGGGGTTCCGTACAAAGTTATGGTAAAAGGATTAGACGAATTTTACCTCGAGAAAAAGAACCGCGTAATACCGGTAGCGGAAGCATTAAAGATCACGACTACGAGCATGAAGGGGAAAGCGAAAAAGGACATAAGAGGCGCGGTAGAAGGGGATAAGAGCTCGCCTGCCGAGTAATTCCTTCCTTTATAATGACCAAAAAGATCAAGGGTAACAGCGTCAAGAAGAAAAACCAGCTTTTTTGCGACTAACTATATATTGTGGATTACTTGACAATGGGCTCAATATATGGTATTTTCTTGAGCCATAGGCAGAAAGCGTTCTGTGTGAGAACAATTTAAAAAGAAAGGAAAACAATGCACCCCACCGAGATCAAATTTGTAAGAAAGAGAGACGGTAGATTAGAACATTTCGATCCGCAAAAGATCGAAGCGGCTGTTTTTGCCGCCGCTAAGGCCGTTGGAGGAGAGAACGAAAGCAAAGCGAAAGAGATAACAAGGCAGACCATTTCCTTTCTCGAAGTCATATATAAAGGAAAAAGGGTTCCCACGGTGGAGAATGTCCAGGACCTTGTAGAAAAGATACTGATAGAGAACGGTCATGCCAAGACGGCAAAGGCCTATATACTATACAGAGAACAGCACGCTAAGCTTCGGCAGACAAAAGCCCTTCTGAGAGACGCCGTTAACATGGTGGATGATTATATACAGCAGAAGGATTGGCGTGTCAAAGAGAACGCGAACATGGGATACTCCCTTCAGGGACTCAATAATTTTATCTCGACGGCCGTATCCAATAAATACTGGCTCGACCGTATTTATCCCAAAGACGTGGCGGAGAGGCATATAGAAGGGGATATACATATACACGATCTCGGTTCTATAAGCGCCTACTGCTGCGGATGGGACCTGAAGGACCTTTTGACCCGAGGTTTCGGCGGAGCTTATGGAAAGGTCGAATCCAAACCGCCGAAACATTTCCGGGTGGCGCTGGGGCAGATAGTCAATTTTTTCTATACATTGCAGGGCGAAGCGGCGGGGGCGCAAGCGTTCTCTAATTTTGATACACTTCTGGCCCCGTTCGTGGCAAAGGACAAACTTACATACCCGCAGGTCAAACAGTACATGCAGGAATTTATTTTCAATATAAATGTTCCAACAAGAGTAGGGTTCCAGACACCGTTCACAAATATCACCATGGATGTCACCATACCCGGTTCCCTGAAGTCCGAAGCCGTTGTAATCGGCGGCGCGCCGCAGGAAGAGACATACGGCGAATTTCAGCACGAAGCTGACATCATAAACAAAGCTTTCTGCGAAGTTATGATAGAAGGAGACGCCAAGGGAAGGATATTCTCTTTCCCGATACCCACATATAACATAACGAAAGATTTCGATTGGGATAACCCTGATCTTGAAGGTCTGTGGAGCATGACCGCGAAATACGGCATACCGTACTTCTCGAATTTCGTTAATAGCGATATGGATCCGGATGACGCGAGGAGTATGTGCTGCCGGCTCAGGCTGGATAACAGAGAACTCAGGAAAAGAGGAGGAGGTCTTTTCGGGTCGAATCCTCTTACTGGATCCATAGGTGTTATCACTCTCAACATACCAAGGCTGGCGTATATGTCCGGTACCAAAGAGAATTTTTATGAAGGGCTTGACCACCTGCTTAGAATATCCAAAGAAGCCCTGGAGATAAAAAGAAGAGTGCTGGAAGATCTTACCAATCAGGGCCTGTATCCGTATTCCCGGCATTACCTGGGCGATATAAAGAAAAGGCACGGTACTTTCTGGGGAAATCATTTTTCCACTATAGGACTTGTAGGGGTGAACGAAGGGTGCGAATGTCTGCTGAAAGAAGATATAAGCACTAAAAAAGGAAAAGCGTTCGCCGTAGAACTTCTTACCTACATAAGGGATCGTATGGTGGAATTTCAGAAAGAAACGGGACACATGTATAATCTCGAAGCGACCCCGGCAGAAGGAACTACGTACCGCCTTGCTAAAATGGACAGGCAGAAATTCCCGGGTATAGTAACGCAGGGAGAAAAAGAACCTTATTACACGAATTCTACGAATCTTCCGGTGAAATATACAAATGATCTTTTTGAGGCAATGGACCACCAGGATGATATTCAGTCCCTATATACGGGGGGAACAGTGTTCCATATGTTCTTGGGCGAAAGGATGGAAGATCCGGAAGTATGTAAAAAACTGGTAAAAAAAGTAGCGCAGACATATAAAATGCCGTACTATACAGTGACGCCCTCGTTCACTATATGTTCGGAACACGGATATATCCCGGGGGAACATTTTTCATGTCCTCACCAGGAATGTCTGGAAGCTGGAAAAGAAGATCTTTCACCCGTTCGCGCCGGCGAAGCCCCGTGCTTTAGCGCGGGGGAAATAGCCGGGGCTCCCCTCGACTTCGCTCGGGACACTGCAGGATCAATTGGGAACCCTTCGGCTTCGCTCCCCTCGACAAGCTCCCCTCGACTTCGCTCGGGACAGGCGGGACAGGCAGGGCAAGCAAACCCCGGTCTTTAGACCGGTGTATCGGTGAATTGAAAGGAAGGAGTGACAGTATGAGTAAAGAGAAATGCAGCGTAGAGGTTTTTTCAAGAGTGACCGGTTTCTTCCGTCCGGTCCAATCATGGAACAAGGGAAAGACCGAAGAGTTCAAGGACAGGAAAAGATATACGGTAGATGAAGCTATGCTGACGGGGGCGGATGAGAATTGCAGGGTTACAGAAACTATCTCTGGTTGATTATCCCCATCATTTAGCGGCAGTGGTTTTTCTGCAAGGTTGCAACTTCCGGTGCGGATACTGTCATAACCCTGACCTTATCCCGCCGGAAGGACCTCCCGGTCCCTCCGAAAAAGAAATAATAGAGTTCGCCGCTCGACGCGGCAACATGATAGAGGGTATAGTTATTACCGGCGGAGAACCTACCATACACGCGGATCTGCAGGAGTTCATTATCCGCATCAAAGAGACAAAACTCAAGCTCAAATTGGATACCAATGGATCCGATCCCGAAAAGATGCTCGGACTCCTGCGCAAAGGGCTTATTGATTATCTTGCGATAGATATCAAAACATCTTTTCCTAAATATCCTCTTTTTGTCCGGGAAAAAGACCTGCTGAATAAAGTAGAAAAAAGCATATGCCTGGCGCTTCTTACCACCGTGCCGTATGAATTCAGAACGACATGTGTTCCGGGGGTCGTAGATGAGGAGGATTTCGTTCTGATAGGCGAGATGGTCCAGGGAGCGGAAAAATACTGCCTTCAGCAGTTCCGCTCGGAGAAAACGTATGAAGAGAATTTTCAGAAGGTAAAACCTTATTCGGTAAAAGAACTGAACAAGTTCAAGAGTATACTTGAACGATATGTGAAAAAGGTGGAGATACGGGGAGCGTAAAAAGCATGAAAGTCAAAATAATATTATTGATCCTTATTTCTTTTGCCTTTGTATTAGGAGAAGCTTATCCGCAAACGATGATCGCCGTGAACATAAGGGTCAGGGGAAATACCGGCAGGGAAGCAGAGCTTAAGAAAATGATAGAAGAAGATCTCAACGCCATAGAGCAGGTGGAGGTTATCCCCGAAAAAGAAAAATGTCATCTTTACGTAGATCTCAGCCTTGTGGAGCAAGAGCCCATCAGGTTCTACGGGCTCGGGGTCAGTATAGCGTACAGGATAAGGGAAGACCTTTATTCCAGGCCTACCTCTGATGTCGCGCAGTTCGGATATGAAAGAATGAAAGACGTATGTGATCGTCTTGTCGGCGAGATAGACAAGGCTTTTCTGGATCCGCTTAAGCAGCCGATGGGGGATTAGAAGATAGAGGGCAGAAGCTAGAAAGTATTAGTGACGTGTGATCTGTAATGAGTGATCTGTCCAAGAAACTGATCACGAATTACGCTGTGCTCTGTGCTAATTGTTACAGGTAACAGGCGACGAGCATGAAATGTGCGAGGTGTGTCGGATCCTGCCCGAGGATTGATTTTTGGAAGAAAGGAACGGGAAAAGAATAAGAGAGCACGTGGAAAAAGCGTTTTTCACGTTCTTTTCTGAACAAAAAGCAAAGCAATGGACATATAGAGCTAACGTGAGCAAGCACAATTGCCACACCAATAAAAAAGGACAGCAAAAGCTGTCCTTTTTTTAGTGATGTTGCGAGGCAGAACCCGAGGCGCCGAGAACGTAATGTTCGAGGTGGGCAAAACGTCCCCGTTTTGACAGCCGAGAACGTAATGTTCAAGGTGTGTCGAAACCTCCGTGTTTCGACCGAGAAGCCGAGAGTCCTGTCACCGGGCTGATTTTTGTAAGGGAAAACGGGAGAAAAAGGGGACGCGGTTTTTTCGGGAGATTTTGCTCTCGTTTTCTCGCACAAAAAGCAGAAGGCAATTGTTCTGAGTATCCTCAACAAGAACACAATTGACGAACCACAAAAAAGCATTCACTAGGTGAATACTTTTTTGTGGTGCCGAGGGGCAGAAAACCAGGAGGAGCGGAGCTCCGACGCAGGATCCTGCCCGGGGATTGATTTTTGGAAGAAAGGAACGGGAAAAGAATAAGAGAGCAGAAGGAAAAAGCGTTTTTCACGTTCTTTTCTGAACAAAAAGCAAAGCAATGGACATATAGAGCTAACGTGAGCAAGCACAATTGCCGCACCATAAAAAAAGGACAGCTTTTGCTGTCCTTTTTTTATGGTGTCCCCGGGCAGACTCGAACTGCCGCTCCCGGCTTCGGAGGCCGGTACTCTATCCATCTGAGCTACGGGGACATCGATAATAACCGTTCGATATACCACACCTTTTCGTTGCAATGCGGTCCATTGCTCTAATGTTCATACGACGCAATCATTATACCTTGTATGAACGAATATGTAAATCAGATGTATTGCGCGTATTTTGTTTTTCGTTCTCCGATTCTCCTTTGCCGGTAAGGGTCATTTGAAAGCGACGGGCGGAAACCGTTGCCAATACTAATTTATATTGACAACACGCCGAAAGAGTAGTATAGTCGACATTATACTGTTCATTATCCAAAACTTACAAGGAGGTAGAGGATGAACAAAGCAGATTTTATCAGTTCAGTATGGAAGCTCGGTAAATATGACACCAAGACAGAAGCCGCCAAGGCTTATGATACGGTTGTTAGCGCTCTTACCGGTCGTCTTAGCAAGGGAACAGCAAAAGACAGAGTTATACGACTCCCCGAACTAGGAACTTTCCAGATCAAGACCAGGAAAGCCAGAAAGGGAAGAAACCCGCAGACAGGCAAGCCCATCAACATACCGTCAAAGAGAGTGGTTAGCTTTAAGAGCGGAAAGAGTTTGGCAACAAGCATATAAGATCCGAGTAAAGTCACGGAAAAGCCGTCCAAGTGTTATCCTGGGCGGCTTTTTCTTTTTTAGCGCGTCCGAAAAAGAAAACGTATTGAGTTTTCACCGGCATACGGTATAATGAACTGGATAATGCGGGATCATCAAAAATGAGGTATATAATGATAAAGATCAAAGAAATAGCGGCGGTATTGGGAGGCACTGTTATAGGGGACGGAAACGTCCTGATAAGCCGTATTATACATTCTGACCATGCGGTCGAAGGAGATATCGCCTGTGTACTTGATGAAAAAGCGTTGTTATCGGCCGAAAAGAGCAAGGCCTCGGCCATTCTTACGGCCTACGATATAGGAAAAAGCGAAAAAACCATCATCAAGGTAGATGACCTCAAGACTGCCGCTACCTTGATATACAATATGATCCTCGAGGCAAAGAACCCCGTAAAAGGAGAGATCCATCCAAGTGCCATTATTTCGAAGGAAGCGGTTATCGGTAAAAATGTCATTATAGGGGCCAATGTATCAATAGGTAAAAAAGCGAAAATAGGGGACAATACGACTATAGACGCCGGATGTGTCATAGAAATGGGGGCCAGCATAGGGGAAAGATGCCGCCTTTACCCCAACGTAACTCTGTATGAATATGTAGAACTCGGGAACAATGTTACCATTCATTCAGGTTCTGTTATAGGATCGGACGGGTTCGGGTATATCCCCCGGGAGGGGAAGATATTGAAGGTCCCTCAGCTGGGAAAGGTCATAATAGGGGACAATGTGGAGCTAGGGTCCAACACCTGTGTAGACAGAGGGACTTTTGATAATACGGTCATAGGCAGGGACACGAAAATAGACAGCCTGGTGCAGATAGCCCATAATGTAAAGATAGGACGAGGAGTATTTCTTGCGGCGCAGACCGGGGTAGCGGGAAGCGCTAATGTCGGCGACGGTGTCATGGCGGGCGGTCAGGTGGGGATATCGGATCATATAAACATAGCTCCGCATAAAAGACTTGCCGCTAAGACCGGAGTAATAGGTCATATCAGAGCAGACGGGCCTAACGAGTATTTCGGTTACCCGGCAAGAGAGGCGCGGGAAGCTCTTAAACAGATGGCGTTCCTGGCGTGGCTCAGCAAACATTCGAGGAAGATCATGAAAATGGTCAAAGGACTTTCTCAAGAATAAAGAGGCGGGATATACATGATAGTGCTTACCGGCGGAGCCGGATTTATAGGAAGCTGTTTCCTGAAAAAACTTAACGATAACGGTATAAAAGACGTCGTTGTCGTGGACCATTTGGATGACTCCGGGAAATGGCGCAACCTTCAGGGAAAGAGTTTCTCGGATTATATACAGAAGGATACTTTCCTGGACCTCATAAAGAGCGGAAAGTTTCCCAGACCTTTATCGGTCGTGCATATGGGAGCATGCAGTTCCACCACCTTGGATGACGCCGGGTATTATCTTAAGAACAACTACGAGTATTCCAAGGAGATATCCAAATGGGCGATTGCCAATAAAGCTTCTTTCTTATACGCTTCATCGGCCGCTACCTACGGGGACGGAGCCTGCGGGTATAGCGACAGAGAAGACGCTTTGGTAAACCTGAAACCTCTTAATATGTACGGTTATTCCAAACATCTCTTCGATATGTGGGGCCGGGATAACGGGATGATAAAAAAAATGACCGGTCTTAAGTTCTTCAATGTATTCGGTCCGAACGAATATCATAAAAGGGATATGTGCAGCGTGGTCTGTAAAGCTTTTCCCGAGATAAGCGCGACCGGTAAAATGAGGCTGTTCAAGTCATATAAGGACGAGTATCCGGACGGCGGACAGAAGAGGGACTTTATTTACATAAAAGACGCCGTAGAAGTGATGTACTATCTCTTTACTCATCCGCAAATAACCGGCATATACAATTTAGGGACCTCTGAAGCGCGTTCATGGGAGGACCTTGCCAAAGCTATCTTTTCCGCGTTAGGTAAGCAGCCTAAGATCGAATACATTGATATGCCGGAAACGCTTCGCGGTAAATATCAGTATTTTACTCAGGCCGATATGAGTAAACTGAAAGAAACCGCCTGCCCCGTGAAATTTCGCAGTCTGGAAGATTCCGTTAAAGATTATGTGGGATATCTTAAGAACGAAGAGTACCTGTAGGAAAATCAGTGTAATATCTCTTTGAACTCTTTTTTTTCAGGATCATAAACGGTTATCCTGTTGCGTCCGTTCTCCTTTGACCTGTAAAGAGCTTGATCGGCCTCTTCGATAAGCGACTCGGCCCGATAATCGGGGTGTCCGTTATACGAAGACACGCCCAGACTCAGTGTGACGCCCACGTAGTTCTGTTCCACCTTTATCTGTGTTTGTTCAACCTCGGTTTTTATCCTATCGGCTATTTCAATGGCCTGTTCCGTAAGAGATTTAAGACGTTTAGATATACTGGCCGCGTTTTCCGCTCCGGATTCTATGATCAGGACAGAGAACTCCTCTCCGCCGTATCTGCCCACAATATCAAAAGTGCGGACGTTCCCGCCGATGATATGAGCCACCGTTTTTAGGACGGCATCACCTATAAGATGTCCGTACGTATCGTTGAATCCTTTAAAATTATCCACATCGCACATGATCAGCGAGACGGGATGGCCGTATCTTTGGGCGCGGCTGACTTCCTTAGCGAGATGCCCTTTAAAATACTGATGTGTAAATAGACCGGTAAGACCGTCGTGCACCGCCTGGTATTCGGCTATGCGCTTCTGATGCTCTATTACGTTGTTGTATTCCCGGAAGAGCACTACAAAAAGTATCATAAGAAGGAGTACGGCGAAGAACAGTTTCGTGATATTTATCATGTGTGTATATTCTTCGAGACCGCGCTTATATTCCCGGTTTATATCATAGACCAGAAGCGTTCCGATCTCCTTATTCGCGTAGTTCACGGGATATACGTATTCCGCGCTTAAGATATCCATTTCCTGCACTTCGTTAAGCACGCTTCTCATAAGTCCGTCATCACCCTGGTATACGAAATCAACACTGAGAAAAGGGATATCGTTATATTTAGTAACAAAAGAACGTATGTTGTCGATGGAAGGTGACGGGACTTCCTGTTTGAAACTTTGATATATGGAAGAAGCCAGACGTTCCGCCCGCTCAAGGTTATAGCTGGCGGGTTTCTCGATAAAATATTTATGCATTATAGTGCTTTGACGGTTAAGCAGGAAGTTGAAAAGGAACCAGCTGATCACTGAGAAAAGGACCAAGTATCCTATGAACCGTGTTTTGAATATTGAAAGATGCATTATTGTTTCCCGGATAATTTTTCTTTCAGGATGAACATTTCTTTTAGATGACGGCTCTCGTCATCTATGAGGGAATCTACCATCTTCCCGCCGTCTTCGGCCATGTGCTGTTTGAGGTCGTGCAGAAAAAGCATAAAATCCTTTTCGAAAGTTATCCCGGCCTGCAGCGCTTCCTCCTCGCTTATGGTCTTTTCCAAAGCCTGTTTTTCGGCGGTATTACAGTCAAAAGTGTTCGCGTCTACCAGGGCTTTGAGGTAGAGAGCCTGTTCTCCGGGATAGGCTTCCTCTCGGATGTTATTGCTCAGGCCGTCGAGCCATTTCTCGAGATGAAGTTTGTGTCTTTGTTCGTCTTTGGCGAATTCCATGAACAGTTTACCTACATGATAGTTCTCGCTGTTCCTGGCTAGCGCGAGATAAAGAGATATGCCTCTGGCCTTGGCCTGAACGGCCATCTGCAGAATATCTTTCGCGGTATATATCCTATCCATTTTACGGACCCCTTTCATAAACTTATCTCATAACGGTATTATGGAGAATATAACATATATCGGGCCGAGTTTCAAACGGTAACGATCCGGGTAAAAGATAAGCATCTAAAGTATTGCGGGAACCATTTTTCTGACCGAATTTATCATGAATATCTCATCCGCGCTTTTAAGATCTTCGATAAAAAGAAGCTTTTCCTTCAGAATAATATCTTCCCTGATGTTAAGGAGATAGTCCCTATATACACCCGGCAATAGACCGCAGGAAAGAGGCGGGGTAAAATATTCGTCACCCTTGCGTATAATTATATTGCTTATAGCTCCCTCGGTTACTTCGTTGGTCTGGTTCAGGAAGATCGAGTCAAAAAAACCATTAGACCGGCATTTGGTAAGTTCATGCTCATATAATTTGCGGTTAGTGGTTTTATGATACAGAAACTCATCCATAGCGTCTGTCCTCGATGGAGATATGACCACCTTGACAGGAAGTTTTTCCGGAATATCGAGTTCCTGCGAGGAAAGCTGAAGTTTTCCGTTCTTTTTTACCACAAGGCGTATCCTGTATTTCTCGTTCTTATCGAAAGAAAGAACGGCATGATCGAGAAAGCCGTTTATTTCCTGAATATTATATACGAAAAGAAAATGTTTAGCGCTTCTTTCCAGACGTGCCAGATGCAGGTCACGGAGAAAGTAAGAACCGTTCTCCCACAAGATGGTCTCTATAAGGTCGAAATCCGGTCCGGTGAACGGCTGTAATAAAGGGTCCTGGGACTCCGGTTTGATAAAATAAGACATGTTCCGCCTTTCGTCCTAAAAAGATTAGCATACCGGCGCGGAAAAGACAAGTTTTTAGGATCGGGGGAGGTGCATACGATGATAAAGCGGCTTTTCAACCTGACAGATCTAACCAGGTTAGCTAGCTAACCTGGTTAGAATGGAGGGGGTTAGCTCGGTTGATGTGTTAGGAGTATTGAAACTTGGTATTTTTAGAAAAACTGTTATAATAAAAGAAAAGAAAGCTATGTTAACTTTCAGAAAGCTTGAAAAAGGGAGAGCGTGAAAGTATATGAAAATAATAAGGATCATTTTTACCGCGTTCATGTGTATAAGCTTTTTCGTCAGCAGTATATCGGCGGATATCCTTTCCTGCTATTCGCCTGATGGCATTAATCTTGCCACGGCATCCGTAGCCGGCACGCTTACCGATCTTGCCGGCCGTGATATCGCTAAGATAAAATTTGCCCTTCTATCAGAATTCAGGGAATATAACGAGGAAGAACGGATCACTGCCTGGGAAGACCTTAAAAGGGAAATACCCCGCAAAGAGAAGACCATCTTTCATCCGGCAGAGATACAATTCTTTTTCCGGGAAGAACCCGAGAAAATGCGGGATAATAGCGATGACCCCCGGACAAGACTGATCCGATGCAGGATCAAGGATAAAGAAGGTAGGCGTGACTATTTTGCCTTGTGTTCTCTGGTCTATGATAAACAGCAAAACGGGTTCATTATCGAGGATATATTCACGCAGGATGAGATCGCGAATACCTCGGCGGCGGTACGCACGGTATCCGACAGGATTGATATAGACAGATATGTCGAGAATAACGAGAAGATCATAGATACGTTCATACGGGATAGGATAGAGGCCGGTGATTTTACCGAAATTTTAGGACGTGCCGAAAAACTCGAATGGGACAAGCTCTACCCTGAAAACAAAAGACCGGAAGAATATCTTATGACCGACATTCTTGACGGAGAAGCGGGCCTAAAAGTTTACCTTGATCCTTTTCTGGAATATTTCGGGACCAATACATCAAGAACCATCAAAGGGAAGAACATAGTGTTTATCAGGACGCCTGACAATGTCGGGTTACCTTCGATAGAAGAATCCGGCAAGACCGTCAAGGTCCGAAGCCATACCAGCGAGAATGCGGTGTATCTGTTCCTGAAAGAGTCGGAATATCAGAACGTGGTAATGTATTACGGAAATGACCGCACATCACAAGGTCTCCATCCGGAGATGATAAATATACTGGACCTCTTTATCCACGAGATAGGTGTTATCTATGGTCTGCCGTTCAGTGTATCGGAAAAGGGTATAAACAATGCCCTCGATACGGCATGGGAAGAATATGCGAAAAAGATCAGTTCGCCGGACGAGTTCGGAACGGGACATCTTTTGAAGGTATACCCCGAACTTGCCGTTCTACGGGGTGATGCAAAACCCTTGACCTATATTTCCGGCCGCGATTACGCGGGAGGGAGGGCCAAAAATAAAAAAACAAAGAAAGGAAGTAAAACCGTTCAAAGCGTAGAACGATTAAGTCAAAAGATAAAGAAAGCCTGGGGGAAAATGAACGCGAGCGATAATATCCTGGAAGATAAGGTTCAGGATATATTGAAAAAGGTCGTCGCGTTATACGAGAATTACGGGAGATGGGATGATAAGCTTGACGCGGATACCGCATACATGATCTTATGGTCTCTTTTTTACGGGGAAAAGGATTATCGGCAGATCATAGAGATATTCGAAAAAGCAGGCCGCAGTATGCCCGAAGACAGTAAGGATGAACTTCTTCAAAGCGTGAAAGACAGACGCGATTACGAGGGAAAAAAGACCCAGGCGACATATATGATATCAGATTCCGATTTCCTGGACCTCTATTTTTACGCGAGAGCACTGGACAGAGAAAGCAGTAGTATGCTTAAAAAAAGCGGGCGTTCATTCCTGGAACTTTTCACGGATATGATCTTCGGAGGAACGTCCTATGATACCGAAGGATATCTTACGGGCTGTTACGGGAAAAAGACCGGACTATCCGATCTTATGGATAAGGTGGACAATCTTATGCAGGAGTTCGCCTCTTTCCATTATAAGAGGGGAGAGAAGGGAAAGGCTCTCGAGGTCCTTACCGCCCACAGGATATTTATGGAAAAATGGATAGAAGAAGAGAAGAGGGACGGGAAAGAGGAAATAGGAACGGTCATAACCGGAAAAAGAAAAAAGATCGGAGAAATAGACCGTTATATAAAGATAGTATCTTCCGACGGTGCGTTTTTAGAACCGGCAATGCCGGCTGTCTCGGCATCCGGACCGCATATGGGACCGGTCTCGGCGAGCCCGATGTTTTCGGGTCCGGGATCAGCCCTGCCGCTGAAGGCCGCTATAACACCGGAAGAGATGCTGGCGTCCGTAGGAAAATGGTACACACTGGGCCCGCGTTTTATACCGACCCCGTCGGAAATTAAGGTATATATACCCGCGGCTCAAAAGAAAGAAAAGAATGACATAAGTGCGCGAAGCGAGGAGCAGATAACCCTGGAATGGAAAAAACTTGATGATCTCGATGAAGATCTTTTGGGATCCAACGCGAAGGAAATATACAGGAAGGTCATAGGTTTCGCGCGGAATATAGACGATGAAAAACATCCAATAGGGCGGGGTACCTTATATAAAGTGCTTTTTTCGAGTTTGATGGCAGAGTCCGACCATGGCTATGTAATAAAGGTTATTGATACCGCCGCGCGCCGGGTTACTCCGGCCGAGGTAGATCGGTATAAAGAGGAGCTTATCGCGGGGCCGATAGAGGCAAAAAGGCATAAGGCCGAAACAACGCTCATCTTCTCAAAAAAAATAATTGAATTATATTTCTTCGCGAAATGCATGGACCCGGAAAACATAAAGAAAATAACAGACGGGAAAGTATCGTTCTTTGAATCTGTCTCGGACGAATTGTTCGGTGCGGCGCGGGGTATGGAGTGCCTTAATGCCGTATACGCGCGGATAGAGAATGGACTCAACGGGCTTAAAGAGGTTATCTCCGAGATGCAGGAAGCGATCATAGAAGACTTTTATGCGCAGAAAGAATATAAGACCGTTGTTTCACGGGCGGAAGTCTATCTCGCTTATCTCGGGCATGAAAAACGTTTCTCAGAAGATCCTGAAGAGGTGCGCAGGACCGAAGAGAGCATAGAAAGGACGGAAAAAAGGTTATCCGCCGCCGAAAAAGAAATATCCGGGCCCCAGGAAAACCGGCTCCGCGATAAGATAAGGAACGAAATATCGGCGAAAAAAGAAGTGCAAATATCCGGGGCGTTGACAGGAAGACTTCTTGGGATAATAGGAAAGATGTTCGAGCTTGAAGATCCTGAACTTTTCCGGGAATTAACCGCCGACATAGCGGATAATGTTTCCCCATCACCGAAAGCATTTAGAACAGTTCTATGTTCGGCGCAGATGACGAAAAAGATGATGATATCAAGGTTTTTCAAGAAGATGTCGTTCGAATCGTTCGCCAATGTTATTCGGAACGCATGGCGGAATTCCGCGGGGGATCTGGACGGGCAGAAAATATCGCCGTTCGCGGACGATGAACAAAAAGCGTTCCTTTTTATGAACAGGATGGATGTTCTGAGGGGTGTATCAAAAGAACAGGGGAATTATGTCGGCGCGTCGATATGGACATTATATAAGTGCCTTTATTCCGCTTTATATACTTCTAAAGAATACAAATATATGATCGAACATTATGAGAACAGCGTGCAGGCTTTGCCCAAACTGAAAGAAAAGCTCGGCGAAGATTTTAAATATCTCGCGGAAATGCAAGAGCTCAATACTACCGTAAGCGATGAGGAATATCAGAAAAAAGATAAAGAGCTAAAGGAAAAGACCGAAAAATATAACGATCTCGAAGCGTTCGTTCATATACTGCAGTTCGTGACCGTGGAGAAATACCTCAATATATATTTCCTGGCAAGGTTCCTGTCTATGAGCAAGGGCGAGATCGCGAACATACCGGCCGGAAAGAACGCTTTTGTTGTATCCGCCGCCGATGATCTTTACGGCAAAGGTAACGGGTTAAGTAAGATAGAGGAATATTACAAAGGCGGCGACGGCATAAAAAGACTTGAGAAATATATTTTCGGCAAAGAATACGGGGTCGAAGGGCTCATTGATCTTTATATCAGGACAGAACGGTACGGCGAGGCATCTGACCTCTTGGGTCTGTACGTGACGTATCTCATGAAGATGAAGACGTTTTACGGGGAAGAAAAGAATGATAACGCTCTTAAAAACACCGCTCAAAAGATATCCGAGATGAACACTCTCAGAAAAAAAATTGCAGAAGGAAAAGAAGCGTTTGAACGGGCCTTAGAGGAAGAGGTAGACGCCAGGATAGAAAAGATAAAAAAAGATGAAAGAAAGGCCGCCGAAGCACGAGATAAAAAAAGAGAGATGGCCGCGTTGCGAAAAAAGGAGAGGAAGGAAAAGACCGAGCCGAAAAGAGCGCAAAAGGACACGGCCCGGGAGGCGGCAAAAGCCGCAAAAAAAGAAAAAGAAAAGAAGATAAAGATCAAAAAAGCCTTGGCGGAAGCTGAAGAAGCCCTCGCCAAGGACGATCCTGATAGAGCTCAGAAGCAATGCGAGTTTGTCCTGAGAATGGATCCCGGTAACGAAGATGCCGGAAAGATGATGAGCGCAATAGAAAAAGAAAGAAAGAGAAAAGAATATTTAGAGGCTTTAAAGATGATCCCCGGTCACTTCAGCGACGCGGAAAATGCTTTGTCCGAGGAACGGTTCGAAGCTGTGATCCCGCCGTGCAGGGCGATATTGGAAGTGTCCCCGGCGAATAAAGAGGCAAATAAAATATTGATAACCGCGGCAAATAAGGCCTTTGACCTGAACTTGCTGGACCGGGCAAAACAGCTGTGTGAGTTCCTTATGTCAGATGTTTGCGGGACAGGCGACAGAGAGGGCGAAGCATATTACAGGGAAGCAGAAGATATGCTTGGGGATATAAGAGATATTGAAAAGACATTCACGATAAATCAGATGATCTCTAGCGCCCGAACGTTATTGGATGAGAAAAATTTCAATGCGGCACTTACGAGAACAGAAACTATCATCAAAAAGTTTCCTGAGGATACGGAAGCCCCGGCTTTGCTCGAAGAAATAAAAGAGCGGGCGAAAAAGCATAATGAAAAGGAAAACAAAAGGAAGATAGCTGAATTTTTAATTCAAGCCCGGGAAGCTTTTGAAAAAGGAAAGTACGGCACGGCGCTTATTTTAGCCGATGAAATTCTCGGCCTTGATCCGGAGAACCGGGAAGCGGCAGATATACTGGATATATCTAAAATGTATATCGAAGCCTCCGAAGCCCGGGAAAAAGCGGACGCAACAGTGGATAAAGAAAGTTTGGGAGTAGCTTTGCTTGTTGCCAGGACAAAAGAGATGACACTGCTTCTTAATAAGACCGGCCGGGAAAATATCAAGAAAAAAGTACAGGCAATTTTACGTATAGCGGAGAACGAAAACAGTTCCGATGGAGAAAAGGCTGCCGCGCGCGCGGCGCTTCTCGATCTGGGATATAGAAGTAAAGACCAGGTGGCCTTCCTTACAGGGCTATCAGAACAGCCGGGACAACAAGTGTTCGTCAAAGCCATGGCCGCGGCGGCGCTTCTCCGTCACGGCGTCGACCCGGAAAAACAGGTAGAGCTGCTTGAACAGTTGGTTCAAGGATATATTGATACGGGCATGATAAATAATGAGATAGAGTCTGCCGGAAGGGCATACAGAGGGGCTGTTGAAAAACATATCGAACTTCAAAGAGAAATAAACTCTAAAAAGAGAATTTTAATTAAAGACAGGAAAGCATTGGAAAGATCTCAACAAAATGTGAAGTTTCAGGAAGAAAAGATCAAAGAGGCCGAAAAACTGGGAACGGTCCTTAACGGTGACGTTAGCGCCGAAGCCGTAGCGCGCAATGCCCTCGCGGACGCGGGAATAAACAGTGATGAAAACGGGTTCTGGATAGAAAAAAGATATATGCCTTTAACAAAGCTTATGAAAGAACGGTCTTTTATTGATACGGCTGCGGCATCTCTTTTGGAAGGCGCACTCTTCGCGGGACACGGCCTGCCTGACCGCGGCTGGCTGCTTGATAAAAAAAGATCCGAAAAGGATATCATATCGGATCTTTCAGCCCTGGAAACATCCGGGACAGCGTTCGAACCGGCAAGGATCATAGCCTCTCTTGCTTTAGATAAATACCGGGCCGTATCATTAAAAGAGATGCCCGAGGAAGCGCAAAAGGCGGGGATGGAAGTAGACACTCACCCGAACACGAGATATACGCTTATCGTCCCGACGGAATTTTTTGCGAACGGTGAATATGTAAAACATAAAGAAAAAATATTCGGCGACCGATTTGATCTGGAGATGATAGGCGCGCAAAACCCCGCGAAATATGTCAACAGGATATTGCGAGACGCGAACGGCAACACGAGAAAAAAGATCGCTCTTGTTCCGGACCGGACTTCCGAAGAACACCTGAAAAGACTTACAAATCAAGATATCCGTTTTATACGAATGGACTTCGAGAAGCTGATAGAGAATAAGTCATTGCCCGCTAAAGAGAGAGAAACTTTCCAGATAAACACATATGTAATTATGATGTTAACAAGGGCCTTGAGAAAGGACGAAAACGGCAAAGTCTCCCCGAGCGTCAGAAGGACGTTAGAGTTCTACCTGATGTCGCATTTCGGACTGTCGGATATAGAACCGGATAAGTATATAGAAGCTATACTGGAAGGGAATATTGCCGTGCTGATAAAAGGAATACTTCTGTCGCGTCCGATAGCGCAGTACGATATGCCGGATTACCATCTCATTGCCGCGGCGCTTATAAGGGCGTAGGGGTGAGAAGTATGGCTTATAGAAAGAGTCAGAGAGTCATCGTTCACTACGTTCACTAGAGTCAAAGAGGCAAATATGGTGGCCGGGGTTTAAACTCCGGCTACGGAATTCTCTACTTCGGCGCGAGCACCAAATCTTCCAGAGTTTTTTTCAGTTCATTAAGCGATACGGGTTTTTCCATGGTGACTATACCGGGATATGACATGACGGACGCGTCGTCATGCAAAGCCTGGAAAGCCGTGCATACGATGATAGGGATATGTTTTTTCATCTCTTTCAGCTTTTCTAGAACCTGATACCCGTGCATATTCGGCATCTTGATATCCAGTATGATAGCGTCCAGTCGGTCCCATGTGCTGACCATCCTTATAGCTTCGGCCCCGTCACGCGCCTCGATAGCGGTAAATCCGCATTTGGTGACGACTTCGCAGAAAAGGTTACGGGCTTCTGTTTCGTCTTCGGCTACAAGCACTCTTTTATTCAAAGATGTAGTATTCATAATTTTATCCTTTCTTATTTTTACGCAGATCCCTCCACTCACTTCGTTCGGTCGGGATGACAATAATTATCTTCGCTCCCATCCCCGAACTTTTCAACCTTTAAAACTTTTAAAACCGCTATTTCACCAAATCCTAAATACCATTCACTACAGGAACATCAGTCAATCCAACCCAATAAACTCTATAAACCCAATAAACTTTAGTATGCCCGCAGGATTAATCCACCAAGACCGGTGGCAAGTTTTTCTTCGTCCCTGAATTATCGGCCATCCCGGAATTTTGCGCTTCAAGTATTATGGTCTCCGCGAAATTTTTATACTGGAATACATAATAGTCTATACTGACGGTATCGCCGGCCGATATGTCAGCAAGGGAAGACGCCGAAGCGAACGAGGTAGCTTCTTCTATGAAATAGGTAGCCGTGTTCCCTCCAGAGAGCACCGTTATTATTTTTTCGTCCAGATTAACGCTCAAAACCTCGCCTGAAGCGCTTGTATCCATTTCCCTGGCGGCTGACCTTTCGTCATCTAACATACCCCAAGTCTCGCCTTCCGCGGCATTGAAAGGCGCGGGACATAACATGAACAGACAGATAGATATCAACGCGCCCTGCATAAGTTTACTCATCAAACGGCCTCCTTAATGTGATGAATGTCTATAAGAACATTATAAATGGTAATATCCGTCAGGACAAGAAGTTACTTGCTCTGTGCTCTATGCCGTTAGAGATCAAATGGAAAGCAGTCTCAGATGCGATAGCATATGTTCTTTCAAAATATGTTATAATATGTCTCATAGCAAAAAACCGTAAAAAGGGAGCATTTATGTTCAGAATACGGCGTATTCAGGATGATCTTTTGCCTCAGGATAAAGAGAGCATACAGCAAGTCCAGAATATATTAAGGTCTCAGTTCTCCATTCTGAGAGAGAAAGACGTTCAGGAACTTCCCGAACAGCTGAAGAATCCCGTCAAATACAGATTTAGAGCTATATTATTCGTAGCGGACGATCACAAGAACAAGATCAAAGGGTTCGCGTTGCTTTTTCACTTCACGGACCTTAAATTCTGTTTTCTTGATTTTATCTCAGCGGCTAAATATCAGACCGGCAGAGGTATAGGCAGCGCTCTGTATGAACGCGTTCGCGAAGAAGCTGTTCTTTTGAACAGCACGGGTCTGTTTTTCGAGTGTTTACCGGATGACCCGGAGCTGTGCAAAGACCCGGAGATACTTAAACAGAACAAAGCGCGCCTAAAGTTCTATGAGAACTTCGGAGCGCGTCCGGTGATCAACACAAAATATGAGACTCCGGTCAAAAAAGGAGGGGAGAACCCTCCGATACTGGTATTTGATGACCTTGGATCAGGAGATCCTTTAAAATGCGACGATGCCAAAAATATCGTCCAAGCTATACTTGAAAGGAGATATCATTTTCTCTGTTCAAAAGAGTATACCAATATGGTAGTCGCGTCTTTTAAGGATAATCCCGTCAAGATAAGGCCTCCCAAATATACTTCTGTGAAAGTGCCGGTCCTTGCGGGAAATACCATCCCTATGGACAGCAAGATCTATCTTATCGTCAACGATAAACATAAAGTCCACAATGTCCGGGAAAAAGGGTATGTCGAATCACCGGTCAGGATAGGATCTATATATAAACATCTGGAACATAACGCTTTGTTCTTCCGGGGCGCCACTAAAGAGTTTCCGGATAGGTATCTGGAAACCGTACATGACAGGGAATATATTCTCTATTTCAAAAAACTATGCGAAATGCTCAAACCGAGAGAAGCGATGTATCCGTTCATATTTCCGATACGTAAAACGGCAAAACCTCCGAAAGAACTGCCTGTGCGTGTAGGGTATTATTGTATTGATACGTTCACTCCTTTAAGCCGGAACGCGTTTACCGCCGCTAAATGGGCAGTGAACTGTGTTTTGACCGCGACCCAGAAATTGACGGAAGGGTCTAACCGTATAGCTTATGCTTTAGTGCGTCCTCCGGGACATCACGCCGAAAAAAAGTCTTTTGGAGGGTTCTGTTATTTCAATTCAACCGCCATCGCGGCTCAGTACCTAAGCTCTTTGGGTAAAGTAGCCATACTTGATCTGGACTATCATCACGGGAACGGTCAGCAAAACATTTTTTATGACAGGGACGATGTGTTAACTGTTTCCATACACGGGCATCCGAGGATAGCTTACCCGTATTTCTCGGGGTTTGAGGATGAAAGAGGCGCGGGGATAGGGTACGGGTATAATCATAATTTTCCGTTACCGGAAACGATAACGACCGAAAAATATCACAGCACTCTTTCGAAAGCGTTAAAGATCATAAAAGAGTATGATCCCGTGTTCTTGGTGGTAGCCTTGGGCCTTGATACGGCTAAGGGTGATCCGACCGGATCCTGGGCCCTCACAAGTAAAGATTTTAGGCAGAACGGGAAAATGATATCCGATATCCGCGTTCCGACACTTGTTGTGCAAGAGGGTGGGTACAATAACAGACTGATAGGTATCAACGCGAAAAGTTTCTTTGAAGGATTATGGAACGGGACCTACGCGTTTTGAAGGACGGATACCGGCATATTTGGGAACAGTAAACAGCCTGAACCGACCATTGACTATTGACGATTGACTATTGTTCTTTATAAGAACTTTCGCAGAAGGATCTTGGTCTATTGTCTATGGTCAATAGTCCATAGTCCAATAAAGTGCTTCCTTTATCTGGCTTCTAGTTTCTAGCATCTAGCCTCTGTTCTATACCGCCGCTTTCTTGCCCATCTCAAACGCCTTTTCACGTATCCCTTTCAGACTCTCTATCTCCCCGGATTCACCGGCATTCGGGACAAGAAGGGACCGGAATTTCATACCGCTATAATCTGCCACGGTTTTGAACGAACGTTCTACGGTCTTAAGCCCTACGTCTTCGTAAGCGCTCAGGAGCAGGAATATGGACTTTCCGGACATAGGAGAGACAAACGTATCCGTAGTATTATCCCATTTGTAAAGTGAGAACATCCTATCTATGACAAGTTTAAGTTGGGCGCTCGGCCCGTAAAAATAAAGAGGTGTCGCGAAAACTACCGCGTCGGTCTTGGCCATTTTCTTGAGGACTTCTTTCACGTCATCATTAATAACACATTCGAATTTTTTTATTTTCTGGCATTTTCTGCAGGACAGGCAGCCGTTGGTTTTAGAGTTGAGGGAAGACGCATGTATTATCTCAACCTTCCCCGAATGTGATCGTGCGCCATCAGCGAACCATTCTACAAGTCTAACCGTGTTCCCGTTCTTTTTTGGGCTTCCGTTAAGGATCAAGATCTTTTTCATAGTTCCTCCTTGAGCTTATTCTATTATTTAAAGGGGGAATAAACAATGGCAAAATAGTTCGTAGTTGGCAGTTCATAGTTCGTAGTGAAAATAGAAACGAGAAGGAAGATAAAAATGTAGCGGCGGTTCGTGAATCGCCCGAGAAAAAAGGTCAGAAGGCAAGAAGCAAGATGCTAGAAGGTTAGAACCTGTTTGGTTTTTACGCGATCAATGAAGTTCCGAGGTCTTTATCTAATGGAAGAACTTCAACCTTTTGATCAATAGAGTATTTTTTGATGCCCGGATAAACTATAGAGAATTTAGTAAGACCCAGATCTTCAAGAGCAATTCTGATGGAAGGTGTGATCTTAGGAGCGTCAGCGCGCTTAATTTCAACGCCGTACATTTTTCCTCCTTTCGCGAAAACAAGATCTACTTCGGCGCCGTTATGCGTAGCCCAGAAATATATATTGTCAGGTTCTACGGAACGAAGAATTTCCTCAATTACAAAACCTTCCCAAGACGAACCGCATCCGGGATGTCTAAAAGCTTCGGTTTCTGTTTTTAATCCCAGCAAAAAATTGAGAATTCCTGTGTCACGAAGATATATTTTGGGGGACTTCACTTGCCGTTTTTTAATATTTGCATGCCACGGCTGAAGCTGACGGACCATAAAAACGCTTGTAAATATGTCTAAATATTTCCGTATAGTTGGTTCTGATATACCCAATGATGAAGCAATAGGCGCGGCATTCCATATTTGGCCATGACTGTGTGCTAACATGACCCAAAAACGGTGTAAAGTTACCGAAGGAATATCGATCCCATGTTCTCTGAGGTCCCTTTCCAGAAAAGATTGAACAAAGCTCTTTCTCCAAGCATAACTATCTCCATCATTCTTTGCCAAAAAAGACAAAGGGAATCCTCCTCGAAGCCAACGCTTTGAAGCTTGATCGTAACCTATTTCCATCAATCCAAAACCCTCAATTTCTAATATTTCCAAACGTCCGGCAAGAGACTCTGAAGATTGGCGCAATAGATCCGGTGAGGCACTGCCAAGGATCAGAAACTTTGCGGGGCTTACTGCTCTATCCAACAACACTCTCAATACAGGAAAGATATCCGGTCTTTTTTGAACTTCATCAATGACAACGATGCCTTTTAAAGATTCAAGTGCTGTTTTTGGGTTGGTTAAGGCAATAAGACTGGCAGGGTCTTCAAGGTCAAAGTAATTTGGGGAATTAATATCGATGAATTCTCTAGCTAGCGTGGTTTTACCGCATTGGCGAGGCCCCAAAAGTGCCACAGCTCTACTTCTGTCCAGAGCTGTGGTGATAAGTTTTATGTACTCTGATCTGTTGATCATGCTCTAAGTATACCACGTAATTCCAAAATGTCAATTTCCTTTTTCATTGTATCGCCGTCTGACAGCCAGACGCTCTACATAAACAACGCCGCCACAAACACTTACACAACAATTATTCGCCAGAATATGTTAAGTAATAAGTGGAAAAGGGGGTACAGGGCTACATCTGGGGCAGGATAATTTCACCGAAGGCGCAAGAAACCTGCTAGGCATATGTCTTCCTTCGATTTCTTTATTGGGCAGGACACCGAGCGAGACGAAGGCGAGCGAAGGGGCCCTGACGGGCGGGATTCGGCGCCTGCGGGCTCGTCCTAAGACACTGTCTCTCACTAGCGTTCGTGCCAGAATATATATTCGCCCTCCGGTCGGCCAGCCGCATCTTCGGAGGAGCTCGCATCCTCGCC
>JBDRKO010000054.1:0-13594 GCA_043813915.1 Candidatus Omnitrophota bacterium
GAACTGTTTCATCCGGCAACTGGTAACAGGTAACTGGTTACTTTTAAGGATCCAACGGTCACAGCAGGCGAACTGCCGACTACGAACTAATATGAAACTAAGCGAATTCCAATACGAACTTCCGAAAGAACTTATAGCCCAGGCCCCGTTAAAAGAAAGGGATGCCTCACGTTTGATGGTGCTGGACCGTTCTTCAAACAGCATATCAATACGGTCTTTCAAGGATATCACCGAGTATATAGACGCGGGAGATTGTGTTGTCTTTAACGACACACGGGTCGTTCCCGTCAGATTTTACGGCCGGAGAAAGACGGGCGGAAATGTAGAGATATTCATTGTAAACCCGTGGGAAAAAGATCTGCAGGCGCTTATCCGGCCGTCGAAAAGGATCAAGGAAGGTGAGATCCTGGAACTTGAACGCGGTATCCGGGTCACGGTGAAAGGAAGAGCGTCCGCGGGAAGATACATAGGATTGAACGCTTCATTGGATGACATTCTGGAACAGGGTCATGTCCCTCTGCCTCCGTATATAACCAGGGACGATAACGCCGATGACAGAGAGACATACCAGACCGTATATGCCAAGACCCCGGGGGCTACGGCCGCGCCTACTGCCGGATTGCATTTTACGGAAGGTATTTTGGAAGAGATAAGCAAAAAAGGCGCTAAAAAGGCCTATGTCACGCTTCATACAAGTTACGGAACTTTCGCGCCGGTAACCGCGGAAAACATAGAAGATCATTCTATGCATACGGAATATTATAAGATAAACGGCGATGCGGCGCGGATCGTGAACGATACCAGAGCTAACGGGAAAAAGGTAATAGCCGTGGGGACGACTTCCGTGCGGGTGCTGGAGACGGTGGCCCGCGGAGGGCAACACACGGCGGCGAGTTCGGGAAAAACGGATATTTTTATCTATCCGGGATATGAATTCAGAACGGTCGACCGGATCCTAACTAATTTTCATCTTCCGGGATCCACGCTTCTTATGCTGATAAGCGCGTTCGCGGGACGCGAGACCGCGCTGAAAGCGTACGAAAGAGCTATAAAAGAGAGATTCAGGTTCTTTTCCTACGGTGACGCGATGCTGATACTTTAAAGGAACATATTGAGAGGAGCAAAATGAAAAAAGATACCAAAAGACCGGTTATCGGTATGGACAATAAATTCCGAACGCTTATCGAAAAGTCGAATGAATCGGTAGTCGAGGTAAATAGGAGCGGTAATTTCATATACATTAACGATCGGGCCGCTAAAGGTATGGGTATCAAACCCGGCGATGCGCTAAATAAACATGTAAGCGATATCCTCCCCAAAAGAACGGCCGACGCTTACATGAAAGAAATGAGGTCCGTTCTGAAGACCGGAAAGTCCAGAGGCGGTGAAAGAGAAGCTGTTCTCAGAGAGAAAGCAGGATGGTTCGATGTTTTTATGTGTCCGGTCAAGGACTATAAAGGGAAGATCACCTCGGTGATCATGAGTTTCTCCGACATCACAGAGAAAAAGAACATGGAAGAACATCTTAAAGAATCGGAAGAAAAGTTCAGGGCTATATTCGAGAACGCCGTTGACGGGATAATGATAGCGGATCCCGGGACTCGCAGGTTCTTTGACGCCAATAGGAGTATGTGCCGTATGCTGGGGTATAAGCTTTACGAGATAAAGCGCCTTGGAGTCGAGGATATACATCCCAAGGAGAGTATCGGTCATGTTCTTGAGCAGTTCAAGCGTCAGAGACGGGGTGAGATCACACTGGCCGAAGAATTACCCGTTAAGAGGAAGGACGGAAGCGTTTTTTACGCGGATGTCGAGGCGGCCGTGATAACGCACAGAAAAAAGGAATACATTGTGGGTATATTCAGGGATATTACCGAGAGAATGAATATCGAGAATGCCATTGAGGCCAGCGAGGCGAAATACAGAACGCTTTATGACTCTTCCCGCGATGCCATAATGATAGCCTCGCCCGAGAAAGGTTTTCTTAACGGGAACAAAACTACTCTAAAGATGTTCGGATGCAGGGACGAGAAGGAGTTTGTATCGCTGTCTCCGGCGGGATTGTCCCCTAAATATCAGCCTGACGGAAGACTTTCATCGGAAAAAGCTCAGGAAATGATGGGTAAGGCCCTTAAGAAAGGTATGCATTTTTTCGAATGGAAGCATAAAAGAACGGACGGGACGGAATTTTTCGCTACAGTACTACTGACCAGGACGAAAATAGAAGGGAAATATGTAGTACAGGCTACCGTAAGGGATATAAGCAGGAAGAAGCAGTTTGAGAATGATCTCAGGGAGAAGACCAAGCTTCTGAACGAGACTAACTCAGAGCTTAGATGGAAGATAGAGGAACTTGAGGCCGCCATGAGCCATATAAAGACCTTGGAAGGTCTTGTCCCCATATGCGCGAACTGTAAAAAGATGAGAAAAGAGGAGGCTGATCCAAAAGACCGGAATTCATGGGTACCTATAGAGCGGTATATCTCCGAGAGGACCGACGCCAGTTTTACTCACGGCCTTTGTCCCGATTGCGTACGTAAGATGTACGGGCAAATGAGGGGAAAAGCCCAGGAAGGCGGTTCGGGTATTTAAATATTTTGAAAAAAAACATAAAAAATGGTAAAATATCGGAACTTTATTGTTTTTAGATAGTTAGAATGATATGCCGTTTCCGAGGGAAAACAGTATGGCCGCAAAGGGTAAAAAAATAGTCATAGCCGATGATAACCGGGAGCTGTGTGACCTTGTCAATGATGTTATGAGACGTCAGGGACACGAGGTTTCTTCCGTATACAATGGATATGAGCTTATTGCGTACATAGAAAAGAACACTCCGGCTGTCATAATACTGGACCTTATGATGCCCGGCAAGGACGGTCTTTCCATAATAGATACCATAAAACAGTTGTCCCCGTACTCCAGGATAATAATATACACCGGGTACCATGAATATAAACGCAGCGTGTACGGCAGAAGCGTTGATGATTTTGTGGTAAAAGGCGGGAGCATAAAGGACCTGGTAACGGCGGTCGAGAAATATCTATAGTTCGCGTCCATAGGATAAAGATCGAAAGAGAGAGTAAGCGGATCTCTCTTTTTTTTTATCCGGAAAAGAAAGGGCAGAATGAAGTTCAGAGTAATAAGCAAAGACAGAGATTCGAAAGCCCGTTACGGGAAGATGGTGACCCCGCACGGTGAAGTGGAAACCCCCGTATTCATGCCCGTTGCCACTCAAGGATCGGTCAAGGGGCTCTCCAGCCAGGAGCTTGAAACATGCGGGGTGGAGATGATAATCTCTAACGCGTATCATTTGTATCTGCGGCCCGGTGAGGATGTCGTCAGTAAAGCGGGAGGACTTCACGACCTTATGGGGTGGACCCGGCCCATAACTACCGATAGCGGAGGGTTTCAGATCTTCAGCCTGGCAGATCTCAGAAAAATAGAGGAAGAAGGGGTAGAGTTCAGGTCGCACATTGACGGTACGCTTCATTTCTTTACTCCGGAGAAAGTGGTAGATCTTCAGCTCACGCTGGGCAGCGATATTATCATGCCGCTTGACGAATGCGTGCATTATCCCGCGGAACGGAGATACGTGGAGAATTCGGTAGCGCGGACCATGAAATGGGCCTCAAGGTCCAAAAAACATTTGGACGGCAAAGGCGGAGAACAGGCCCTATTCGGTATAGTTCAGGGAAGCACTTACGGAGATCTCAGGAAAAGATGCGTAGAGGGCTTGGTAGAAATGGATTTTGACGGATATTCCATAGGAGGAGTGGGGGTGGGTGAGCCTACCGAGCTTATAAACGAGATAACGGACCTTACCGCGTCGCTTCTTCCCGAAAATAAGGTAAGGTACCTTATGGGTGTGGGAGTGCCTGCGGATATGCTGGAAGCGATCTCTTGCGGGGTGGATATGTTCGATTGTGTCATACCTACGCGTAACGGCCGTAACGGCCAGGCCTTTACTTTCAGCGGGGAGAAACAGATACGCAATGCCGTGTTCAAAGAGGATTTCAGGCCTATTGAGGAAGGGTGCGGCTGTTTTACCTGCCGGAATTATACAAGGGGGTATATACGGCATCTTCTTAATACCAATGAAATGCTTGCCCCACGGCTTGTTACTTTGCATAATATCTGTTTTTATGTTAAACTTATACGTCTTTCAAGGGAAGCCATAAAAGAGGGTAGATTTTTAGAGTTCAAGAAAGAGTTTATTGATAGGTATAGTAGAGAGTAGAGGAGATAAAGAAGCAAATAGCATAGTGCAAAGGGCATAGAGCATAGCGTTATATTGACTGATGTTCTAATCGTTCAAAAATGAAAACCATGAAATAAGAAAGGACCCTTCAGATGCTCGTATCCATCGCATCTTCAGGGTTAATTTTTATTTCATAAAACCATGAAATAAGAAAGGACCCTTCAGATGCTCGTATCCATCGCATCTTCAGGGTTAATTTTTATTTCATAAAAATTAAGGAGATAATATGTTATCTTTAGCGTTTGCGCAGACAGCGTCCGCGGCAGGGGCCGATCAGACGGCGGCTAACCCGGTGATGGGGCTTATGCCGATAGTACTTATATTCGTGGTGTTCTATTTTCTGCTGATCAAGCCGCAGAAAAAACAGCAGAAAGAACATGCCGGTATGCTGGAGCAGCTCAAAAAGAACGACGATGTGGTCACCAGCGGAGGTATATACGGAACGATCGTGAATATACAGGATGATATAATCACGCTGAGGGTGGATGATAACACGCGTATAAAGATACAGAAGAACGCGATAGCCAGACTTAAGAAATAGAGGTCAGAAGTCAAAGATCAGAAGACAGAAAAAGAAAGGGAAAATAAACATGGGCAAAAAGCTTAAATGGAAAAGTTTATTGGTGGTAGCCGTCGCGGCATTAGCGATATGGTTCTCATATCCGCCGCTTGATGTCCAGGACGAAGCCGGGAATGTCCTATCGGAAGGTAAGATCAATCTGGGGCTCGATCTCCAGGGCGGTATGCATCTTATCCTTCAGGTGGATACGTCGAAATTGACCCCGGAAGAAGCCAAGGACGCTCCTCAGAGAGCGCTGGAGGTCATACGCAACAGGATAGACGAGTTCGGTGTGCTGGAGCCGGTGATACAACTCCAGGGTAAAGACCGTCTGCTTGTCCAGCTTCCGGGCATAACCGACAGGGAAAGGGCAAAACAGATAATCGGCAAGACCGCGCATCTTGAGTTCAGACTGGTGGAAAGCGATCCCGATATAATGAAAAAAGTGTCCGCCGGCGAGGGGCCCGAAGGATACGAGATAAAGATAATGAAAAGGCGTGACGGGGAATCTGAATCCGTTATATTGCAGAAAGAGGTTGTATTGACCGGTGATATGCTGGTCGACGCGACTACGGAATTCAGCCAGCAGGGATTCGGTCAGCCTTATGTTTCTCTGGAACTCAATGATAAAGGCGGCGATCTTTTTGCCGATATAACCGATAAGAACGTAGGCCGCCGTTTAGCTATAGTCCTTGACGGAGAAGTATATACAGCTCCCGTTATACGCGAACGTATACCTTCGGGAAGAGCCCAGATAACCGGTAATTTCTCTCTTCAGGAGGCAAAGGATATTTCGCTGATACTCAGGGCCGGAGCTCTTCCCGCGCCTGTGAAGATCATAGAAGAACGCAGTGTAGGACCCGCTTTGGGTAAAGATTCGGTGGAAAAAGGTATACGGGCCATAATCATGGGAGGATTGGCAGTTCTGGTATTTATGGCGGCGTATTATCTGCTGGCGGGTATTGTGGCGGACTTGGCGCTGGTCCTTAACATACTTATCATAACGGGCGCGCTCTCGTATTTCGGAGCCACTCTGACCCTGCCGGGCATAGCAGGTCTTGTGCTTACCATAGGGATGGCGGTCGACGCGAACGTTCTTATATTCGAGCGGATACGCGAAGAATCCAAGGTCGGGAAGGCTTTAAGGGCGGCCATTCATGCCGGCTATGATAAAGCGTTCTGGACCATACTGGACGCGAATGTCACTACCCTTATCACGGCACTCATACTTTTTCAGTTCGGAACGGGTCCGGTCAGGGGTTTCGCGACAACTCTCAGCATAGGTATACTTGCCAGTATGTTCACGGCGCTTTTCGTGACTCGTCTTATCCTGGACCTTATAACGATGAACAATACGCGTATGCTGAAACTTAGGATGATGCAGTTCTTCAGTCAGCCTAACATACAGTTCATTAAAATACGTAAGATAGCGTATGGGGTATCAATATTGGTAATAGCGGTCGGGCTTACGATGTTCTTCCAACGCGGCGCTAAGAACTACGGTATAGATTTTACCGGGGGAACGCTCCTGCAGTTCAAGTTCACCCAGACCGTTACGGCTCAGGAGGTCAGAGAAACGCTTACGGACATTGACCTGGGAGAAGCGGCGATACAAAAAGTCGGCGACGGTAAGGAGATGATAATCAGGTCTTACGGCGGGAAGACCGATGATATAGTGAAGGCCCTGGAGAACAAGTTCGGCCCGGGCTCTTTTCAGGTAATGAGAGTAGAGAGCGTAGGACCTGCCGTAGGAGCGGATCTCAGGCAGGCCGCGGTCAAAGCGATGTTGTTCGCTATGATAGGTATATGTATCTACATATCCTTCAGGTTCGAGTTTCGTTTCGCGATAACGGCTATAATAGCTCTCATCCATGACGTCGCGGTATCCTTGGGGCTTATAGCTTTCACGGGCCGTGAGATATCACTTCCCGTTATAGCGGCGCTTTTGACCATAGTCGGTTATTCCATTAACGATACTATAGTTCTCTTCGACCGCATAAGGGAAGACCGTAAATTAATGAGAAAAGCCGGGCAGGAAGAAATAATCAATACCAGCATCAATCAGACCCTTTCCCGTACGGTGCTTACTTCTCTGACCACACTTTTGGTGGTCTTGGCGCTTTTTCTTTTCGGAGGAACGGTCATCCATGATTTCTCTTTTGTCCTTCTTGTGGGAGTTATAGTGGGTACCTATTCCTCTATATTCATAGCCAGTCCTCTGCTGATCGACTGGCCGAGCAGGCGCGTGAAAAGATAATTTGGTGGATGGTATTTAGTAGATGGTAGATGGTATTTAGTATTTGGTGAAAAGTGAATAGCAGGTCATTCCGGCTTTTTAAACAGCCGGAATGACCTTTCCGATAGACTCCACGAACGCAACAAACCCAAGAAACCCGAATATGAAATGGAAATCCAGCGGTATTGATCGAAGACTTCAGGGTCTTTTAAGCGAGACTTTTGGGGTCACTCCTCTTTTTGCCCAGCTTTTGGTCAACAGGGGGATCACCTCATCCGAAGATGCCCGGGTATTTCTTTTCGGGGATATCTCTTCCTGTCATGACCCGATGCTTATGAAGGATATGGATAAAGCGGTCGAGCGTATCAAAAAAGCCGTAGAGAAAAAAGAAAAGATACTGATCTACGGCGATTATGACGTGGACGGAGTGACTTCGGTGGCTCTCCTTGCCGATATATTCAAAGAGATGGGCGCTGAATTCGAAACGTTTATCCCTAACCGTATAGATGACGGTTACGGCCTGAACATTCAGGCTGTAAGCGTCGCGCTTGAAGATAACGTGAAACTTATTGTTACGGTGGATTGCGGTATAAATTCATGTGAAGAGGTTAAATTCGCCGCGGAGCGCGGGATAGACGTTATTATAACCGATCATCATGAAGAAAGGATCTCGGACAAACCGAACGCCTGCGCGATAGTTGACCCTCATCAGAAAGACTGTAAATATCCTTTTAAACATCTCGCGGGAGTGGGAGTGGCGTATAAACTCGCGCGGGCGCTGATGAAAGGACGGGAAGATATAGCGGACAGACATTTGGACCTTGTGGCTATGGGGACGATAGCCGATGTTATGCCGCTTGTAGGAGAGAACCGTATCCTCGCGAAAAGCGGGTTAAAAAGCCTTAGGGGTACGGGTAAACACGGGATAAAAGCATTAATGGAAGTTGCCGGTGTCGACCAAGAGAATATTACATGCAGGCAGATCGGGTTTGCTTTGGGTCCTAGGATAAATGCCATGGGACGTATAGGATCGGCCGGTATAGCTTTGGACCTTCTTATGTCCTCCGACAGACAGGGGGCATGGGAGCTGGCATGCCGGCTCGACAGTGAGAATAAGAACAGGCAGGGGATACAGAAAGACATATTGAAGCATGCTCTGGATAAGATCAAGACAGAGGTAGACCTTAAAGAAGAAAATATAATAGTGCTTGCCGACGAGGCTTGGCATCCCGGAATAGTCGGCATAGTAGCTTCAAAAATAACCGAGGAATTTTCTAGGCCGGCTATTCTTATAGCGCTGGACGGTGACGAAGGAAAAGGATCCGGCAGGAGCGTGGCAGGGTTCGATCTTTTAGAGGCTGTAGGCGGAGCGGGCCGGCATCTTGTGGGCTTCGGCGGGCACAAGCAGGCCTGCGGAATAAGGATAAAGAGCGAGAATATAGATCTTTTCAGAAAAGACCTGAACACGTCCTTTAAATTAGACGCTCCGGACAGTGACATGTCCGAACCCGAACTTAAAGTAGATCTCCGCATACCTTTATCGCATATAGGTCTGAAACTAGTGAACGAACTGAAATTGCTCATGCCGTACGGACCGGGTAATGAGGAACCGGTTTTCAGCACCGGCGGGATAAGCGTAAAGAGTGTTCCTCGGAATATAGGCGCGAGCGGTTTCAAATTTTTAGCCGCGTGCGGGTCGCAGACATGCGAAGCGATAACTTTCAGAAAAAGTCAAGTCACCAGGCCCGTAAGGGGCGATGTTATAGATCTCGCGTATGCCCCTTCTGTTAACCGATGGGCGGGGATTGAGACCATACAGCTGAATATTAAGGATCTGAGGATAGTTAATTAGAGGTCAGAAGCCAGAGGACAGATAGACGAAGGATGAAGGAAGAGGGACGAGGGACGAAAGCGCTTTTGTACCGTTCGCAAATTTAGCTTTGACAGTGTTCTGCTTCGCTCTTTAATAAACTAGCGCCTTGTTAGAGCTTCGCAGGAACTAACCTCTTCGAAGCTGTGCACGAAAGTTGCACAGCGAAGAAGGGTGTCCCCTTTTTCGTGTTTAACAGTGTCCCCGACAATAAAAAAAAAGCGTCCGTTGTGGACGCTTTTTTTTATTAGTATTAGGGATCTAAACGGTTTTTTTAACGGCCTTTTTGACGTTACCGGCTTTTATACATTTTGTGCAGGCCTTGATCCTTTTTGTCTTACCGTCGATCAAAGCTTTAACGCTCTGTATATTAGGGATAAAACGGCGTAAAGTCTTTCCTGTGATCCGCTGTCCGACACCGCCCTTACTTTTGGCCATACCCCTGCGGCTTATCGATCTTCCGCTGACCGGTTTTTTTCCGCAGATATAACATGCATTTGCCATATATAATACCTCTCGTTTTGGGGGATAAACATCACCCTTTTTGCGCCTGATACGGATCACCCGTAAAGGGCGACTTATGTCACTTCGTATCCGTCAGTCGCGGTTCAATTAACATTCTCTTGCTATATTACGGCCTTTCTTCTATAATTTTTAAAACAGAGCAGATAATATCATAACAAGGGGTATTATGCAAGGGAAAAAGCGTCTAGAAAACATCCCCATAAGGTACATAAAAGGCGTGGGTCCGAAAATGGCACCGATACTGGAAAAAGTCGGGATACATAATGCTTTGGACCTCCTGTCGTATTTACCTCGGAGATACGAGGATAGGAGCAATATACTTTCGGTCAAAGACGCGTGTCCAGGGGAGACACAAGCCCTTACAGGTACAGTTCTTAAGTCTAACGTGTTCCGGGCCAGGACAGGCACTTCCATCCTTGAGGTTTTTGTCGGTGACGACGGCAAAAAAATATGTGCCGTATGGTATAATCAGCCGTTTATGAGAAAGATGTTCTTCGAAGGCCAGAAAGTGCTTCTGTACGGCAAGGTGGAGAAGACCACACGTTTGCAGATAACCCATCCCGTTTTCGAGATAATGGAAGACGAAAAAAAAGGTGCCGTGTTGGATATAGGGAGAATAGTCCCGATCTATTCGCTGACGGAAAATCTGACCCAGAAGTATATAAGAAAACTCATGTTCCGGGCATTGCGTCAATATTCGTTAGATTTTCCGGACAGAGTGCCCATCCATATTCAAGCTCGTAACAAACTTGTGGATACGAAATTCGCCGCGGAAAATATACATTTCCCTCACTCCGAAAATAATCTTGAAAAAGCCTACAGGAGACTGGTCTTTGAGGAATTTTTTATACTTCAGACAGTGATGGCGCTCAGACGACGGCAGATAAGAAAAAAAGGGATAAAACATAAAACGTCGGAGAATATTCTTTCGGATTTCACGGGACTGTTCGATTTTGAGTTTACGGATGCGCAGGTAAAAGCCATAAGGGATGTGGAAAAAGACATGTCCGGCGAGAAGCCTATGTACAGGCTTCTTCAAGGTGACGTGGGAAGCGGAAAGACCGTTATAGCTATGTACGCGGCGTTCAAAGCCTCCGCCGGAGGCTATCAGTCGGCCATAATGGCGCCCACGGAAATACTTGCCAGACAGCATTTTATCACGGTAAGCAAAATGTTCATGCCTCTGGGGCTCAATGTCAGGCTTCTTGTCAGCGGGATGGAACCGTCACTGAAGGCATCCGTCGAAAAAGAGATAGCGTCAGGGGAAGCGGATGTCATAATAGGCACTCATGCGCTGATACAGGAGAATGTCGCGTATAAGTCTCTCGGTCTTGTCGTGGTGGATGAACAGCATAAGTTCGGGGTGGATCAGAGAAAACTGCTTATTAAAAAAGGGAAGACCCCGGATACGCTTGTAATGACAGCGACGCCCATACCCAGAAGCCTGATCCTTACGGTCTTCGGGGATATGGATATATCTGTTATGAGAGAAAAACCCGCGGACAGGGAACCGGTAAATACTTATTGGGTGGGAGAAGAGAAAAGAGATTCGGTATACGCTTTTATACGAGAAGAGGTAGAAAAAGGAAGGCAGGCATTTATCGTCTACCCTAGGATAAAACAGACGCAGGCATCCGAGCTTAGGGCAGCCGAGGAGATGTATAGACATCTCAAGGATGATATATTCCCCGACATGCGGATATCCTTGGTGCACGGCAGGATGCGGACGGAAGAAAAAGACAGGACGATGAGCTCGTTCAGGAACGGTGAATACGATATACTTGTTACCACCACCGTTATTGAGGTAGGAGTGGATATCCCGAACGTAACGGTAATGCTAGTGGAGCATGCGGAAAGATACGGCCTGGCACAGCTTCATCAACTCAGAGGGCGGATAGGACGCGGAAAACACGCGTCATACTGCATATTGCTGGGAGACCCCAAGACGGAAGCTTCTTATGAGCGTCTTTCTACTATGGCCGAGACCGACGACGGGTTCAAAATATCGGAAAAAGACCTGGACATAAGAGGGCCCGGAGAGTTCCTAGGGACCAGGCAAAGCGGTCTTCCCGAGCTTAAGTTCGGGAATATCTCTAAGGATTTCTCGATAATGGAAGAGGCGCGTAAGGAAGCTTTCGGACTTGTAGAGGAAGACCCGGAGCTTAACGGAGAAAGGAACTCCGAGGTTAAGCATGCTATCAAAGAGCGTTTCGGAGTAAAGGTAATATGACCCCGGACAAAAAATATCTGAAGATGAGGATCATCGCCGGAGAATACAGGGGACGCAGGATAAAACAGCCGGCGTCCGGAGAGACCCGTCCAACAAAGGACAGGGTAAGAGAAGCTGTATTCAATATGATCGCGGGACAGGTCCCGGGAGCATATGTGCTGGATCTTTTTTCGGGAAGCGGCGCTTACGCGTTGGAAGCGTTATCCCGCGGGGCGGAAAAAGCGGTCATGATCGAGAACGACCGCCTTTGCGTGGATGCTATAAAAGAGAACGTGAAAGTACTTGGGGCCGGAGGAAGATCCGAGGTGATAGAGGCGGATGTCTTCGGTTCAGTAGAGGGTTTGAACGCTAAAAAGGAACAATTTGACCTTATTTTCGCGGATCCGCCGTATAAGAAGGATATGGCCAAAAAAGCCTTGATTATAGTAAATCATTATGATATATTAAAGCACATTGGTTTTTTTATCTTGGAGCACCATGTCGACGAAGACATTCCCGGGATCGAAGGGAATGTTTCTCTTTATAAACAAAAGACTTACGGGAAAACAGCGATATCTGTTTTTAAAAAAAATGACTAGAAATGCTATTTATCCGGGAACATTCGATCCTGTTACATACGGTCATTTGGACATTATCAGCAGGGTTTCAAAATTATACGATAAAGTATATATTGCCGTTGCCGAAAGCAGGGAGAAAGGGCCGCTTTTTTCCGTTGAGGAAAGAGTGTCTATGCTTAAGGACGCGGTAAAAGATCAGGGGAACGTTACGGTGGAGAGCTTTGACGGTCTTGTGGTCGAATATGCCGCGAAAAGATCTTCAAAAGTCGTTATAAGAGGCCTCAGGATGATATCGGACTTTGAGTATGAGTTCCAGATGGCTTTGACCAACAGAAAGATCGATAGCGCGATCGAGACCGTCTTTATGATGCCCAAAGAATCGTATTCATATCTATCCAGCAAATTGATAAAAGAGGTCGCCCGGCTCGGAGCCAAAATATCGGATTTTGTTCCGGAGAACGTAGAAAAAAAACTTAAGGAAAAGATGATGAAATGAGCAGAATACTGGAACTCAGAGAAAAGGCTAAAATAGAAAAGAAAAAAATAGTGCTTCCCGAAGGGGAGGACGCGAGAGTGGTCAAAGCGGCTTCGTTCATAGCCCGGGAAGGGATAGCGGACGTATGTCTGCTGGGCAAAAAAGAAGACATCATAGCTCTTGCTAAAAAAGAAAATATATCTCTCGATAAAGTTGATGTTATCGATCCGTATTCATGTCCGATGAAGGACGAGATAGTCGGAAGGTATTATGAGCTAAGAAAACATAAAGGCATTACGGAAGCCGAGGCGGAAGCTGTCGTAATGGGTAACCTGATATATTTCGCGGCCGTTATGACAAGTATGGACATGGCCGACGGTTTTGTTGCCGGCGCATGTCACACTACTTCCGATGTGGCGCGCGCGGCAATACAGTGTTTGAAACTTGACAAGAATATAGGGACCGTATCAAGCTCGTTCCTTATGGAAATAACAGACAGCCCGTTCGGAGAGAACGGGCTGTTCTCTTATGGGGACTGCGCCATCATACCGTATCCCAAAGCCAGACAGTTGGCGGGAATAGCTATCGCGACAAGCGATCTTTTTGAGAAATTGTTCAATGTTAAACCGCGTGTAGCTATGCTCAGTTATTCGACCAAGGGAAGCGCTACGTCGGATTCCGTGAACAACGTGATCGAAGCCGTAAAAAAGATAAAAGAAAAACGGCCGGATATTATGGTGGATGGAGAGTTGCAATTGGATGCCGCTATCGTTCCGGAGGTCGCGGCGCGTAAATGTCCGGGGAGCGTGGTCGAGGGGAAGGCCAATGTGCTGATATTCCCTAACCTGGACGCGGGGAATATATCCTATAAGCTCACCCAGCGT
>JBDRKO010000055.1:0-26562 GCA_043813915.1 Candidatus Omnitrophota bacterium
GACAAAAAAGAAGAGCTGAAACACGCGGAAATGTTTAGTGATATCATCAAGCTTATAAATACTGAAAGCGAAAGAAAAGGTCTTACTTTTATGCTGGGGACAAGCTGGATCAAAGGATATGTTGAGGATAGGTACCTGCAGTATGATGCGCTTAACCCTCTGATATCCGATGTCCGAAGGTTCTGTGCGGATAAAGGTATCCCGTTCATTACAAAAGAGGATAAGGATCTTATATCGGCGATCAATGAAGCCAGAGTTCGGGATAAGGACGCAAAAATCGTTGTTCTGGCCGGTAAAGATATTATTGAAGATAAGGAATTCAAGGATATTGTAAATGATGATAAAATATTCTTTGCGGGTGTAGATAACAGCAGGCTAACTACCGATAGTTATATGCGCCTTATGGAGATGATGACATTAACGTTAAAACTTGCCTTTAATAAACCCGTCGATCTTGACAACCCGAACATTCTTATCGAAAAAAGCAAAAAATTTACTAACGTTTATGTATTCGTCCCTGATGCCGAACCGATGGATTATGAGAGATTGAAGGAGATATATAGAGCGCAAATATTCGCGTAATAGCAGAAGTCAGAGGCGCCGTGTTATGCGTGATGTGTAATGTGAGAAGTAAAAATGAAAATGCTAACCTGGCAGCGTTAACCAGGTTAGATTTTACCAGATATTCAATAGTCACTAAGGCAGCTGCAAAGGGGACGGGAAATGTCCCCATATGATGGGTGGACGGATATTGATTATTTATATTCGTTAAACTCAATAAACTCCACTAACCCTATAAACACTATACTCTATACGATATACGACATATATGCTAAAATATACACAAACGGAGGGTAAATATGAATTTAGATAACGTTATACGGAAAATACCGGATTTCCCTAAACCGGGGGTGCTGTTCTATGACGTGACAAGTATTTTCACCAATCCCGGAGCCTTGCAGTTCGTTATCGACAGGATGGGAGATCTGTATAAAGATGTTCAAATAGACGGTGTTATAGCTATAGAAAGCCGCGGGTTTTTGCTAGGTTCTCCTTTCGCGCTCAAACGGGCCGTTCCTTTGGTCCTTGCCAGGAAAAAGGGTAAACTGCCGGGCGAGACCATACAGCAGAGTTATTCGCTTGAATACGGCGAAGCGACGCTCGAGATACACAAATCCGATCTGATCGCCGGTAAGAAATGGCTTATAGTGGACGATCTTATAGCCACAGGCGGGACACTTGAAGCGGTAGCGAGGATGGTGGAAAAACAGGGCGCGGAAGTAGCGGGTATATTCTCGATAATCGGACTGCCTTTTCTTAACTACTCAAAAAAAATAGACAGATATAAACCTATCACCTTGATAGATTATCAGGGGGAGTAAAGCGAAGAGGGACGAAAGATGTTGTGTAATGTGTTATGTGGAATGTGTGGCGCGAAACGTAAAAATAAAAATGCTAACCTGGTTAGTAGCTGCTAGGTTAGCATAAGACCAGATCATTTACCTGGCAGCGTTAACCAGGTTAGATCATTCGGTAATCGTCTTTGGTCTTTGGTCTATTGGCACTGTTCACGAGTCACGACTCACGAATAAAGTATCGGTCAGCACGGAATATGACAATAAAAAAAAGGGACGCGAAAGCGCCCCTTTTTTTATCTAACCTCTGTCTTCTGATCTCTGACTTCTTAACTCTTAACTTAAAACAAACCCATGAACCGTTCATGCATGGAAATAAAAAGACCTCCGAATACCAGTGAGACCATGCCCATAAGCTTAATAAGTATGTTCATCGCCGGACCGGTAGTGTCCTTGAAGGGGTCTCCTACGGTGTCTCCGACAACCGCCGCCTGATGGGCCGCGGTACCTTTTCCTCCCATATTTCCTTCTTCGATCCATTTTTTGGCATTGTCCCACGCGCCGCCTCCGTTGGACATCATTATGCCCAGAAGGACTCCGCATACTGTTGCGCCCGCCAGGAACCCTCCGAGGGCTTCCACTCCCAGTAAGGTGCCTACCAGAAAAGGCGTTATTATAGCCGTTATACCGGGAAGTATCATTTCCTGAAGCGCGCCTTTAGTAGCGATATCTATACAAGACTGCGTATCAGGTTTAGCGGTACCTTCCATGAGACCCTTTATTTCGCGGAACTGACGGCGTATTTCCTGCACAAGTTTATCGGCAGCCCTTCCGACGGATTTAAGCGTCATGGCCGCTATGGCAAAGGGCAGGAGAGCGCCGATAAAGAGCCCCACTACCGTTAACGGTTTGACAAGGTCTATGGCCGCAAGCCCGGTGACCTGCTGGAACGCCGCGAAAAGGGCGAGCGCTGTGAGCGCGGCCGATCCGATGGCAAAACCTTTACCTACAGCGGCGGTGGTGTTCCCCAATGAATCAAGTTTATCCGTGATAACCCGCACGCTTTTATCAAGACCGGCCATTTCGGCGATCCCTCCCGCGTTATCGGCGATAGGGCCGTAAGAGTCGGTCGACATCACTATACCTATCGTAGAAAGCATCCCGACAGCCGCAAGGCCTATACCGTATAATTGGCCGAAATGATAAGATATCAATATAGCCCCGCTGATCGTTATTATCGGGAGTATCGTGCTCTCAAACCCTACCGCCAGACCGGATACTATAGTCGTGGCCGGTCCCGATTTACAGCTTTCGGCGATATCTTTAATGGGTTTTCCCGAAGTGAAATATTCGCTTTCTATTCCTATGAGCGTACCGGAAAGAAGACCCGCGACGATAGCCCAAAAATAATTCAGGCCTCCGAACATTGCTCGTGTCGTAAAAAAAGCGCCGGCTATAAAAATTATACCCGCTATAAAGGTCGAGTTGCGGAGCGCTGTCTGAGCATTGAGGTTCTTAAGGAAGTTTATGGACATAACCCCGACCATCGAAGCGACCAAGCCTATAGCTATCAGAAAAATAGGAAAAGACATAGCTTTGAACGGGTTCAGCATCAAGGCCCCTATAGCCATTGTGGCTATGACGGAACCGACATATGATTCGAAAAGGTCCGCTCCCATACCCGCCGTATCGCCGACATTGTCACCCACATTATCGGCTATTACGCCGGGGTTACGCGGATCGTCCTCGGGTATACCCGCTTCGATCTTTCCAACGAGATCAGAACCCATATCCGCCGCTTTAGTAAAGATACCGCCGCCCACACGGGCGAAAAGCGCTATGGAACTCGCGCCTAAAGCGAAACCGGTTATAACGGAAGTATCCTTTGTTATCAGGAACCATGCGCCGACCCCTATGACGCCCAATGCCGCGACGGTTATACCCATTACGGAACCGCCTTTGAACGCTACGGTAAGCGCTTCGGCCGCTCCCAAACTTCTGGCGGCTTCGCATGTTCTGGCGCTTGAGCGTGTGGCGGCTTTCATCCCGATGAACCCGGCCAGCATCGAACAAAAAGCACCCGATATATACGCGGCGGCGGTCTGGAGCGAAAGGAATTTCGCCATTATAGCGGCCATGACCGCGACGAATACAAGTATTATGGAATATTCGTTCCGGAGGAAGACCATAGCGCCTTTATGGACTTCGTTGGATATACTGCTCATGCTTTCGGAGCCTTCCGGCCTTTTGAGGATGGACACGAAGGTCATTATAGCGAACACAACGCCCGCTAGACCGATGAACGGTACTATAGAGATCAAGGTCGGCATAAAATACTCCTTTTAATGTGCCCCCGTTGTTTCGTTTTGCTTTCGCGAAAATAAAACGAAACAACGGGGGCGGGGTAAGTTCAACCTTATGATCTATGTCTCTTCGCTCCATAAATCATGGGTTCGTTTAAAAAACAGGGACACAATATCACATTTAGAAGGAAGTTGCAAGGGTGTTTATCGAAGAATATCCTTTATTTGTTTGGAGATTTCATTGGGCCATATGAATTTAGAAAGGACCTTCACCGCGCCCGCTTTAAGGGCTTTTTCAACCAGTTCCGCGGACAAAAAAGCGGTGAGCAGGATAACGGGTATGTTCATTTTTATGGACCTTATGTTCTGCAATAGTTCTATCCCGTTCATGTCCGGCATTTTATAGTCGAGCACTATAAGAGAGTAATCATTTTCCCGGACTTTGTCCACGGCATCGAGAGGTTTTGTCGTATACTCGACCTCAAATTCCGTATCCAGCGACAGAACATCCGCCAGAGTGGAACACATATCTTTATCGTCATCCACAAGCAATATTCTTTTTTTCATATTTTTTTGCCCCTTGACGAAGGTAACTTGATGATAAAACAGGAACCACGGTGACTTGTTTCTCCGAGATAAAGTTCGCCGTTATTGGCTTCGATAATGGATCTGGATATAGGCAGACCCAGACCGGTATTTGTTATGTTCGAACTGTAAAAAAGATTGAATATCTTATTTCGGGCACTTTCTACTATACCCGGGCCCGTGTCGGATATGCGTATCGTAACGGTCCTGCCTTTGTCTGACGGTAATACTTTGATCTCTAATCTGCCTTTATTATTCATAGCCTGTATTGAATTAAGGAACAGGTTCCTGAGGACGCTGTACAGCTGACGTAGATCCATAAAAACTGTCAGGGCACCTTCGTTCTCGAAGGAAACATCCGTCGTGATCTCTTTGGGCAGGTTCAGATCGTGCAGAACTTCTTCCACGCATTCTTTTACGGAGACCGAGGCTACGGTCTCGGCTTTTACGCGAGAATAGCTGAGTATGCTTTCAAGGATATTGCTGCATAATTTTACTTTTTCTTCCAGAACTCCCAGACGTTTTTCGAACAAAGCTTTATCTTCGCCGCCTTCTTTTCCCAGGAGATATACCGAGTTATGTATTATGCTGAGCGGTGTCCGAAGCTCATGAGCTATCTGACCGGCCAGTTTGCCCAGAACAGCGAGTTTATCCGTTTCTACCATTTTAAGGTGCATTTCTTTTATTTGACGTGTTTTTTTCTTTATCGTTGAATTAAGAAAGAAAACCCATAATGCCCCGGATAGAAGAAGGAGAAGACCGCTTATTGACGCGGCTATAGTGATCACCGTGCCCCAAGGGAAAGGACGTGAAACGGCCGTGCCGAACCATCGTCTTTTAAGCATATCGTATGTATCGGCACCCGTTACGCGTTCTATCGCTCTGTTGAGATCAGTTAAAAGTTTTTCATTTCCTTTGCCCAGAGCAAAGCAATAAGCGAAGGATACGGGGATGATATCTTCGAGCATCTTGATGTCTTCTATACCGTATTTTTGTATATAGTAAAGAGCGGTATCTCTTTCGACTATTATGGCCGTAACCTCTCTGTTCTTCAATTTTTTAAGCGCGTCCAAAGCCGAATCGGCTTTTACCAGTCGTAAAGTGGCGTTCTTGCTGAGGTTCACTATTACCGGGCTCCAGCGGCGGACGCCTACAATAGTACCTTCAAGGGACCTCAGGGAGGTGACGTGCCGGTTGTCGGCATTGACAAAAACAGAAAAGACCATATTGTATACGGGATCCGAGAAGGACATGAACCTCTCGCTCTTTTCGTCATAAGGGCATCCCAAAAGAACGGCGGCTTTGCCTGTCCTGAACCACGAAAGACAGTTTTCCCAAGGCATGAGCTTTATATCCATACGGATATCCGCTTCGGAAAAAATAAGTTTTGTAAGGTCTATGAAATATCCGGAAGGCGTATTGTCGATAAGATAGGAATAGGGCGGGAATTTATCGCTTCCCAGAACGGTCAAACTCTCCTTCTTCTCAGGTTTCGCCTCCAAGGGGACGTTATCAAAGAAGGAGATGGATGAAAAAATAAGGATACAGAGAATTATGATGTAAAGAGTCTTTCGAAGCATGTTTATGAGTTTTTCGCTTTTGACGATGAGGAAAAGGACCGTCATATCTTGAGGTCAAGCGTTCAATTGTTTTGAATAATTATATCCCTGCCCGGCCTGATATGCAAGAGGGAAGAATGACGGGAGAGAAAAGGCTCCCGAAAATTAGTTTTAATTCGAAAGCCTTTGGAGTATAATTAGGCAATGAAAAAGAGGCGGAGTTAGCGGCAAAAGACGGACTTAAATGGGAGACGTTATGGAAGCTTTTTGGTGGGCGTTGGGAACCGCATGTATATGGGGTGTGGTGCCGATAATGGAGAAGATCGGGCTCACAAAAATAGAACCTATGGTCGCGCTTTTCTATAGATCGTTGGGAGTGCTTATAGGGTTGGTGTTCTTGGGCACGGTTGTCTTAAAACCCGCCCAGATAAAGGCAGTGGACGTGAGGACCGTTATGATCCTGATCTCGGCCGGGTTTTTAGCCAGCTTTGCGGCTCAGATAGTTTTTTATCACGGTCTTAAGATCGGTGAGGTCTCAAAAGTGGTTCCCATAGCGGGATCCTATTACCTGATATCGTTCATATTGAGTTTGCTTCTTCTCAGGGAGACCTTTACCCATTCGCCCCGGCGAAGCCCCGTACTTTAGCGCGGGGGAAATAGCCGGGGCTTCCCTCGCTTTGCTCGGGACACTGCAGGATCAATTGGGAACCCTTCGGCTTCGCTCCCCTCGACAAGCTCCCCTCGGCTTTGCTCGGGACAGGCGGGACAGGCAGGGCAAGCAAGCCCCGGGGGTATAGGTGAATTGACGGGTATGAAATTACTGGGTGTGATACTTATCGGCGCTGGAATGTGGCTGCTAAAATAGGAAATGGTGTTCAATATGGTGGACAGTAAGGCTTTGGAAGCCGTATATAAAAGGTCTCTTAAACTGCGGTGCGGAGAATCATGTCTTATTGTCACCGATACGATGAAAGAAGAAATAGGGCGGGCGTTCCACGAATACGCCCGCGGGATCACTGCCCGTGCAGATATCGCTGTTATGGCTCCGAGAAACGAGCACGCGGAAGAACCGCCTAAAGAGATAGCCGAAGTTATGCTCCATTATGATGTAGAGATACTTATTACACACAGATCGCTCACTCATACTAGGGCCAGACGGGAAGCTACGCTGAAAGGCGCGCGGATAGCTACCATGCCTTCGGTAACAGAGGACATGATCAACCGGTGTATGGATATAGATTATGACAAGTTACGGGAGAGATCTCTCAAGCTATGCGGACTTCTTGAAAAGGCTTCGGTTGTCCGAGTTGTTACCGAAAAAGGGACCGATATCTCTTTCGGGGTGAGTTCCGGAAGTTTTTTCGGGAGAGAAGGCGGATGTTTTGACTCGCCGGGAGCTTTCGGTAACCTGCCGGAAGGGGAAGTAGCGTTCGCCCCGGAGACATGCGAGGGGACATATGTGGTAGATGCGTCGTTCCCGGATATCGGCATACTGGATTCACCTATAACTTTTAAAACGGAAAAAGGAAGGGTTATTTCTATCCTGGGTTACCGTTCAGAAGAGATAATGGAACGTTTGGAAGCGGCGGGCGAGAAAGCGTATCATGTAGCGGAACTGGGTATCGGTCTCAATCCCAAAGCCAAAATAACGGGCAATATACTTGAAGATGAGAAGGTCATAGGCACCGTACATGTGGCTGTAGGCAACGATCTTTCTTTCGGCGGGACGAATGACGTGGCTCTTCATCTCGACGGTGTGATCAGGGCTCCCGATATATATTTAGACGGCGCTGTGTTGATGAAAAAAGGTGTGTTCAGGGAGAACGGGTTAAAAAGTTCGTAGTTCGTAGTTCATTGTTCGTAGTGGAAATAGAAGTCAGAGATCAGGAGATAGGGTAAAGATGTAGGGGCGGGGTTCCCCCGCCCTAATAAAGAAGGGCGCGGAAACCGCGCCCCTACAGTTTTTATTTTTAATTTCGCTATACTCTATACGAAACAAAGGACCATATGAAAAAAAACAAGACCATCGCTATTATACTTGCCGGAGGCGAAGGAAAGCGGATGAACGGCGGTGAGCCTAAACAGTTCATCGAGTTAGGAGGCAAACCGCTGATAATGTATGCTCTTGAAAGCTTCGCCGGGCATGATCTTGTCAGCGGGGTGATAGTGGTAAGCTCGAAAGAGCATATCGTCAGGATGAGAGAGATGATAAAAAAGAGCGGTATAGGAAAGATCATCGATATCATCCCCGGAGGGGATACCCGGCAGAAGTCTTCTTTTCTGGGAGTTAAGAGGTGTCCCGAAGACGCGAAAATAGTGCTTATCCATGACGCGGCGAGGCCTTTTGTGAGCCGGAGCATAATAGAAGAGGTCATCAAGGCCGCGGAAGATAAAGGCGCCGCCGCTCCCGCGATAGATGTAACGGATACAATTGTGTTCGAAGATAGCGGATATATATCCGGAGTGCCTGAAAGAAAAAAAATGAAGCGTATGCAAACCCCCCAGGGTTTTAAATATAAGGTTATACTTAAAGCACATCGTGAGGGTGAAGAACAAGGCGCGGAGGGTATTACCGATGATTGCGGACTTATCATTCGTTCCGGACTAGCGGTCAGGATAATAGAAGGCGACACACATAATATAAAAATAACCGACAGAAAAGATCTGTCAGAAGCCGGAAGGTATCTCGGTAATGACGGAGAAAGAGAGCTGACATGAAGCGTGTGACGATCTTACTGCTGGCGGTAATGCTTATTACCGCTTTTTTAATGAAGGATAAGATCATCGAGATCATGCTGGAGCGATCGTGTGCTTTTGTGACCGGTGTTAAACTTGATATAGGAAAGATGAAGGTCAATATCTTAAGAACGACCGTGGAGATAAAGGACATGAAATTCTATAATCCCGAAACGTATAAGGACAGGCTTATGGCCGATGTCCCGGAGATATACGTGGATTATGATCTAAGAAAACTGCTCGGAGGCACGATATACCTCAAGGAGTTAAGGGTTTTCCTGAAAGAGATCCATATAATCAAGAACTCCGACGGCAAGGTCAATCTCAATTATCTGAAAGCGGTAGCGTCCAAGGCCGACGGCGCCGAAATGGAAAAGAAAGAAAAAGGGAAAATAAGGGATATAGAAATAGAGCTGCTCGGTCTTAAGGCGGGAAAAGTCGTATACCATAATTATGCCGTAGAACCGCCCGTTCTGCGGGAATTCGATGTCAAACTTGACCAGGAATATCGTGATATAAACGACCCTTACACTCTTATAAGGCTCATAATATCGAGCGTGCTAAGGAATACTGCCATATCGAATATTATCAGCATGCCTATGACGAAGGTGCAGGATATCCTGAAGGGGGCTTATTCCGCCGGAACTTCGATGGTCAAAGATACGGTGGGAAGTACCACCGGTGCTGCCGAAAAGATCCTTATGGATCCCGGGGCAATGATGAAGGAAACCGCTAAAGGGCTGACCGAGGTCCTTAACGGATCGGTGTTCAAGAAAAAACCCGCCGCTGAATAAATGTATCGACAAATAGAACCCGGTATTGTAGAATTTACTTTATGTAGCAGGGTAAGATAGCGATCACTTAAACACGAGGAACAATGGAAAAGAAAAGAATACTGATAATTGATGATAATAAGGATTTCGCCGACGTTTTCTGCGACATATTAAGAGCCAACGATTATATAGCGGAAAGTTGTTACGGCGGGGAACAGGCGCTTGATATAATGAAAGATAAGAAATTCGATATCATGTTCCTTGATATCATGATGCCTAAGATGGACGGCGTACAGACACTTAAACATATAAAACGGATATACCCGGACTCCACCGTAATAATGATGACAGGTTATTCCGTAGATGAGATGGTCCATAAGGCAATAGAAGAAAAGGCCTCGGACATAATATACAAACCTTTTGAAATAGACAAGGTTCTCGGTCTGATAGGAAAATCCGTATAAGATAAAAGTATCAGAAGAGGCATTATAAACGGCAGGGGACAGCACATTAACGGGGCGTCCCCGTTTTTTTTAATATGACAGACAAAAAATTATTTAAATATTGTTTTGGATGTTCTCCTGAAACGCTGACAAAAGCCGTTATCATAACGCCTTTCATGGAGGCAGGAATGTTCGCGGCGCACGGCCGGATAAAGGAACGTTTTAAAGGAAAATTATATTCCGGAGTTAAGGTCGAGACGGGCGGTAAAGAATTTTGTGTTGTAAAATGCGGTATAGGGAGCGGTCCGGCGGGTGACGCTATTATGCTCATAGCAGAGAGCTGTGCCGAGGAAGTTGTATTTCTCGGATCGTGCGGAGGCTTGGGAGAACTTTCTTTGGGCGATATAGTTGTGGGGAATAGCGCTTTCAACGGCGAAGGGTTCAGCTGTTATCATGACGGGTCCTTATTAGGAAAAATATTCGGGGATAATGGAAAATTAAAGGGACGCTCGACGGGATATACTGAAAAATTGAAGATATTCATGAAAGAAAATAATGAAACGGTGAAATATGCGGATGTTTATACCATAGGATCCCTAACCGCGGAGAGTAAAGACTTTCTTTCTCGGATCGAAAAAAAAGGTTTTTCGGCTGTCGAGATGGAACTATCGGCCGTATATACCGCGGCGGAGAGAACCGGGATGAACGCCGTGGGGATACTTTTTGTCAGCGATCTCCCTCTTAGTGCGCCGCTATGGAGCGTCATGGACGCGCCCGCGAAAGAAAAATGCGCGCATGCCAAGAAAAAGAGTATAGAGATCGCCGTTGATTTTGTGACAAGATAGATAGCCGCGAAGGGGACACTTTCCTCCCCCCGCTGCTCCGCTTTGCGTAGAAAAGCGACGGGGGTCGGGAAATGTCCCCATATGCTGGGTATGCGGGTATTGGTTCTTTATATCAGTTAAACTCTAATAGGAGGAAACATGAAAAAACAGGCATTAGTGATCCTTGCCGACGGTTTCGAAGAGACGGAAGCCGTCACGGTAATAGATGTGCTCAGGCGCTCCGAGATAAATGTTACTATTGCCGGCCTGGTTTCGGCAGTAGTGACGGGAGGGCATAATATCTCTATAAAATGCGATAAGATCATTGAGGAATGCAAAGGCCCTTATGACGCTCTTATCCTGCCGGGAGGGACGCCCGGTGCCGAGAACTTGGCGAGCTCCGAAAAGGTAAAAGAGATGATCTCTTCGATGAAAGAGAAGGGTAAAATTATAGCGGCGATATGCGCTTCACCCGCGATAGTCCTTGCTCCGATAGGTATACTTGACAGAAAAAAGGCCACCTGTTACCCGGGTATGGAACGGGGGTTCTCTTCGAACGTCATTTTCACGGGAGAAGATGTTGTCCAGGACGGCAGGATTATAACAAGTAAAGGTGTGGGGACGGCGCTAGTTTTCGCCTTAAAAATAGCCGAGAACCTTGTCGGAAAACCCAAAGCCGAGATGATCGCTGAGCAGGTGCTCGTCAGAGGGTAGAAGTCAGATGGTGAATGGTATTTGGTATTTAGTGAATGGTGAACAGTAGCTTCTTCAAAGTAACCAGTTGCCTGTTACCTGTAACCCGTGACTTGCGTTTTCTGGTAACTGGTAACCGGTTTCTGGTAACAACTTCTAAGAGGGATTGCTTCGTCGTTCGCTTCTTGCCTGCCGGTAGGCAGGCGCTCTCTTCCCGCAATGACGGAAGAAAGGACGTCATTCGTCGTCAAAACGGGACGTTTTGCCCACCTCGAACATTACGTTCTCGGCGCCTCTCTCCTCAATCCGCTTTAGCGGATTGCATGCCACAATCTTCCGAGCTTTTCCCCGCCATCCCCGTAGATTCAGAGTTACGTAAATAACTTTGTCACCCGAAGGGGCGGGTGTTAACGGCGAGTTCCGCAGTCCGAAGGACGAGGACTGTCTGAGTCCGGAACACTTGCCTCTTCGGGTGACAGTTTAATAGATTACAAGACACTCTACGCTACCCTCTATTAACCATCCACCAAACACCATTCTTCTTCGTTCTTTCCTTTTTGGGCTAACTGGTAGAACTTCGAAGAAACTTCGTACCAGAACTTGTTTCTGCGTAGCCATACCATCGAGCCATATTGTTTAATAGCGAAGCAGAATACTGAACACCAAATACTATCTAATCTCTGCCTTCTAGCTTCTAGACTCTATCTTCTTTTCCTGACCGAGCCTTCCCCGAATTTATCAATAATTTTATCGATCGCCATATGCAGATCTTTTTTCTTTTTATCACAAAAATCATCGGCTGTGAAAAGATCGTTTTCTGGATACATGTCCGAAAGATTTGATACGCGCACGCCGAGAAGACGTACGCATTTTGACGGACCGATATCGAATTCACCTAGCTGGTCCAGGGATGTTTTGTATAGATCTTCAGCAAAGTTGGTTGGTGATCCTATAGTCCGAGACCTAGTGTAGGTGCTAAAATTCGAGAAACGTATTCTAAGGGTTATGGTCTTTCCCTGTATATGATCTGCGCGCAGGCGGTATGAGACTTTCTCGCTGATACGCATAAGAGCGTCCTTTATCGTGTTCATATCCGAAACGTCTTTTTCGAACGTATATTCGTTGCTGACGGACTTGGCTTCATGTTGGGACTCTATTTCCCTTTCGTCTATACCGTTCGCCAGTTCCCATATATGAGTTCCGATCTCGCCTAAAGCCTCTGTTAGCTCGTTCGGGCTTCTTCGTGAGATATCCCCGATCTTGTATATACCCATATTATGAAGAACGGCCGCGGTCTTCGCGCCTATGCCCCACAAACGTTCTATAGGAAGGGGCCCGAGGAAATCCTTCTCGGTTCCTGCCGGGACGACCACTAGACCGTCGGGTTTTTGAATGTCGGACGCGATCTTGGCGACCATCTTTACCGAGGCGAGTCCCATGGAAGATGTCAGTCCGGTCCGTTCTTTTATCCGGGATTTTATCTTACGGCATGTCTCTACGGGAGAACCGAAATGATGAAAAGTATTAGTGATATCAAGGAACGCTTCATCGACACTTACGGGTTCTATGTCGGGTGTGAATTTTTCAAGAAGGGACAAGATGTTCTCCGATACGCCCGAGTATTTTTCCATATCGGGTCTGATAAAGACCGCATGAGGGCATTTTTTATAAGCTATGGATATAGGCATAGACGAGTGTATTCCGAACTTACGGGCTTCATAAGAACAGGTAGATACCACTCCTCGGCCCTGACCGAGCTTGGGATCGGCGCCGATAACGACGGGTTTGCCTTTTAGAGAAGGATCATCTCTTTGCTCTATAGAGGCAAAGAAAGCGTCCATGTCGATATGTGCTATATAACGTTCTTTTTCAGACATAATGTCCTGCACTTCCAATGTCCTGATAGTTCTTATCTATCCATATGATAATGAGATATCAGAGAAAGTTTCATAGGACGCGGCATTTTTTTTATCTCCGCCTCGTGTCTCTGGGCGAAAGACCTCGCAGAGTGGGATTTTTTATATACAAGTTCGATGGGCACGCGTCCGCGCGTATAACTTGCACCTTTACCGGAGTTATGTTCTTTTACGCGGCGGTCCATATCTGTGGTCGACCCGGCGTATAAAGACCCGTCAGCGCATTTTAATATATACGTGTACCACATGGGGATATTATAGCATATGGAGCTCAGAAGTGAGAAGTCAGAAGCTAGAAGCGAGAAGGAACCAATATTCGCTGACCCAGCAGGTGGGGACATCCTCCCGAACCCCCGTGTTTTGTTTTGCGAATGCAAAACAACGGGGGGAGGGAAGTGTCCCCTTTGCAAGGAAAGCATTTCAGATCTTTTACCTGGCAGGGTTAACCAGGTTAGATCGTGCGGAGTTCGGTCTCTAGTCTCTTCGATAGCCGCGGAATACCCCGTTATATATTTTTATGGTATACTTGAAGATATTGACGCGCAGTGTGTAAGGAATACTGATGCGTTCTTAAAATTTTAACGGGCGGAAAATATGAAAATAAAAAATCAATTAATAATGGGATTTGCGGGATTTTTCCTTTTTACGCTCTTAATGGGCGCCGCAGGGTCTTATTATGCTGAAAAAGGGAAGAAAATACTTCAAGATATCATTCAAAAGGAGTTTATCAGGTTCGGGGTCTCGGAACTGGACGATATGTACAAAAGCATATATCTGAGAATAGAAGGGCTGGAAATATATGCTCAAGAGACATTGATAAAAGAAAGTCTTGAGAGATCCGACCGGGAATTTGAAACTTACGGGAACATTTCTTCCTATATTTCTCAAAACGATTGGCACTGGACTCCTTCTCAGGACATCGGGACTATACCTCTTATGGAAACAATAATAGGGAACCCGGTATCCTATAAACTTCGCAAAATGACAGGTCTTCTCAGAAAAAAGTATGGATATGATGTTTTCGGAGAGGTTTTCATAACGAACAAATACGGAGTTAATATAGGGCAGACCGGCGGAACATCAGATTATTATCAGGCAGACGAGAAATGGTGGCAGGAAACGGAGAAAAAAGGGGTATACCTGGGTAAAGTAGGATATGACGAGAGCTCGGAAGTCTATTCTATAGAGATGGGTATAAAGATCAAGGATGAGGACGGCACATTCCTGGGGGTGCTTAAAGCGGTCTACAACTTGAAGAGTATCATAAATAGGGTTAGCAGATTAAAGGATACAGCCGGATTTAAGATAACAAGTTTTTCATTGTTAACACAAGACGGCAGAAATATCTATTCATCCATAAAGGATGAATTTCTCGGCGAGACAACGTATACGTTCGTTCCCGATCTTCCGGACGGGTGGGCTCCTTTCGTGGAGTTAACGAAAGATAAAGATGGGGCACATCAAGAAAAAATGCTGGTGGTCGTCCATTCCGATGGATATATGGATTTTAAAGGGTTAGGTTGGGTGCTAATCGTGGAACGTGAAATAGGCGAACTGTTCGTCCCCGTTATTAAATTGCGGAACAGTCTTTTTCTGTTCTCATTTATGGTAATGATGTTTGGGGCGCTTCTCGCGTTCTTTGTTATTAGGTCCGTTCTCGGGTCGATGTCGAAACTGGGAAAGAAAATGATGGATATAAGCGAAAACGTAATGAAACAAAAAATACAGATACAGATGGAATACGATATCGACAATATCGATCTTTTTGTGGGTGAAATATCGCGAAAACTCGAAGATTCGTTAAAAAGGGAGAAAGAGAATACGGCCGCGGCATTAAGAATGGAGAGCGAGAAAAAAAGGGCGGACGAATTGTTGGAATTGAACCAAAAGCTGAAAGAGAGAGAGATGGAATTGTATAAGATGAACGAGGAATTAGCTTCGAGTGAAAAGGCTTTGAAGGAGAGCAAGGGAATACTTGAGAAAAGAGTGGACGATCTAACGAAGTTCCATAAAGTTACCGTTGGAAGAGAACAGAAGATGGTGGAATTGAAAAGTAGGATAAACGAATTGCTCAAAGAGCTCGGCAGAGGGAAAGAGGAGATGGAAGAGGATAAGGAGTAAGGATCAATAGTTCAGAAGACAGAAGTCAGGTGGTAGGGGCACGGCATGCCGTGCCCCTACGGTTCACCGCTATAATATCAGTTGAACCTAACAAACCCCATAAACTCGACAAACCCTAGAACAGCTGTTCGTAATATTTCATTACGGTCCGGACGGCATCCACGGTCGCGACCGTAAAATAGTATGTCGCAAGGGCAACAAATAGAGTGGATACGGTTTTGGTCCTTACCGAATAACGCGGGTTCAGCCACAAAAGGGGAAGGGCAAAAGGCCCGGCCATCAGGAAGGCTATAAAGACCCAGTTAGTCCTGAAATACCATTTTTCTTCTTTTTGTTTTATCATGAACTCACCGCAAAACCTGCATTTAACGGCTTCTTCCTGTATATCTTCCGCGCAATAAGGACATTTTTTCAAGATAGTTCTCCTGTAAATATATTGTTACAATATTAATCGGACGCCAAGGTTATTTCTTCCTCTTCAAGCACACCATTGCCGTCAATATCGTATTTAGAATAAAAATACTGCATTTCCGCAGCATCGACATTCCCATCACTGTCAAGGTCCATGACCTCGACTATATCTTCGTTCTCGGTAGACACAAGAACGGTCGGTTCGACATCATGCTTTTCCTTGAGCCATAGTAAACGGTCCCGATCATCTACTACGCCGTCTCCGTTCTTGTCATTAGACCGGATATATTCATGATGAGCTTTCTCCGACGCTTTTATCGTCCGCGGGATAACCGGTACCGGTTTTTTAATTTTAGGGAGAGTAGGTTTGTGCTCCGCAAAAGCCGTGTGGTGGAACGGCATGATAAAAGCAGAGGCGGACAATAAGGTCAACATCATAATTATTTTTGTTCTCATTGTTTGCTCTCCTTATCTTTCAGCCGGTTCATGACCTTTACCAGAACGAAGATCGAGAACGCTATTATGAAAAAATCAAGGACATTGTTGATGAACGCGCCGTATTTAAGTACGACCGCCGGTCGGTTATCCGTAGCGGTTTGCAGAGTGATCACCAGATCGGAAAAATTGGTCCCGCCGAGTATCCATCCTATAGGCGGCATGATCACGTCGTTCACCAGAGAGTTGACTATCTTATTGAAAGAAGCGCCGATAACGATACCTACGGCCATATCTACCGCGTTGCCTTTGACGGCGAATTCTTTGAATTCTTTGATAATTGACATATATCTTACCTCCTTGGGGGGGAAGATCCCCTTTACGGTCATATTATAAAGCTAAGGGTTTCCCGGAAGTTTTGATGTGTATGAGAGGTCATGTGCATGTAGTATACCCCTGGGTTTCTTTAATGTCAAATCCATATCGGCTCCGGGGGAAGTATGATACAATACAGTATGCGTATCAAAATAGACAGGATAGTATATCCGGGTAAAAGTATGGGTAAGTCCGGGGGAAAGGTCGTTTTTACGGACCATGGGCTGAGCGGAGAAGAAGCGGAAATAGAGGTCATTAAAGATGCGAAGAACCATATCCAGGGACGGACTGTCAGTGTAACGGGACATTCGCCTCACAGAGTATCGCCGCGATGCACACACTATATGGTATGTGCTCCTTATCAGTATATTGAGCCCGTCTATCAGTCGGAACTTAAAGCCCGTCAGATAAAAGATATACTCGGACATCATCTGAGCCTGGACCTCGAACCGGTGTTCCGGCCAAGCCCCCGGATATGGGGATACAGGAACAAGGCCGTTTTCAAGATCATATGGGAAGAAGGTTCTCCGAGCTTAGCGTATAACCTGCCGCGGAGCACCGACCGTTTCATCAGGATAGACGGATGTTATCTGGCATCCGAGAATATGAATGTTTTTTTGAAAGAATTGATACGCGTAGTGAAAGAAAGGTCCTTAAGATGGATCGATGGTGTGATAGTTCGCGAGAACACAAAAAAAGAGATATTGGCGGGGATATACCACACGGAGCGTCCGGACGCAGAAGACGCTCTGCTCGCCCTAGCGGATATTGACGGTATGTCCAATGTCGCCGGACTTGTTCTTGTTGACAGAGTTACAGGGAAAAGAAAGACGATGCGTGGTAATGAGTTTTTTATCGAAAGGCTGAGAGATAAGGATCTTTGTATAGGGATAGGCTCGTTCTTCCAGGTCAACACAGGACAGTTATCTGTTCTGTCCGAAGATATAGAAAAAGAACTTGCTCTTACCGGCACAGAAACTTTAGCGGACCTATATTGCGGGGTGGGGACATTCGGTGTATTGCTGTCGCCGAAAGCGGGCCGTGTGATCGGGGTCGAATCGGACGAAGAGAATTTTTATTATATGAAACGTACTATCGGAATGAACGGGATAACAGGATTCGACGCGCGCCTATCGGACTGCAAGAACATGATAAGAACGCTCTTTGAAGAAAAGGTCGACGCGGTCATCGTGGATCCTCCCAGAAAAGGTATGGATCCGGCCGTATGCCTTCGTCTCGCGGATTCAGGGCCCGGGATGATAATATATGTTTCATGCGATCCGGCGACGCTTACTCGGGACATGAAGACGCTCATGTCTTCATACGATGTTACTAAGGTATACGCGTATGACTTTTTCCCGCATACCCCTCATATAGAGACGATGACGGTGATGAGAAGAGCGGGAAGAAAGACGAAGTAGAGTCAGAGAGTCACCGCGCTTCGCGCTAGAGTCAAAGTGTCAGAGTGTTAGGGTAGGGGCGGACCTATGTGTCCGCCCTAAACGGACGAGAAAAAAGTGTTAAGTCGTAAGTGGTAAGTGTGGGCGGTTTTAAAAGTTAAAAAGTTTAAAGGTTAACAAGTTTAAAGGTTAACAAGTTTCTGGTCTATTAAGACTACAGATGGATACGGCTTACTTTGTTCCTTCGAAGATCGTTCCGTCGGGCAGCATATTCGAAGGAGGTGTCTCGCCTTTTTTGCGCATCTTATAACGTTCACAGCTCAGATTGTTCTTTTCGGAAAGGCAGTATCCTTTGGCTATTTGCGCGAACTCACGGAAGTCACACACCTTGAAATGTTCATGCGCTAGAAATGAGCTGAGATACTCGCAATGATAACCTATATCATTTAATGCCCGATAGAAAGGACAGTCTATATAACTATCCGTAGAGCAGAAATCAAGAGTGTCGTCAGGCGAAAAACCTATTGTTTCGCCGCAGGTCCTTGTAAAGTCTATCCACATAGGGCAATCCATAAGAGCATCCTTTCTCATCCGTTATTTTCTGTTATTCTTAAGTCTGAAAGTAATTATACCGTATGCTGCGGAATTATCAAAGGTTTTTCTTTCGGTTTGGAATCCGGGGTTCCGGGCTTAGATGCTAGAGAAAAGAAGTGTTAAATTATAAGTCTTAAGTGTTAAGTGAGAACAGTTAAAAAGTTCGGAGTTAGTTGTTCGTAGCCGTAAATTAGAGTTACAGTCGATCTCTATTTGCTAGCTCCCTCACTACGAACTATGAACTACCGACTACGAACTATCTGAGCGCTCATTCTTTTATCATATAGAGAAGACCGTCGTCAACTAGGTACATAAGAGGAACTATAGTGATCTTAGGGTATCTGGACCTCAGGCGCTCAGCCTCGTTCAGGACAAAATCCAGTTCATCGCCTATCTCGAATATCGGTGCGAAATGATCAAAATGTTCCTCCGCCGCTTTTCTTTCCCAACCCGCCCCTTCGATCAGACCTTGGATACATTGTTCTTTGCGCGAGACGAGATCTACCATTCCGCATCCGTCATGCCCTATCAGCGCTACATGGCGGACACCTCCCACACCGATGGCATAGGAGAGCTTGAATTCGCTGTAACGCATATTGGCCCCGCCTGTCCTTATGATATAAGAAAAGTTATCGGGTATATGGAGATGTTTACGGTTATCCATGCACATACCCACGAGCAGCTGGGCCTCGGAATAGACCTCTCTAGGACGTTCAAAATTGTGATATTCGAATAGCCGGCCTATGGGAGTATCCTTATGTTCTTGAGGAATATCTTTTTTTGATCTTATGGGTATTAAACGTTTCATGCGGCATATTCTAGCATAATATCGGGATATTGGGAAGACGCGCGGCGGTGAATGGTAAATGGCGGTAGGGGCACGGCATGCCGTGCCCCTACGGTTCAATCTTCTATAGTTCCTTCTCAACAGGACTTACCTTTATCTTCCAGTACTTATCCATATTCTCAGCCAGGTCATCCGCGCATGTTACGCATACCACGGCGGGTTCTTGTATCGCGCAAGATATGATGAGCTTTTCTTCCGGCGCAGGATATAGGGGAGCGTCAACATCATTCTGTATCACCAAGCGGTATGGGTCGAGATTACCGAAATAGAAATCTTTATAGATCCGGCGTTCTTCATCTGTTATTCGGTCCGTCCAATCGGAGCTTTCGGCAATGGTCGTATCAACGGGTATCCAGCCGTAATTAGGAAGGTAGAACTCCGCCCAGAAGTGATCTCCTTCCGCTCCCGGAAAGAGCTGCATGCCCCCGCAGGCGCGCGCGGGAATACCGAGAGCCCGGCACAGTGAAGAAAAATACATGCTTTGCGCTCCGCAGTCTCCAAAAGAGTTTTTCATCACGAAAACCGGTTCAGGCACATCAAGCGCGGCGAGAGTCACATGCGGCATAAAACTGTACCGCACATTATCCAGAATATGATCATATATCTTTTTTGCAGCAAGATAAGGATCTTTCTCCTTACCGGTTATCTCGAGCGCTTTTTTTCTGAAAGTCTCATCTACGGGGATGTTCTTCTGTGACCGCGTATAACGTTTGTAAAGAGGAGATCCGGTATCGTATTCGCTTATATCCGATGGGTCTATCACTAAATGTTCCTCATAACGCGTGAAGACGGTTTGCGTGCTTATATTCACGTCTTCTTTGAGACCGTTCAAGTCTATTTCAAAATATGCTATCCCGATATCCGCATCCTTCTTCAGCGGTATCTTCAGGTATTTTTCAGGCGAGATAGAAACCACACGCACATCCGACTGGGCTGAAGTCTCTATAGGCATCGGGACCCATAGTTTAAGGAGACCTTCTTGTGGAAGTTTTTCACGAGGGATGATCAAACTTGACTCTGCCATGAACTCGATAGGGTGGGTAAAATGGAGCCCAAAGGCGGAGGTATCGCCGGGTTCCGGCAAACGGAAGATGATATTACGCGCCCCGTCGAAAAAGGGGTCTCCCTGTTCTTTTATAGCGGAAGCTTTTCGAATAAGAGGGATATCCCGAAAGGCGATATTCTTGACAAGGTCCTCGAAATAGAGTTTCGCGCCGCCCGCTTGAAGAAAGTCTGCCTTTCCCGCAGCTATCCAGGAAGATATTTCTTCGGAAACATATGGGTAGCTTTCATTTAACATCTTTACGGCTTCTTCTTCGGTATAAGGGTATTGAAGCGTGATCCTATGCATTTGACGCGCATCCAAAAGCGAGCGGTATGCCTGATCCGTCTCTCCCAGATCCATGAAGGCCGAATGGGCGTCAAGATAGGTTTGTTCGGCCGCCTTGTATTCGGTCCTTTCCTCTAATGACCCGGCATGATCGTAAATATCTTGGGCTTTATCCTGTGCGGAAGAAAGAGAGGCAAACAACTGCAGACTGAACACAAAAAGCAGTATAAAGAGTTTTTTCATTTTTCATCTCTTTTCATAAATTTTCCGGCCCGGTTGGACGGAAACTATTTACAGCAGCTGGTCTTAGTGATCTTCTTTATGATGGGATTGATAATAAAACACGCTATACCCAGGAACACGAGAAGATTGTCCTGTGCCGGAAAAAGATCGAACCCGGCCGCAAGTAACAGCAATATCCCGATGCCCGGAAGGACCGCGGTCACTACACATGTGGTTTTGTTTTCCATAAATACCTCCTTGTTTTGGTACGAGGATATTATAGCATAGAGAGCGTTGGGATACTAGATGTTAGAGGCGCCGTGTAATGTTCTATGTGTAATGGAAAGGAAGCAGTCTTAAAGCTGAGGGTGGAAGTTCTGAGGACACTCTTCCCGTGGGAGTATAAACTCTGGGAGAAGAATGTCCCCAGAATATATTTTTATTTCTGTTCGCGCTATACGACATTTGCTATACGATATCCGAATAAAACGCTGTGCTCTATGCGTTATGCTAATTTACAGGCAACAGGCACCGAGAACGTAATGTTCGAAGTGGATCAAAACCTCCGTGTTTTGACAGCGCAGGGAGCGACGAAGCAATCTTCGTGAGAAGCTGTTATAATTTGCCGAAAACCGGTTACTGTTCTTGGAGAAAGGTGACCACACGCAAAACAAAACTTTTTGCAAGTATTACGGTTGAGGGCGGAAACGTTTTTGCTAGAACGTTTTTTCCTGTTTTTTCTTCTTTTCCGCGTTCTTGACGTCTTTTGCTTTATTCGCTTGTTTGTTGTGTTTATTCTTATCTTTCTGGCCTTTATCGCCCATGATAACTCCTTTTTGTTCCGTTGTGAAGAGAGGTGTGACATTCTGACTCAAACAGCATTATACTTCTCTATGTAGAGATAGTCAATCTGTCCGGAAGAAAAGACTTATGTGTTCGGGGTTGGAAATTCTGAGGACACTCTTCCTGTGGGAGCATAAGCCCTAGTCGAAGAATGTCCCCAGAATATATTTCTATGTTTACTGTTCGCTACAGTCGGGTTACAAATAGAGCTTCAGTCAAGATAACCCAACAAACGCTATAAACCCTACAAACTCAACAAACCCGAAGCGATATACGCTTCAAACCCTATACGGAATGTTCTTCTCTACTTACCGTAGGTATGAACGGTTCCGGACGGTTGAGCTTGGGTAGGCCTAATATTTCCCTCGCCCGGTTCAGCGCGTCATCGATATTACCTAAGATATTGTCTTCTCCGATCTCTTTAAGCAGCCCGGATCGTTCAAGCGCGAAAAGAGGCTGTGTATGTACCCCGGAAAGCATGAAGATCATGTTATGTTTCCTGCAGAAATTATGTGTCTGCCTTAGAGCGTTAAGCGCGGTATCGTCTATGCTCAGGACATGCCGCATCCTGATTATCCTGACCTTAGGCGGTTTTTCTATTATCTGGACCGCTTCGATAAAACTGGATATCATGCCGAAAAAGAAAGGACCTTGGACCTCAAAGACCTCAACTCCGGGAGGGACGTCGCGTTTTGAAATGGAATGATAATCCGCGGTCTCTTCCTCGTCTTCAAGATCCTTGGTTATATTCTTTATGTTCGCGGTCTTGGATAGTCGGTATATCAAAAGGAACGAAGCTAGGACCATGCCTATTTGTATGGCTACCGTTAGATCAACAAGAACGGTTAGAAAAAAGGTAGCGAAAAGGACCAGGATATCGCTTTTAGGCGCTTTGAGTATGGAAAAGAACGAATGCCATTCGGCGATGCGGCATGCGACGATAATAAGAATACCGGATAAACATGCCAGAGGAATAAGTTTTGCCCATCGTCCGAAAAGTATCATGATCATAAACAGTGTTACAGCATGGATCATTCCGGCGACAGGTGTCCTTCCTCCGTTATGAACGTTCACGGCTGTTCTCGCTATGGCCCCGGTTGCCGGAATGCCTCCGAAAAGGGAAGAGCCTATATTGGCGATACCCTGGGCCACTAATTCCATATTAGATCTGTGTTTCCCGCCGATCATACCGTCAGCTACTACCGCGGAAAGAAGGGATTCTATGCCGGCTAAAAGAGCGATGGTGAAAGCCGGCGATATCAGGTTGCGTACCAAGGCCAGCGAAATGTGTGGAAGAGACGGGAACGGCAATCTGTTCGGGATCTCGCCGAAAGTGCTTCCGATAGTCGCTATCGGCAGTTTGAGAAAATACGATGTAGCTGTAACAATGATCATTGCGACTATCGCTCCGGGTATCTTCTTGATATATCGTTGCCAGAGCAGAATTATTGCGATAGTAAGAACTCCAGCAAAAAGCGCGTGATAGTTCACTGAATTTATATGTTCAATATACGCGGCGCATTTTTCGAGAAAATCGGACGGGAGTTTGATGATATCCAATCCGAAAAGGTCTTTCATCTGTGAAGTGAAAATAAGAACGGCTATGCCTGATGTGAACCCCACTGTAACGGGTCTCGGAATGAACTTTATCACTCCGCCCAGGCCGCATAGACCGAATAGGATAAGGATGATCCCGGCCATCAAGGTGGATAAGATCAAACCGTCCAATCCAAATTTTTGGACCACATTGTATACGATAACGACGAACGCGGCCGTAGGCCCGCCTATCTGCACGCGGCTCCCGCCCAAAGCGGATATGAAAAATCCCGCTATTACGGCGGTAATAAGCCCGCGTTCGGGGGTCACTCCCGACGCTATAGCGAAAGCTATCGCTAAAGGCAGGGCCACTATCCCTACTATTATCCCGGATACCGCATCCGTCCGGAATCGAGAAAAAGAATAATCTTTTAAGATCGTAAATAATTTTGGTTTAAGCATGTGCGTAGACCTATCCTCCATATTATCCGTCGTCCGACAATAGAAGCGTGACGGGTACGGGTCAAAATATGGCCATCATTATAACTCCGCGCGGGGAAGAAGGGAAGAATAAAGGATTAATAGTTGGTAGTTCGTTGTTCGTAGTTGGGAGTTTAGAGACTAGAAGCTAGAGGCGCCGAGAACGTAATGTTCGAGGTAGATCGACACCGTGTTATACCCCAATACGCTTACAGGGGCCCCGTAATAACATCAAATGAATTTAGGGAACCCTTCGCGCTTCGACAGAAGTGTCCCGTTTGCGGGGGGAAGTATGAGCTATCCTTTTAATTGCCCGATCTCGTCTTCTAATTCTTTAATTTTCTTTTTTAATTCTATCATTCGCGTTTCTCTGTTTATGCTCGCTTTATGAAAGATCTCGAGCTCTTTTAATCGTTTTTGAGCTTTTTCTTCGATCTCTTTGATCTTGGTAAGATCGCGCCACACGCAATGTATAACGGTTTTTCCATGGAGCGGTACGGGAGTAAGAGAGACCTCTACAGGGAAGTCCTCTCCGTTGGATTTTCTGTGCATCCATTCAAACCTGTGAAATCCTTTTTCCATAGCTATTTTCATCATATCTTCGGCTTTTTCGAAAGACATTCTCCCGTCAGGCTGTTTTTCGGGTGAAAGTTTTGAAGGGTGGGTATTCATGAACTCTTCACGGGTAGAGTAGTTAAGCATCCTGGCGGTAGCGTTGTTACAGTCAACGAAGATATTCTGGTCTATCAGGAGGATAGCGTCGTCCGACGCATACAGGACATCCATGAACCTTTTATCACTTTCCTCAAGCTCTTTTTTGATGGACATAAGGTCGATCATGGTCCGCTTGACCTTCTTCTCGGCTTCTTTACGCTCCGAGATATCGATGCCCAAACCCACTAAATAAAGTTTTCCGTTAAGTTCCTTACGCGATCCGGTGAAATAATAAGGAATTTTCTTGCCTTGTTTTGTTATGAATTCAGCTTCAGCTTCTGACGAACCCGTAGTGAACACTTCCTTCATTTTTTCTGCTATAAGCTCTTTGTCAGCACCGTCAAAAAAATCAAGCGCATACATCTTGCTTATCTCATCCGAGGAGTATCCGGAAACGATCTCCCATTGTTTGTTCCATTCAATAAATCTAGTTTTATCGAAAACATAAAAGATGCCCGGTAAACTATCAAGATAATCTTTATAGATCCGGTGTTCATTTTCCTGGTTCGCCATAAATTCCCCTTATTTTAAAGTGTATTTAAGAGATAACAGTAATATTCTACAGGATAAGGAGGGGGAATGCAAATGGGGTTCTGCTTTGAGGGAAGCAGCTTCTTATGCAAGCCGCCTCACCTTGACCACGACTTTTTTGCATTTACCGGCACCCGCCAAAGGAGCGTGAGCGTCTTCCGGATAAAGCACGCAGAAAGTCTCATCTTTAAGGACGAATCGGCTCACAGGTTCGTCGGCAAAGAACCTTATATCCTTTTCCGAGCTATGCGGTCCTTCAGGTTGCGTACAGTCGGCCGCGGCCCGCCAGCCTATGGTATCCGTGCCGCACAGGCAGAATTGTATATCAATATACGTTTTATGCGTCTCGAGTTTGGCGTTTTCGGCGCCTTTACCTTCACAGCAAGAGACAATAGCATAAACATCCAGCCCGGAGATCTCGTATTCGCCTTCTTCGGGCTCGTGTCTCACTGCCTGCTGAAGAAAACAAAAAGCGGCCTCAAAACCGGGATGGGTAGGATAATATTTTGCGGCATTCTGCAATTGATCGATGACCATGATTAAGGGTGATTAGAGGCGTTAATTAAAGGCAATACTACAACATTCTACCCCATAAACCTGTGTATACAAAGGAAAAATGAAAATGATGAATGGGGGTAGGAGGATATAGGCTAACATAGAGAAAAAGAAGCTCCCCAGATGCAATACAAAGGTCATTTGCGTTCAAGCGTTTTAAGTAGAAGAACCCGTAACTAAACGGCACGTATTTACAAAAAGGCAGGAAACAAAAACCTTAACGAGCAAAATAGACAAAACGCTTGACCATATGATTGCAAAATAACCATATGAACGCGAACCAGACTAAAGCTTGAAGAAACGTTTGATTTTTGTCATAAGGGGACACTGTTAATCTTGGAAATGGGGACACTTGCAAAGCTAAATTAGCGAACGGTACAAGAGGGCGGGTGGTTCTAGCGTGAAAAACCCGACGTCTCTAAACATGAAGCAAAAAAAACGAACTGATGCAAAAGAGCGTTACTTTTTTCTGGCAAACGTTTTAAGGAGGCGAACCTGTTACTATATAGCACGAATGTTCGGATAGGCAAAATAACTAATACTTAACAAGAAAACGAGACCAAACGTTTGACTGTACTTTAACGAAACATCTATACGATCGCGAACCAAACTAAAGCTAGACAAAACGCTTGACCATATGATTGCAAAATAACCATATGAACGCGAACCAGACTAAGTGTTAAGTAATAAGTATCAGCCCGAATGAAGCGAGGGCGAAGGGGCCCAAATAGGATTCGGCGGTCTCCGGGCTCTTGTTATGACGAATCCGACATTCGATCTTTTATTTTTACCATCGGAACGGGGACGTTCCGATGCACCTCGCACATTGCGGGCTCGGCGCCTCGACATTGCGTCTCGGGCGCCTACGGTTCTCATCCTACCCGGGGAGCTAACTCCTCTCGAGATCTCCGCCGACAGTAAAAATAGAAATAGAAATAACAACCGGGTAGGACACCGAGCCCGAACGAAGCGAGGGCGAAG
>JBDRKO010000056.1:0-22244 GCA_043813915.1 Candidatus Omnitrophota bacterium
ATGTTGAGGCCTGGCTGGAATCGCTGGACCAGCCCGCTTCCGAATATATTAATGGCGTTTTAGAAAAATTTGCCGCCGGAGAGAAGATCGATCTGAAAGAAAAATTGTACGGAGCTATCACTGAAACGATTGTCGATGAACATATAATTAAGATCATAAATGATGTGATCATTCCAAAGATCGAGCGGACAGATTTTAATGTGAACAATATGAAGAAGATAACTCCTGAGGAGGTAAGATCGGACATCAAAAAGATCTTAATTAATAGGATCCCCGACAGCACCGGGCCTATTCACCCCGAGTTTATTGATAACACGGAAGATCTGGCGCGGATCCTTCTTGACGGTTTCCGCGGGAACAAACTGGTCGATCCATATGAATTAATGGCCGTCGATATAATGACGTATATATTCGATTATTTCAGCCAAAGCGGCTTAGAGGTAAACGACCATGAAATGATAAGTAGTGAGGCATTAAACAATTTGTGCCGTTATGTTTTAGGGCTCGCGCATGATCCTGACCTGGCAGAAGATGGGTTGTCTTCGAGTAATAATAAACTATATCAGATCATAATAGCCGATATGGATGAGTGTATTATTCGCTGTGCCCGGGACAACGGGATACACATAACAGAACTAGGCGAGAAAGCTTTGCGTCTTTTGGAACAACTGGACGAATTATCGTCTAAAAAAGATGCGCAGAATGATACTCGTGAAATGATCGATGAAGACGAGATCGTAAATATTTTGCAGAAATTTGCTGAAAATCCCGTAAATTGGCTCGAGGATGAGCAGGCAGTACTGGCGAACTCAGTATTATTCGAACACGGTCGGGGTATTGAAATCGAAAAACATAAAGAAGTGTTAGAAGCGATCGCGGATGAGGATGAACATATTTTCCAGGTAAATGCAATTGGTTTACTGCTAAGGCATGAACCTGATCATCCGAAAAGGCGGGTTTTTGAAGAAGTCTTAGATCACGGTATGAAAATGGATCATTTGAGAGCCATGGTAGAAGCTTTAAGGTGCGGGTATAAACCGGATGAACAGATCAAGGCAATGCTACAACGCAGAAAAAAGGGGTTATTACGACCGAACAATCAAAATAGTCTTTGTTCTGAAGCTATGAGCCTGATAATCGGTGGGTTATTGGAAGCCGGTCTTGATGATAAAAATTTGGTGTCGGAATTGGTACTGGAACTAGAGGAGTTTTCGAAGGATACATACTCAAATGCAGGAGTGAACGCGCTTGGTTTTTTAGTGTGTAATGGGTATGAGAATACCGAGAGAATAAGACAGTTGACAGAAATAGCGCGACTCGAAGAAGACTGTTACAAAGAGGAGAGTATTAAAGCCTGCGAATTTCTGCTTAAAAGAAACCGGCAGATAGAAGAAGAAAAGGCTCGTAAAGAAAGAGAAGACAAAAAGGCAAAAGCCGCGCAGAATGATATTCGCGAGACGATCGATGAAGATGAGATTATGGGTATATTGAAGGGCTATTTTAAAAGTGACAAACATTTAGTTCTGCTGGCTAAAGCGGTATTAATGGACTATGAGAAAGATGCCGATATGGAGGGATATAAAAAAGACCTGGGGAAGAAAATATCTGTTTATAATCCTGCTTTTGAAATATCGATCATCGGGGCATCGCTGAGACATGAGAAAGATGCGGAAAAAAAAGAGCATTTTATTAAATTGCTTAATGATCATATTAAGGGATATAGACTTGAAACATGGGTAATGGCTAGATTAGAGATGGTAAAGTGCGGATACGATCCGGAAAAGTATATTGATATATTGGTGAATTCAAAAGAAACGTTATGTTCATACGCTAAGCCATTTATTTATGGAACATTGTTAGAAGCAGGGAAGGATGACGGAACACTTGTCCCGGGTCTGGTGAATATAGCGGTATCTCCTAAGTCGGATCTATTGAAAAAGGCTGTTGCACTTGGGTATTTGGTGTGCAATGGCCATGATTCGCCCGAAAGGATAGAAGAGCTATTGCGTATCGCGCGCGGAAAAAAAGTCCGGGAAGGCATTATAGCCTGCGAATTCCTGCTGAAAAGACTTCGACAGATAGAAGAAGAAAAAGCCCGTAAAGAAAGAGAAGACAAAAAAGCGGAAGATGATAGTTATCGGCAGATGCTTGACGAGGCGGAGTCAAGCTTGGGGTATGATGACCTTGTGGGGATTTTGCAGGGGTTGAGCCGGGGATCAAAGTCTCATATAAGGATACCGGCAAATGTGGTGTTAATGGATTATGGAAAAGGCTCGGAAGAGTGCGAAAACTATCTGAAAGTGATGACCAGGCGGAGTTATGGTACGCTTGTCATTCGCATTATGCGCGCGTTGGCGAAAAACGAAAAGGATCACGTAAAAAAGGAAAAGCTGATAGCCGAAATTTATGAGTACTGCGACGCACATGAAGATGATACCGATTCTAAAATTAGAGGGGTGATAGAATTATTGAAAATCGGTTACGATTACCAAAGACATCTCGATCGATTAAAAGCGTTGGCGTGTTTGGCAAGTTGCGAAGAAGGTAAGGCTTTGGTATATGGGACTCTGCTGGAACACAAAAAAGCCGATAAAGACATGGTAGATGATCTGGAACAATTATCACTATACGGAGGACCGGAGGCACGGACGTTATCGCTCGGTTTTTTGGTATGTAACGGGTATGAGAACGATGAGAGGGTAAAAGAGCTGGAAAGTATTGCTGAAGCATCGGAGATTTTTGCATCAAAAGTTGATGCCTGCGAGTTTTTGCTGAAAAGACTTCGGCAGAAAGAAGAAGAAAAGACCCGTAAAGAGAGAGAAGATAAAAAGGCAAAAGATGCGCTTTCTTGGCAAGCGCTCGAAGATGCTGAAACGGATTTAGGATACGATGGTCTTGTTGGGATATTGCATGGATTCACTAAAGAAAGAGAAAGGAAATATAGAGCACTGTTCGCGAAAGCGGTATTACTTGATCATGAAAGAGAAGGAAATGAAACCGAAGAAAATAAGAAGGACTTGGAAAATGCAGGGTTCGCGATCGGCTATATACACGCACCGACATTTTTCGGAGCATTAGCTAGATGTGAACGCGATATTAAAAAAAGAGAGATATTAATAAGGCGTATCGAATACGATTCGTTGGGGTGGAAACGTGAAAAAAGAACAGTGGGTATAATCGAACTGTTTAAATGCGGGTATAAGCCCGATACGCAGATCGAAAAATTATTGGAAATAATAGATAAAAATGAGCTTTGCCCCACGGGTGAACCTTTAGTCTATGGAACGTTATTAGAGGCGGGGAAAGATGATGGCACATTTGTCAGAAAATTGGAAAAGATCTCGGAAAGAGAGGATCCGTTCCTTAGAGCGAACGCACTTGGATATTTGATATGCAATGGACATGAAACGCCTGAGAGGACAAAAGAGCTGTTCAATATCGCCCGAAGACCGGAAGGACGCGCATCTATCGCGGCCTGCGAATTTCTACTGAAAAGGATACGCAAGATTCAGCAAAAGGGACTGGAGAAAATAACGCCTATGGCTCATCGCGCGGGTGTCACTGTCGCGCCGCCGGTCTCAAAATATAAGCTTATAGTTGATCAGACTTTATGCAAAGTAGAAGAAGCCGGGCAGGATAAGAAAGGATATGTTCTCCCTGACGGGCGTCATGTCGGGACGGGTGACAGGTTTGAGGTCGAAGTCCTTGATACGTCCAAGATCGGAAGTATCAGAAATCATATAGGTTCAGAAGAAGAGGCTAAGAATACAATTGTGCAGATATCGGGTGAAGTGCCGGAAGAAGATCTAAAAAGCTTAAAATCGCAAGGCGTAAGGTTTATACGTATTGATACTAATGATCTTAAGATCAGCGGTATGAATAAAGACGCGAGGCGCGACGCGAGGTTCGATGTATATTCGGTTATGCTTTTAGCGAGAAATATCACCGAAAGGGATATTCGTGAATACAGCGATACTTACAGGCTCTTAAAGTTTTTAGTTAATACGCGTTTTGAGGACATGGCAAAAACAGAGGAATATATAAGTTGTTTAACAAAAGAAAACCTATCAGCAATCTTAAGCACAAACCTTCCATACCGGCCGGCCGAGAAGTGGGACATCGAAGAATACCGCCTGGTCATATCCACCCTCATATCAGCGTAGTTCTCGTATAGTCGTAATAGACCGAGCGATTCGTGAACTGTGAACAAGTAGCTTCTTTAAAGTAACCAGTTTCCGGTTACCAGTTACCAGATAAAATAGCGCTCCCATTTCTGTTACAGGTTTCTGGTTACAGGTAACTATTTTATTTTCCCTTGTCCTTCATCTTTCGCCCTGACTCTCGGCGCCTCTGACTTCTAACCTCTAGTCTCTCTTATAACATACTACACCCAAAAGCTTTATATATAATATTTGCATTTTTACGAAGAAAAAGGTATAATTTAATGGTTAACGATGGTTAATCTATTGTATTTAGTTAACATTAGTTAACTAGTTGGATTTGGTTAACATTAATTAAAGAGGGAAGTCATGGAAAACAAGGAATACATGTCCACAACGGAATTGGCCAAGATACTGGGCGTTTCAAGGATCACTGTATACAAAAGGATCAAGAAAGGCGATATCAAGGCCGAACAGATCGGTAAGAATTTCGCCATTGCGAAAAAAGAAGTGAAAAGATTGATCGGGGATATAGTAGGACATCCTTTGAATAACGAGGAAAAAGCTAATATCGATAATATCGTCGGGAGGACAGTCAGGGAGTACGGAGAAGTCCTGAAGCTTCTAGGAAAAGAGTAAATATGGAAAGGATCACCACACATCAGGTAGAGAGAATGATATTTTCTTTGACCAGAAAACATTTATCTTTCAACGAACCTATCCCGGATTTCGGGACACGTTACTCAAATGTCTTAGAAAGTTGTTTAGCGGCCCCGTTCATTACTTTTGCCGGTAAGGACCTGTATCCTACGGACCTAAAGAAAATGAGCGCGTTATTTTATCTTATGATCAAAAACCATCCGTTCAAGAACGGCAATAAACGTATCGCAATGACGACACTTTTTTACGCGTTGGCCGAAAATAAAAAATGGCTCAAAGCCGACATAAAAGTTCTATATAACTTTGCCCTATGGGTAGCCGAAAGCCCCAGCGACGCTAAAGAAGAAATGATGGATTATACGGAAAAATTCCTCAAAAAACATCTTATCGCATACTGATGTAGTCTAATTTCGTCATTTTAACCTCTAATCGCACAGAGCACAGCGCACAGGGCACAGGGTTTGTCGGGTTTATGGAGTTTGTAGAGTTTGTTGAGTTATACTGACTGTTATCCTATTGGGATTTAGGTTAGGGTGAGGATGCCGGTTTGGTCTCGTTTCCCTGTTAAGTCCGGCGGTACTGCCCTACCGAATATCCGTGTCGTTAATTCGCTTGCTTCTCTCCTTAAAACGCTTGCAGTAAAGTAACTGCTTCGCCCGTTTGCACCTTTTTTTTTTGCTTCATGTAAAGGTTCGGCTGTTTTTTCACGCTAGAACCGTTCCCCTCTACCTTTCTGACTTCTCTCTTTCCGCATCTCTCTCCTCTTATAACTGTGCTCTGTGCGCTGTGCTCTACGCCATCATCGCCGTACATAACATATTACACATAACACATAAAACATTACACGGCGCCTCTGACTTCTATCCTCTATACCCCCTTTATGATATAATATACCGATGGTATTCATATATTATTCACAAGGAGGGTGTATATGAAAAAGATGGTAGTACTTTTAGTGTTGGCAGTGTTCGTTCTGGGTGCGTCCAGCGCTTATGCGGCATGCAGCGCTTGCGCGGGTAAAGGCGGTTGGCAGAAAACATATGATTTTTTCGCTAAAGGGCCCTGCAAAGCATGCGCTTCATGCAAAACGGATAAAAAAGCATGTTCCGCTTCCGCTAAGAAGGGAACAGAGGTTTGTGTTAAGAACTAAAAAAATGGGGAGTGGTGTATATGAAAAAAGTATTGGGTTTAGTGTTGGTGTTTGTATTATGCGGTTTCGTCCAGACGGCTATGGCCGGCGGGCACGGGGATAAGGATAAAGGGCTTGATGAAAAGATATTCATGAAAGCCGGGATGATCATCAAGAACCAGGAAGAACTGGGCGTTACCGACGAGCAGGTAGCTAAGGTCAAAACGCTTAAAACGGCTCTCAAAAAGGATATCGTCCGTAAAGACGCCGAGATCGAGATACTTAAGATAGATATCGAGTCGAATATGTACAGCGACGCGATCAATGTCGAAGCGATGAACGAACTGGTGGACAAAAAGTACGATATCAAGAAAGCTAAAGCCAAAGCTCTGGTCAAAGCATACGCCGATCTTAAAGGTATACTTACGGCGGAACAGCAGGCCAAACTGAAAGATATGTGCGGGAAAAGTTCCGGAATGACCGGCGGTATGTGCAAGATGTGCCAGATGAAAATGGGCGGCTCTGACGATTCAGGGAAGATGGGTATGGGTAAGATGGGGAAGAAATAGAAGACAGAAGTTAGAAGACAGAAGCCAGAGTAGAGGTCAGTGGGTAGTTAGTGGTCGATAGACGCGGCAAGCGCGAACTATGGACTATTAACTGCTAGCTGGCCTCTGCTTTTATTGATACTTAATTAGTATCATTTCAATTATTGACCCATTCGCCCCGGCGAAGCCCCGTGCTTTAGACCGAGTATCGGTGAATTGACAAAACATACCGTATGGGCGTAAGATGATATGGAGGCAAAGATAAAAAAAGACATGAAGAAGCGAGACGTGCTAGCCAAGCTGGACGGTTTTACCGATTCCTACCAGGAAGAAGCGGTTAAACGGTTCTATCCCCTGTATACCAGACTTATCGAAGCCGCGGATGTGGATGACAAGACCAAAAAATACTGCAAAGATATGATGGAGAAGCTGATAGAAGATTCGGCTACGCGTATAGAAATGATAAAGGCCATTAAAAGCATGATAGAGGGGTATGAAAATGAAGATCTCTAAAGAAAATTTTATTGATCATCTAAGCGCGCTTATCCGGTTCGAGGAAGACATAAAGGGCCAGTATGAATATTTCCTGGATGATATACATGATCCTATACTTGTAGTGGGCATGAGGGACGTTATAAACATGGAGGACCGGCATATCAGAATGGTTAAAGATATGGTCAGCCGTGTGCGTGAAACCAAGCCGTCAATGCAGATGAACCGATGACATGTTAAGTAAGGGGGGGTATGGGAGCAAAGACAAGATGCAAAAAGGGTTATGATACGGTAGGCGACGCGCAATATGTGGAATTCAAAGACAGCGGAACATGTCCGGTGAGCGGAGCTTCGGAATGCGAGTCGTGTAAAGCCGAGATGTTCGTATGGGAACCCGCGCCGAAAAAGCCCGAATGAACGGAGGAGACGATCATGGTAAGACAGATCACTATGAAAGGCAATGCGTTGGTGCTCGCGGGAGAAGAGATAAAGGTTGGTCAGAAAGCGCCGAACTTTACCGCGCTTGACGGCGATCTTAAAGAAGTGACATTGGATAAGTTCAAAGGTAAAGTGAAGGTCATAGCCGCCGTACCGTCGCTGGACACGCCCGTATGTGATCTTCAGATAAAACGGTTCAATGACGAAGCCTCCAAAATATCCAAGGATATCGCGATAATCTTCATAAGTATGGATCTCCCGTTCGCGCAAAAAAGGTTCTGCCAGGCTTACGATATAAAGAAAGTGAAAACGCTGTCCGATCACAGATCGGCGGATTTCGGCATAAAATACGGTGTTCTGATAAAAGACTTGCGTCTTCTCTCGCGCGCGGTATTCATCGTGGACAAGGATGATATTGTCAGGTATGCCGAATACGTAAAAGAGCTCGGGACCCAACCTGATCATGAAAGGATATTATCCGAATTAGGTAAGATATGAGCAAGAAAGACGATATTAAATGCGTGGGATGTTATGAGAAAAAAGCGTGCAGGGATACCGCCGGCGCGTGGGTATTCCTTTTTATAGGCATACTAGCGGCCGTGGCTATGCGCGCAGTGATACTCTTTATGCATATAAATCCCGTATACGCGAAAACCGCCTGGTATGTGGGGATGAGTTTCTTTTTTGTATTCTTCATATACAGGTACAATATTAGCCGGGAGGTATACGGCGAGATCATCGGCAGACAGCTTATAAAAAAACTCAGGGAAAAAGAGGAGTTATCCGAAAGCGACAGGGAAGCCGTAGCGGGGATACTGTGCGGGCTCACGTCCAATAAAGAACGTATAAACTTCATAGTCATTTTCGTTCTCTCGGGTATAGCTCTTATCGGCGCGGCCGCGGCGGATATAATAATGTCTTTGAAATGATGTCCCGGGGAGGAGATCGATGAAGATCGGGGAACGGGTACCGATAGCGGCTGCCGTTATATGTCTTTTTTTGTTCTCTAATGATGTTTCCGGGGAGGACACGGGTATGTATAAAAAAGCCACTTTCGCGGGAGGGTGTTTCTGGTGCACGGAAGCGTCTTTTGACAAGACCGACGGGATAATCGAGGCGGTTTCGGGGTATACCGGCGGACGGACGGAGAACCCCTCATATGAAGAAGTCTCGTCGGGCGTGACAGGTCACCGTGAAGCCGTGCAGATAACTTATGATCCCGCTAAGATAGATTATGTGAGCCTTTTGGATATTTTCTGGAGAAGTATAGATCCTACCGACGCGGGCGGACAGTTCGCGGATAGAGGCGAGCAGTATAAGACAGCTATATTCTGTCATGACGATGCCCAGAAAGAGCTTGCCGAGATGTCAAAAAAGGTATTAGATAGATCCGGCAGGTTCGGTGCGCCTATCGCTACCGAAATAGTACCGGCAGGCGCGTTCTATAAAGCCGAAGAGTATCATCAGGGGTTTTCCGAAAAACAGCCCGAAAGGTACATGGCCTATAAAAAGGGGTCCGGCCGGGAAAGTTATATTGAGGATACATGGGGCGGGAATGAAGAAAAAAAGAAGGATGTTCCCGGGGCCGATGACAAAGCTCTGACACCAATGCAGTATAAAGTCACTAAAGAATGCGGGACGGAACCGCCGTTCGATAACGAGTATTGGGATAATAAAAGAAAAGGTATATACGTGGATATAATATCCGGCAAACCGCTTTTTAGTTCCGCGGATAAGTTCGATTCGGGGACGGGATGGCCCAGTTTCACTAAACCTTTGGAAAAGAGCGAGATAGCGGAAAGGACCGATAATGCTCTTTTCGAGGAAAGGACCGAGATTAGAAGCATGTCCGCCGATTCGCATCTGGGTCATGTGTTCGATGACGGGCCCGGACCCGGCGGTAAAAGATATTGTATAAATTCGGCCGCTCTGAGGTTCATACCCGAAGAAGATCTTGAAAAAGAGGGGTACGATAAAAGTCTGTGCGAATAACGTGACGGGACCCGCTTTGTGAAAATTGAGACCCTTCAGACGCGCCTGTTCGTTGCGTCTTCAGGGTTAATTTTTATTTCATAAAAATTAAGGAGGGAAAAATGAAACTGGATGCTAAAGCGTTAGGACTTTCGATGGGTATAGTATGGGGCGGCGCGCTGATAGTGCTGGGTGTTATAGCAATGATACGGCCGTCGTATTGCGCGGATTTTGTCGCCGCTCTGGGTTCGAAGTATATAGGGTATAATTCCACTCCGGTAGGTAGTCTCATTGGCGGTATCTGGGGTTTTCTGGACGCGGGTATAGGCGGTGTGCTTATCGCCTGGCTGTATAATAAATTCTCCAAGTAAAAGAGATATGACGGATAGTGCAAGACCGAAAATATTCGTCAGCAAATGTCTTGTTTCGGAAAGATGCAGATGGGACGGGGCTGTGCTGAACGATGATATCACGGTGAGTCTGCGTCCTTACGCCGATATCATTACCGTGTGCCCGGAAATGGAAATAGGTATGGGGGTCCCGCGTGACCCGGTAAGGATCGTATCTAAAGAAGGCGGGCCGGTCCTCGTGCAGCTCAATACAGGCAAAGATATTACCGCTGAGATGAAGGGTTTTTCTTCGCGCTATATGGATATACTTAATGATGTGGACGGGTTCATCCTTAAAGACCGGTCACCGTCATGCGGTATCGGGAACGTTAAAGTGTATCAGGATACCCGTTCGGAAAGACCGATAGGCGAAACCGACGGGTTCTTTGCGGCCGAGATATTAAGGTCGTTCAAGGATAGGCCTATAGAGACGGATAGCAGCCTTTCGGACAGGATCATAAGAGAACGTTTTATTGATAGGATATACGTTTTAGCTAGGAACCGCATGTTGAAAGGACAGGTCTAAAATAACGGGGAGGGTATATGAAGAGTACTGATGTAATAGTCGGAGGTCTGCTGATCCTACTTATCGCGGCCAGCGGGGTCTTTTTTATGCAGATGGTGGAAGTGCAGCATGAGTTGGAAAAACAAGGCGGGATGATAGAGGAAGCCGGACGTGGTATGGATTTTGTTCCCATGAAAGAGATGAACGCATTCCGGAGAGAAATAGAGGACAGGATGGGCGACCTTTCCCGCGAAATGAACCGGGTAGAGACCGTTCCCGCCAAACCTGCAGAGAACGAACCTAATGGAGAGAATATAGAGAACCTTAGACGCGAGACGGAAACAGGGTTGGCCGATATGCGCCGTGAAATAACGGATATACGTAACGAAATAAGGAACATGAGGAGCGATATCGACAGAATGAGAATGGCCCGGTAGCCCGCACTTGTGACGTAAAAACGGGGAGGGAGAACGTGCTATGAAAAAGATAATGATCATACTGTTATGCGCAGGTGTTTTCATAGGCGGGTGGATGATATACGCTAAAGGCGTGATGCCTTCCGTTGAGCTTACGGTGAACGGTTTTCATGAGCATTATGATAAAAAAGATTTCGGGTATATATACAGCGATCTTGTCAGTGAAGAGTTCCGCGCGGCGTTGCCTAAGAACATATTTATGGATTATATGAACAAAGTCTACGATACCGTCGGTAAGATAATCGAGGTCAAAAGAGGCGCGTGGGGTATATTCTATAAAGATGTAGGCCTGACATTCAATGTGGAGTACACACTTAAGAACGAGAAAGCGGAGATGAGAGAATATTTCACTTTGGTCAAACGGGGTAAAGACTGGAAGATATTCATATACGATCCTAAAGTAAAGAGATAAGAGAGAGAAGTCAGAAGCGCCGTGTAATGTTTTATGTATTATGTGTAATGGGAAGAAGCGAGAAGTCAGAGAGGTAGAGGGGAACGGTTCTAGCGTGAAAAAACCGACGTCTCTAAACATGAAGCAAAAAAAACGAACTAACGCGAACGAGCAGTAATTTTTTCTGACAAACGTTTTAAGGAAGCGAACCCATTACTAAATAGCACGAATATTCGGATAGGCTAAATAGCTGCTACTTAACAAGAAAGCGAGACAAAACGTTTGACGTAACTTTAGCAAAACAGCTATACGAACGCGAACCAAACTCAGGCTCGAAGAGACGCTTGATGTAACTACAAAATAACCGGACGAACGCGAACCAAACTAAGCATTATAATGTTCGCCAGATAACGGAGGAAAAATGAGTAATGATGAACTAAAAGGCAAGATACTCGATGTTATTAAGAAATATCCCGTAGGTTCGGTCGGGACCATGCGCGACGGAAAACCATGGGTGAGGTATATGGCAATGAAGGTCCAGGATGATCTTACGCTTTATACTTCCAGTTTTGCGTCATCAAGAAAAGCGGAGCAGATAAAAAAGAACAATAATGTCAATATCGTCTTTGGGGCGGATAACGGGAATTTCTCCATGCCGTATGTAAATATCGACGGGACGGCCGAAATATTGACCGATAAGGATACCAAAGAGAAGTGCTGGTGCGGGATGCTTGAGCAGTTCTTCAGCGGGCCGGATGACCCGAATTACATAGTAATAAAGGTCACTCCGCGTTCGGCGGAATATATCGGGCCCGGAGCGCATCAGCCGGTTGTCTATAAGTGCAACCCCTAACGCCGATCTTCTTGGGCTGCATTAAAAATAAAAAAGTAAGATAATTAGCTTGTGTTTTACTTTCTATTCTGTTAACATTATCCGATCAAGGGTTAAAGTGCGCTTTATCAAAACCCGGGGAGAGGATAATGGATAACAAAAATATAGTGAAAGGAGATAGAGAGTTTGTCATCTGCGCGTACGGCAGAGACCGGAAATTCCTCGTGCTTGTGATAAGTGACGAAAGAATATCCCCGAAATACCCTTTTGATTCAATGAAAGAAGCGGAAAACTGGGTAGAAGCGTTAGGCGCGACCTGGGACGATAGTAAAAAAACATTCTAAACCCTTCCTTTTAATCTGCTATACAAAAACACTGATCTAATTCGACTAGGAGCGATCTAATCTATAGTTAAGCGTGCAATATTTATTTCCGATATTCGTGCCGTTATTGATCTTACATAGGGTGTTCTTATTTTTAAACAAACCTTAACACAATCTTAACAGTCATAGGGTATACTAAAAACGTAAAGGGGAGGAGGAGTCATGGACTATAAATCGGTCGAAAAAAACGGAGTAGAATTCCTTCTCAGTTCTTATTCCGGAGGCGACAAATTTCTGGTGTTAGTGATCAAAGACGACAGGATATCCCCGAAATATCCTTTTGATTCAATGAAAGAAGCGGAAAACTGGGTAGAAGCGTTAGGCGCGACCTGGGACGATAGTAAAAAAACATTCTAAACCCTTCCTTTTAACCTGTTATACAATTTATGTTGACAATTCTATCATCCAAAGTTAAAGTATCTAGACAATTTGTGACTAAAAAATAGTTAATATCGTTAGGGGGGGGATTTCGTGAAGAAGGTCATAATTAGTATTATGTCGCTAGCGATATTCAGTTCGTCTCCTTGTCACGCGAAAGGAGAAGATATGACCGTTCGATCAGGGAAGAACGTTTCTTTTGACTACACCTTGACCGTGGATGGAAAGGTCGTTGATTCTTCGGAAGGCATAGGACCGCTGGAATATGTGCACGGAGAAGGCGGGATAATCCCGGGATTAAGCAAAGAGCTGGAAGGGATGTCCGTTAATGAGGAGAAGACGGTAACGGTAAAGCCGGAAGAGGCTTACGGCCCGGTGGACCCCGAAGCGTTCCAGGAAGTGCCGAAAGGTAATTTTCCGGAAGGGATCAAGCTGGAACCAGGCACTGTTATGCAGGCGCAGGCGCCTAACGGGCAGGTAATGATGGTGAAAATATCCGAGATTAAGGAAGACATAGTAATAGTGGATTTTAATCACCCGTTTGCCGGCAAAGACCTCTTGTTCGATGTTAAGATAGTATCTATAAAATAGTTATTTCAGGAGTCCATTTGACCTGCGGATATTTATAGGATATAATCCACTGTTGTGAAAGTGGTTATCATAAAAAAACTAGGATAGCTGATCGTGAAAGTGAATAAGGAGTAGAAGTTTTTTGACCACAAGGTCTTAGGGGCGAATGACTTGTGTTTTTTGTATATGCCTTATTTGCTGTAAATGTTAAAAATGTAGAAGAAGAAGGAGGAGGTAAACATGGCTAAAGGAACAGTCAAATGGTTCAACAACCAAAAGGGTTATGGGTTTATTTCTCCTGAGTCGGGCAAAGATGTATTCGTACATCACAGTGCGATTCAGGGTGAGGGCTATAAAACTTTAGACGAAGGCCAGGCAGTTGAATTCGATATTCAGCAGGGCCCTAAGGGTGAAGAAGCTATAAACGTAGTAAGACTCTAAACCGCGGTTTGTAAGGACAAAACAGAGGGTAGATCAGGATGTTTCACTTAAGAATGTGAAATTCACGATCTGCCCTCTGTTTTTTTTGGCGTGGAGTTCCGACGGCCGAACCCGCAAAGGAAATTTTCCTGAACAATATCAAATAGTGATATAATACCACGGTAAAGAAGAAAAAGTAAAAATGCCGATCACGGCGACTGACCCAATCTTATCAGTATCGTTAAAAGGCGGAAGATATTTCATGGACAAATTCGTTATACGGGTGATCGTTGTCAGCAGGATACTGATAGCCGGGTTCTTTTTGTCTACCGTAGGGGTCCTGATCATAGATTCCCTGACATCGATAAGAGTATCCGAAGCTGCTAAGGTGGTCGGCATATTGGGAATAGCGTATCTTGTGCTGTATATCCTTAACGCTGTATTTCTTCTTGGAAGAAAGGAAAGAGCCAGGAAGGACGCTTTATACTTGGATTGGGGTATCATCATTTTTGACAGTATATTTTTTCTGGGAATGAATCTCATACCGGATATCAGATATGGCGGGTTCAACGCGTTCTTTTACGCGGTACACGGTTCGTTAGTTATCGTATTATCCGCGTTCATATGGGTTTTGAGGAGACCGGCTATCAAAGGACAGTTCATGTAATGTAAGACAAAATGAAGGAGGATCAGTATGGAAAGTTCGGTATTCATAGCTAAACTGTTGGGTCCGTTCTTACTTGTGGTAGGCCTGGGTATGCTGCTCAGCCGGAAAGCCTATGACAGCATCATTAAGGATTTTTTGGTCTCGCCTGCGCTTATGTACATCGGCGGGATAATGGCCCTTATTGTCGGGATATTGGTCGTGCTTAAAAACAATATCTGGGTGATGGATTGGAGGCTTATTATCACCATAACCGGGTGGGGTTCTCTTCTTAAAGGCGCGCTTCTTCTCGTCTTTCCGGGCGTTATGGTAAAAGCCGGAAAAGCGTGGGAAGGAAAGACCGGTCTCATGGCCGGATATGCCGTTCTGATCGCCGGATTCGGCGTGTTGCTCATTTTGAAAACGTATTTCTGAAATATGCCGCGCAAACGGAAGGCCTTGACAAAAGGGGCCGGAGAAATATAATAATAATATCGCGAATTCCGCATTTTTTGGATTTTCCGGGTTTTTGGATCAAACTGGCCGATGTTTCCCGGTCTTTCCGGGATAAGTTCGGAGCCGCGCTTCGGTAGCTCTATCCTTGAACACGGATCTTAGGTCCATTTAACAGGAAGGAGTCTCAATGTCTGTTTTAACGAAAGATATCCGCAATATTGTTTTTCTCTCTCATTCAGGAGCCGGCAAGACCACTCTTGTAGAGAACCTGCTTTTTAAAGGCGGGGCCATCCCTAAACCAGGCAGTGTGGACGGAGGCAGCACAGTATCCGACTATAACGATGACGAAAAAGAAAAAAAACATTCCATTAATCTATCGATGTCATTTTACGAGAAGGACGGGATCAAGGCCAATCTGCTAGACGCGCCGGGATATCTCGATTATATGGGGGAGGTTGCTTCCGGTGTGAATTCCGCGGACGCGGCGGTACTGATCATTGACGCCGTGGGAGGTATACAGGTAGGGACCAACAAGTTCTGGAAACTTGCCCAGGCGAGATCTCTGCCGGGTATGATAGTAATAAATAAGATGGACAAAGAGAACGCGGATTTCGAAAAGGTCATGGCCGGAATAAACAGCAAGTTCGGCAAAAATTGCGTGGCGCTTTGTTATCCCAATAGTAAAGGCTCTTCTTTTAAAGGAATAGCGAACCTTCTTACAAAAGAGGGAATAGATAAGCTGGAAGGAGAGGATAAGGAAAAAGCCGGTCAGATGGCGGGAGAGATGGTAGAAGGAGTTGCCGAATCGGATGACGCTCTTTTGGAAAAATACCTGGAAGAAGGCCAGTTGTCGCCGGAAGAGCTCCGTACGGCTTTCCGCAAAGGCGTGATCGCGGGTAAGATCATACCGGTCATACCGGCTTCCGTGGAAAAAGGTATAGGCATAGATGAAGTAATGACGATCATCCGTGATTATATGCCGTCACCGGAGGATCGGCCCGGCGTGGATACGCAGGTATCAGGAGAAGGGGAAGAAGCCGTGACAATAAACCCCGAAATTGACGGTCCCTTCACGGCTCAGGTATTCAAGACCATTTCCGATCCATATGCGGGCCAAATATCCGTGCTGCGGGTATTGTCCGGCAAGGTCAATTCCGCCCAGACCGTAAAGAATTCCACTAATGATAACCATGAGAAGTTCGGACAGCTGTTCTTTCTTAAGGGTAAAGAACAGGTACACACGGATTCCGCGTCCGCGGGAGATATCGTTGCCGCGGCCAAGCTCAAAGATACCCATACGGGCGACTCTTTGTGCGATGACAAAAAAAACATTAAATTTCCGGACATGAACTTTCCCGAACCTGCGGTAAGCTTTTCCATTAAACCGAAAAGCCGTTCGGATGAAGATAAAATATCGGGTGTGCTCGCGAAACTTATGGAGGAAGACCCGACTTTCATAATGACACTGGATGAAGAGACGCATGAGCTTGTCGTCTCCGGTATGGGAGAAATGCACCTTAAGACCATGCTCAGCAGAATGAAGAACCGTTATAGCGTGGAAGTTGATGTAGGGACGCCGAAAGTGGCTTACAGGGAAACTGTCCTGGCTATAGGGGATTCCAAGTACAGACACAAGAAACAATCGGGCGGGGCCGGACAGTTCGCCGAGGTATGGATGAGGATAGAACCTATGGAAAGAGGTAAGGGTTTTGAGTTCGTCGACGAGGTCGTCGGCGGAGCCATACCCAAACAGCTTGTCGGGAGCTGTGAAAAAGGCGTGTTGAACGCCATCAAGAACGGGCCTCTCGCGGGCTATCCCGTAACGGATGTCAGGGTGGTAGTATACGACGGGAAAACGCATCCGGTAGATTCTAAAGATATAGCGTTCCAGATAGCCGCGGGGTACGCGTTCCGGGAATCATGCGAAAAGGCCAAACTGTCACTGCTTGAACCGATAATGAACATAGAACTTACCGTTCCCGAAGAGAATATGGGCGATATCACCGGTTCCTTGAGCACAAGAAGGGGCAGGGTGCAGGGTATGGATTCCGAAGGCGGGATGCAGGTGGTCAAAGCTCAGATGCCTCTGGAAGAGATGTATAAATACGCCAACGAACTGAAGTCGCTTACCGCGGGCAGGGCCACTTATACCATGGCGTTCTCGCATTATGATGTGGTGCCGGGCAATATCGCGCAGAAGATCATTACCGAAAGCAGTGAGAAGAAAAGAAAAGAACACGAAGAATAAGGAAACAGTCAAGGGGTGAAAGATAGAAGTTCTGTGGACACCTTTCCCGGAGAAGTGTAAACCTCCCCCTCAAGATGTCCCCAGAATATATTTTTATTTGCTACAGACAACTAGTAAAAATAAAAATGCTAACCTGGCACGATTAACCAGGTTAGATATTAGAAAAGTTACAACACTTAATACTTAACACTTACTACTTAGAACTTAGATCTCTAGGAGGACACCATATGTCGGGTCATTCAAAATGGGCCAGTATTAAACATAAAAAAGGCGCGCTGGACGCCAAACGGGGAAAGATATTCACGAAACTTATACGCGAAATAACCGTCGCGGCAAGAGAAGGCGGAGGAAATCTTGACGCCAATCCCAGATTGCGCCTGGCTGTGCAGAAAGCCAAGGACGCTAATATGCCCGCTGATAATATCGAAAGAGGCGTTAAAAAAGGCACGGGAGAACTGGAAGGCGTATCCTATGAGAACGTGTCCTTTGAAGGGTATGGTCCGATGGGAGTAGCGGTGATAGTCGAGGGCCTGACGGATAACAGGAACAGGACCACCAGCGATGTCAGGGCCATTTTTTCCAAGAGGGGAGGTAATATGGCGGGAGCGGGTTCCGTTGCTTTCCAATTCGAAAGAAAAGGCGTTTTTATGGTAAAAAAGTCGGACGCGAAAGAAGAAGAACTGATGGATATCATTCTTGATGCCGGGGCCGAAGATCTTACCGCTGATGAGGATTTTCTGGAGATCACCTGCGCTCCTCAGGATTTTGATAAGGTCCGGACCGCTCTTACCGCTAAAGGCGTGAAACTGGATTCCGGGGAACTTAGCATGGTCCCGAAGAATACCGTAAAGATAGGTGACGCGGATACGGCCAGAAAGATACTTGTGCTTGTAGAGGAATTGGAAGACAATGATGACGTGCAGAACGTTTATTCCAATTTCGATATACCGGACGAGATACTTAAGCAGATGGAGGAGTGAGTCGGCAGGGGGCTACATACTTTTGTGTGTAGAAAGACCCCACACTTCCGTGTGGGGGAATGACTAAAAAAAGATACTACACGCGGGAGCGTGTAGTGGAACTTTTATGAAAATATTAGGTATAGATCCGGGGTTGATAAGAACAGGATACGGTGTAATAGACGCTGATGATCCCGATAGATTAAAACTTGTCGAAGCCGGACTTATAAAGACGTCGGCGGAAGATGGGATAGCGAAAAGGGTCAGGGATATCTACGATAATCTGACGGATATACTTAAAGAGCATCGGCCCAAAGTTCTGGTCCTTGAGAAATTATACGCCCATTATAAACATCCGGCCACCTCCATATTGATGGGTCACGCGAGGGGAGTGGTATGCCTCGCTTGCGGAGTGAATAATGTGGAACTCATCAGCTACCCCGCCACGCGTATTAAAAAAGCCGTTACGGGCAACGGCAGGGCCAGTAAAGAGCAGATACAGCTCATGGTTCGGTCCATCTTAGACCTAAAAAGCGCTCCGGACGCTTTCGATGTCAGCGATGCGCTGGCCGTAGCGATAAGTCACGCGAGGATAGAGAACTTGGAAAGGCAAAAGACAATGGGAGGGGCATGATATCGAGGATATCCGGGAAGATCGCCGAAAAAAAAGACAATACGCTTATAATGGATATGGGAGGAGTGTCTTATGAGGTGATGATACCCCGTGCCGTCATGAATTCTATAAAGGAAGAGAAAAGTTTGGAAGACAAATTGGATCTCGTGACATATCATTATTTTCAAATGTCCCAGTCCACGGCGGTCCCTGTTCTCATAGGTTTTAGGAACGATATAGAAAAAGAGTTCTTCGAAAAGTTCATATCGGTGTCCGGTATAGGTCCGAAGGCCGCGTGCCGGGCCTTGGCGGAACCTTTTTCCATAATAGCCGGGGCCATAGACCGGGGCGATGAAATGTTCCTCAAAAAACTTCCCGGTATAGGAGGCCGTAAAGCCGCGGAGATAATCGCTAAGCTCAGGGGCAGGGTCGGGAAGTACGGTCTTATCCGGGACGACGAAAGACGGGGGACGAAGGACGAGAAAGAAAGCATCAAGGACGAAGCGCTTGAGATACTGCTTCAGCTCCAGTACAAGAAGAACGAGGCTGAAGGTATGATAGAAAAAGCGCTGCAGAGGGAACCGGATCTAAAAACAAGTGAAGAACTTTTGAATGAAGTGTACAGGGAGCGGGCAGGGAACTAGAAGGGCAGCCGCCGTGTAATGTTTTATGTGTTATGTGTAATGTACGGTGATAATGGCACAGAGCACAGTTATAAGAGAAGCGAAATGCGGGAAGAGAGAAGTCAGAGAGATAGAGGGGAGCGGTTCTAGCGTGCAAAAACCAACGTCTCTAAACATGAAGCAAAAAGAAGCTCCCCAGATGCAATGCAAAGGTCATTCGCGTTCAAGCGTTTTAAGTAGAAGAGCCAGTAACTTTACGGCACGGATATACGGTAGGGCAGCACTGCTGAATTTTACAGGTAAGCGGGACCAAAACGCTTGACAATACTTTAGCGAAACAGCGATACGAACGCGAACCAAACTAAGTATTAAACATAGGCTATATTGATCGTCAATAATCAATGGTCCATTAAGGCTGCAAGCGAATCACGAAGGATAAGGTTCATAATATGAACGAAGAAGCTAAAAGACAGAAGTTCGTGGACAGAGGTGAAGATATCATCGGTCAGGGGGAGACGGAAGACGATCTGATAATGAACCTTTCTCTGCGTCCGCAAATGCTTGCCGATTTTATCGGTCAGAATGCCGTGGTGGATTCTTTGTCCATAGCCCTTGAGGCCTCGACAAAAAGAGACGAACCCATGGAGCATATTCTTCTTTCGGGACCCCCGGGCCTGGGAAAGACATCTCTGGCGAGGATCATCGCCAATGAAAGAGGCGCCAAAATAACGGCTACGTCCGGTCCGGCCATAGACAGAGCGGGTGACCTTATAGGAATTATGACCAATCTCTCGGAAGGGGATGTGCTCTTCATAGACGAGATACACAGGCTTTCAAAGATCGTGGAAGAATTCATATATCCCGCTATGGAGAATTTTCAGATAGATTTTCTTGTGGACAAAGGCCCATACGCTAAGACGGTCAAATTCAACCTTAAACGGTTCACGCTTATAGGAGCCACAACCAGGTCGGGACTTTTAAGCGCGCCGCTCAGGGACAGGTTCGGAATATCTTATCATCTGGACTTTTATTCCCCGCAGGAACTATGCAGGATCATCAAAAGATCCGCGGGGCTTTTGGGGATATCAGTAGATGAAGAAGGAGCGGAGGCCATAGCCATAAGGTCAAGGGGAACTCCGCGTATAGCGAATAGGCTTTTGCGCAGGGTCCGCGACTGGGTAGAGGTCAAGTCTGACGGCAGGATAACGAAAAGCGCCGCCGTAGAAGCTTTAGCCGTTCAGGGGATAGACGAAAAGGGTCTGGACAGGATAGACAGAAAACTGCTTGATGTAATATATTTGTCTTACAAGGGCGGGCCCGTGGGAATAGAAGCGCTGGCATCGTCCCTCAATGAAGAATCGGACACTATCGAGGATGTCGTAGAGCCGTATCTTCTGAAAATGGGTTTTTTAAGGCGTACCCCTCGCGGCAGAGAACTTACAGAAGAAGCGTTCAAATACATGGGTAAGATCGGAGAGCAAAGGAAAGACCTTTTCAGCTGACCGCACCGGATGTATCCTATTGAGTATCCTCTTTTTCGTATTGTTCAGCATATTTTTTAAAGAATAACGTGTTTCTACGGGGCCATATATGCGAAAAGCATTAGAAATAACGGCGGTCATCATAGCTGGGATATTGTGCCTTAAGTTCTTTCTCGTCCCGCTCGGAACGCATATGGTAAAAAAGCCGGTCTTCATGGTGCGTGTGCGTCTTTTGCATGAAGCGCTGAGCGTCGAAATATCTTCGGGATCAAAATGCCGGATAACGGATAAAGACACGGGGCGGATACTCAGAGACGGATATGATATGCGTGAAAAACGCCTGATGACGCGGAGAGAGGACGGAATATACCTGAACGAGGAAGCTCTCGGATCGGAGAATATAGATATACTCCCGGATAAAAAAGACAGGCTTTTTCTCAACGGCAAACGGTTCCGGGGAGACATGCGTGTTATCAGCTCGGACAAAGGTCTCGATGTTATTAATGTAGCCGAGCTTGAGGACTATCTTCAGGGCGTGGTTCCGAAAGAAATGAACAGGTTCTGGCCTTTTGCGGCGCTTAGGTCCCAGGCTATAGCCTCGCGCAGTTTCGCCGTGAACAAGGTCTTGACGCGAAAGAACGATACATACGATCTGAGGTCAGATACGTTCTCTCAGGTATACGGCGGGGTTGACAGCGAAAGATGGCGGACCACAAGAGCCGTTACATCTACAAAGGGAGAAGTGCTGGTATACGACGGTAAAGTGGTCCCGGCATATTTTCACGCGTGCTGCGGAGGGTATACCCGGGACGTTTCTGACGCGTGGGGGAGCAACAAACAGAACACTCTTAAAAGCGTGAAATGTTCATGGTGCGCATGGAGCCCGCATTTTAGATGGCGCATAAAACTCCCGCCGGAAGAGATAACGGAAAAACTGGTGAAAAACGGATATCCCATAGAAAGGATAGACGATATAGTCGGAGGCAAAAGAGACAGTTCTAAAAGATTAAAGTACCTGAGAATAAAGTCAGGCAACAGATGGTTCGAGATAAATGTAAGTGAGTTCCGCTCGGCTGTGGGCCGGAAAACCATAAGAAGCTCGAATTTCTACGTTAAAAAATATCCGCGTTTTTATCTTTTTAGCGGTTACGGATGGGGTCACGGTGTAGGGATGTGTCAGTGGGGAACGTTCGGGCTTGCGCTCAAGAGAAAGACGGCCGAACAGATACTTGATGTATACTATCCCGGATCGAAGATCATGAACATGAAGGACCTGAGGATCATCAAGTAGCGGTAAAATAGTTACCTGTAACCAGAAACCAGTAACCGGATATGAGAGAACTGTTTCATCCGGCAACTGGTAACAGGTAACTGGTTACTTTTAAGGATCCAACGGTCACAGCAGGCGAACTGCCGACTACGAACTAATATGAAACTAAGCGAATTCCAATACGAACTTCCGAAAGAACTTATAGCCCA
>JBDRKO010000057.1:0-6456 GCA_043813915.1 Candidatus Omnitrophota bacterium
CCGGAGGAAGAACTTACGTTCCTGCATTTCCTGAGAGAAGAAAACCCCGATATTTATGACGAATGGCTTGAACACGAAATCGCCCATTTGATCGCGAGAACAGAAGGATCGGAAAAAGACGAAGAAAAGATCATGAAAGAAACTCCCGTTACAGGGCTTGTTGAAGCATTCAATATGGAACGGTATGAGGGAGAAGTCCCGATAGGAACAGTAGAAGCGGCAAATGAGGACGATCTGACGGATATTACTAGTTTTTTAAATGACAAAGAAAAAAGGCCACAAGGCATAAGAAAGAGATATATATACAACGGAAAGATCGATAAAAACGGAAAGCTTTTTCTGGGGGATCGTGATGAACCCGTACAAATTTGTTTACCGAAAGACAAACACTTGACCGGAAAAAGGAACGTTAGTTTTACGCTTTTTTATGACAAGAACCACGGACAAATGATGGAGATAGCTGTCGAAAACGATAAGGGGGAATATGAAACGACGAACTACTATTTTTGGAGGGAAGGAAAACCGCGGCATCTATTGGAATTCACGGTGACAAAAGAGTTTATATCCAGGGACGGGATGGATATCATTTCTTTTCTTCAAGGGTATCCTGTTATTTTGAGAAAAGACGCGGGGCCGGTAGAGGCGGCACTGCATATCGATAATAAAGGGTTCGTGAACGTTAAGGGGCTGGAGGGCATAAAGATCTGCAGCGTCGGGACTCACCGGGGTAAACAGGATATCCGTTTCGAATTTATCAGGAATGCCGGCCATGGAACAATGCTGGAGATAGAGGTGAAAGGCGCGGATGAGCCCGGCGGAACAGCAGAGCACGAAACGCCTGTAATAACGAGCTGTTACTATCAATATCCATGGGAGCCGCGGACCGGAAAAGAAAAGAGAAGAGAAGTGCGTTATTTCGCGGTGGATAAGGAAAAAAGAACCAGAAGCCTTTCTCTGGACGAACTTGATATCGTCGCGTTCCATAGGGGGGAGAAGGTCAAGCTGAGAAAGGACAGTAAAGAAGTCGTTACGACGGCGAAGATCATAAAAGGGGCGATAACGATACAGCACTACGGAATAGTCGAGATACCGGTCTGCGAAGCCGGTAAATATGAAGGACAACCCGCCTATCTGAAGCTCTTTGAAGACGTTTACCACGGCGTAATGCTGCAATGCGCCGTGGGAGAAGGTGCCGGGAGAGTAGTCACCAATATTCGTTATAAAGACGCGCACGGGAAGATAAGTTCAATGAGAAAAGGAAAAGGATCTAACCGGCGGTTACTTACTCTGGCGGAACTTGATACGGTAGAATTTTTAAAGGGAAGGAAAATGACGGCCGAAATATATGAAAAGATCATGTTACAGGAAAACCGCGGCAGTTTTGTTTCTCTTACCGACGTCGCGCTCGATCGAGGGGACCTGCGGCTGCCGGAGACCGGGACGGTCTGTGTATGCGCGGCAGGGACGGATCTAAACCCGGATGATAGAAAAGCGCGATTCAGGTTTGTCAAGACACTCGACCCGGTCTCTGAGATCATGCTTGAATGTTCCGTGGCCGGAAAAGAAGCCACGAACCATTACTACATCGATAAAGAAGGCAGAGTGCGGCATTTTCGTGAAGAAAGTTTGGGGAATTTTAAGATGCGGTCTCTCGGGGAATTTTATATGTATTCTTATCTGCAAGGGAATGGTAAAGGATCTGAGCTGGGCATAGCAGGACTTTTACCGATCCAGCAGAAGGTAAAAAATGGGATTTTAAGTTTTTGTGACATAAAAGAAATTCTTTTGCGCGACCGATATAACAATAAGGACCTGAAATTGAGGGCTGGAAAAAACGGGAAGGACACGATATTGGACCTCTTCATCGAGGATAAGAACGTCGGATACTTGTTTTATTATAAGGGTGCTCCGAAGTTCGTTTCTTATGAAGACAGGCCTGAAGATCTTTTTTCAGACGGCACTTTTATACATCGATCCTCGTTCGTAAGGGCGTTTGACGTTATCACCGGGAATTTCTGGGATAGAGCATTCACTGCCGCGGAATATGGACGTGAAAGGATCAATCCCGATACAGGTAAACCGTATAATGACATAGCGAGGTATAGTGAACTCAGATATCTTAATGAAACAGGGGTAATTGACATAGACCGCCGCAGAAGGACGCATGTATTTTCGTTGAATAAAACGTTCAGGAACGCTTCCCCGGAGACAATATCGGCGGTAAGGTCTTCTTTAAGGGATGCTTTGACGCATTTTGAGGACGAAAGATCGGCTTCTTTGGCCGCGATGATCAAGCATATCTTGAAACAGGACCAGGCTGCTGCCGCGGAAGAAAAAACCGATCCCGTATTCTTTGCCGCGTCCAGTATCGATCTCTATTTAAAGGGCGAAGATGTCGTGATGCCCGGCGGCGAGATCATTTTCAAGAACGCCGGGATTATTGATGAACGGGGTGAGATCAAATGTCAGGGGATAGACAAAAGGATAAGGGTATGTTCGGTAGGGGAACATATCGGAAAGACCGCGGACATGCGTTTGTTCCGGGACGGCAACCACGGAGCGATGCTTGAATGCTCGGTGTTTGAGGACGGGGAGAAAAAGGTCACGAACTATTATTATAAGGACAGGAAAACCGGTGAGATCATGCACTTTCTTACGGCCGGGCCCAGGAAGGACGGGATCCTTGATCTTACGGAGTTTGATCTTATCATGTACCGGAACGGATATAACATCCGTCCCGCGCCGGGACGAGAGGTATGGATCTCAAAAAAGACCATCACAGAAGGGCGATGTGATTTAAAATTTCAGGGTGAGATCATAACGATAAGGATATGTGAATCCGGGGAACATGACGGCGAATACGCGAAGATCAGGATCATCGAGGACACGCGGCACGGCATTATGCTTGAATGTTCTCCGTATGGCGAAGACAGGAATATCGAAGAACTCGAGGATGACAGTGAAGATGAGCCCACGAATTATTATTACAAGGATTTCAGGACAGGAGAAGTCCTTAACCTCCGGGGCAATCAGTTTTCGGCTTCCATAAAGATCAGGGATCTGGATGAGCTGGATATGATGAGTTATCTTATGGGTATGAAGTTTAACGGTATCCCGGGAAGATACAGTTCAGCATGGGTCCGTTCCTTAGAAAAAGAAAAAAAAGAGGCATACGCATACTATAACTCCCAGGAACCTTCGATGGAAAACGTGATTCATCGTTTGCTGAGAACGATGCTCCGGGATGGTCCCCTGGAACCCAGACAAATAGAGGTACAGCAAAGCGTCCGCAATGGTTATTTACGGTTCTTTTACGCCGGGGAGATAAAATTCGGCTCAAGATACAACGGCAAACAGGTAACCTTTCAGTTCGGCAGGAACGAAGACGGGAACGTTGCGATCGAGTGTTCTATCGAAGGCGAAGAGATCGGAACTCTGTATTATAACAAAACAGAGAAAAAAGCGGAATTCGAGGAAAACATAAATTCCTATAACTTTAAACCGATGTTGATAGAAGAAAAGAACGGTAATGGCCTATGGAGATACCGGGTATTCCGGTATTTATATGAAAACCATCTAACGGATCCTAAAACAGCGGCCAGCGGATATCATATCGCCAATATGTTGACCGAGAACGGGTCGATCAACGGAGCCGCGAACGGGACCGAATATCACAGAAGAGAAGAAGCTCTGACGGCATTAACGCAATTATTGGTCGGGTTACGGTTGGTGGAAACCGAAACCGAAAAGGGTGCTATCGGAGCAAAGAGGTATTATATCCCTCCAATTGTTTTTATTAACGCGGATAAAATAGCGCCTATACTTTATGCTCTGGAAAATAGCGAAAAACCTGTTACACACGACGAACTCCGGAATATTTTTGATAGAAAAATAGACCCGATACTTATAAGTTCGTTGCGTAAAATAGTGAGAAAGGAACGCGTTCTGCGAATTCACGAACGGCACGCTGAAAAACTCAAGAAAAAAGACTTCCTTGGAACAGATAAAAAAACGGGAGATAGAGAAGAAGATGATGAAGACGAAGAAGACGAAGATGTAGAAGATGACGGGATAAAAGAACTTGACCCGGATACAGATCTAGATGGTCCGTTCAATAGGCATAAGGATGGATACTGGGTGCCAAGACCGCTACCATTGGACTCTGACGGGTGGACAGACGAATATGACCTGCTTGAGGAATACGACGGCACGATCTCTCCTTATGAATATGAAAAAAGACGGTATTTGAAAGAAGATGAATACGACCTGCTTGAGGAGATCGATCCTGATGACGATGAAGGAAGACCGTATCCTGACGAATGGCCGGAAGACGATCTTTTTGATGACGAACCGCCTACCGTAGCCCTTATCCGGGAAGGAGGCGAATGGCGGCAGTGTCTTGAACTGGACAAGGGACATCACAAAATTATCAACAAGGCATGGGGCGAATTATGGGATAAGGGATATGAGCTTCCCGAAGATGACGGGATCTACGGTGATATAGATCTTATGCTGAGAAAGGACGGCATCAAAGGGGATATCCCCATCAACATTCATAGCCCGCCGCGCATTGAACTTCAGCGGATACTGTACAGGCTTACCGCGGTAGACGGCGCTGACTTCCCGGCGGTGGAAAAATTCAGGCTCATTACCCATGCCGGGACCTTCCGCGACAAGACCAAAGATAAACCTTGGGAGCCTAGATCTTTTAATCTATTGATACCGGAAGAAGAAATTATCTTTTTAAAGCACATCAGGAAGACTAACGTAGAAGCTTACAGGCAATGGCTCCTTCATGAAATAGAGCATATAAAAGAAAAAATGATCGACCGCGAAACGCCGGAAAGAAAATTCTCGGAGCGCCACCGGATAGATAAAGTTATCAAGGCTTACAACGGCGCGGAATTCCGCAGACATACGTTTACCGGAGACTTGTTGCGTATTTCCAGCGGGGTTTTTGCCGCTTTAGGAATAAGCGATCAGATCACGGCATATATTAAAAAGAACAATATCGGATTATACCGCAAGAAAGTATGGGACTTGGGCACGGGCTGCGGTGTTATGGCGATATACGCGTCGAGAAATGGCGCCCGTGTCGTGGCAACAGATTTAATGCCGGAAGCGTGCCGGGATGCGGAAGCGAACACGCGCCTGGCTGGTTTCGGGAAAGAGGAGCTTGAAGTTAGGCGGGGTAACTTTGATGAATGTTTAGAAGATGATGAAATGTTCGATATTATTCTGTGCACCCCCCCGCCTTTCGGAGAGTCGGACGAGCCTAATACACCTTTTAATAGCGATCCAAGAATTTGCGATAATGGATTTAAGCTTATAACAGGTCTTTTGTTTACTTTGCACAACAGACTTAATGACGGCGGCAAACTCATCCTTTGGTACCCGGGAACGGAAGCACTAGCGGAGCCCGAAAGAGCCGGAAGTCCCGATTATTTTTGCATAAACGAGCACAGAGAATCCCTTGAAAAAAAAGGTCTGACGGTGAAAGAAACAAAGGCAGGAAAGTTTTTCTCGATCTGGGAAATAACTAAAACACCGATTTTAAAAATGAATAGAAAAACTAGAACCGCGCAGGATCTGCTCGACGCGGTGATCATAGCGGCAGGCGAAACGAAAGGGAAGATCGTGATCGGCATAGATACGGGGTGGATACCGAAGATCCAGAGAGACCTGGACGCTACACAAGGGCTTTTACATAGCATAAAAGAAGTGTGTAAGCAGAGGGGGATCGCTGTATGTATGAATGAAGACCCCGAAAAACTGGCGCGGCTTCTTAATGACGAAAAAAGCGCGGAAGGAATACAGGTGCCTCTTTCAAATATGGTTATTCTCGGCAGGGATAGGATCTTTGACGAAACGGCGGAGATAAAAGCTTTTAAAGGTTCGGATGAAGAGAAAGGAGCGTTTTTCGCGAGAATTATATCTTCGAAAGACTTTTCGGAGAAGTTCGATATAAACATAACAAGCATGCTTACCGAAACATTGACCAGGGCATTTGATCCGGAACATCCGCGGTTCTTTTATCTGGATATATCCGACGCGAAAGAGTTCGATCTCGAAGATATTGTAAAAAAATATGACGCGCGCGACCGCGCTCTTAAGAGCCTCTAATAAATTGGGGACGTTTCCCTATTTATGAGAGAATAGAAAGCTAAAGGATGAATAGTGAATGGGACCGCTTCACTCTTCAAGAAGCTAACAGCTGGTAGAGTTTCACCCATTCGCCCCGGCGAAGCCCCGTGCTTTAGCGTGGGGGAAATAGCCGGGGCTCCCCTCGACAAGCTCCCCTCGGCTTTGCTCGGGACAGGCGGGGCAGGCAGGGCAAGCCCTTCGGCTTCGCTCAGGGCAAGCCCTTCGGCTTCGCTCAGGGCAAGCCCTTCGGCTTCGCTCAGGGCAAGCCCTTCGGCTTCGCTCAGGGCAAGCCCTTCGGCTTCGCTCAGGGCA
>JBDRKO010000058.1:0-13123 GCA_043813915.1 Candidatus Omnitrophota bacterium
CTTCGCAAGACGCATCTGATAATTTATTTATAAATACAGCTTTATATTTTCGTTTCCTCCACCCTTCTGCCAAATTTGCACATACAGATCTGGAAGATCTACGAATTTGATCTGTTAAAGAATATTTTTCTTCTTGAGGAAATGTCTTAGAAATCTCATATATCCTCATAGCCGTACTAAAGGCCTCCTTATAGACATCTAGATCCCTTACCACACCTATTATTTTCTTCCGTTTGTCATCCTTCATCTCTCGTCCTTCGTCATTCGTTCCTTATATGGCTTCCCTCTGTCTCTCTGCAATAAGCTTACTCGCATGGTGCAGCGATTCGAACGTTCCCGCGTCCGTCCACCAGCCGTCGAGTTTTGAATATTCAAGTTCTCCCTTGGCCAGATACATATTGTTGACATCGGTTATTTCTAATTCTCCGCGGGCAGACGGCTCCAAGGTCTTAATAAGATCAAACACCTGATTATCGTACATGTATATACCCGTAACAGCATAATTGGTCTTTGGCTGTTTAGGTTTTTCTTCTATACCTATGATCTTTCCTCCATCAAACTCGACCACTCCGAATCTTTCGGGAGAATCAATTTCTTTTATCAATATCCTTGCCCCCTTATCCTGGCCGGAAAACTTTTGGACATCATCTTTTATGCTTTTTTCTATCAGATTATCGCCTAAGATCACAACTATCTTTTCTCCGTCCGCGAAATACTCGGCCAAAGAAAGCGCTTCGGCTATACCGCCTTCCGCTTCTTGATACGCGTAATTTATTCCTTTGAGCCCAAAATCGTGTCCGTTACCCAAAAGACGTAGAAAATTACCGGCATGGTCCCCGCCTGTTACGATCATAATATCCTTGATCCCGGCTTCGACAAGGGTCTCTATGGGATAATAGATCATCGGTTTATTGTAGATCGGAAGCAGGTGTTTGTTGGTGATCTTTGTCAAAGGATAGAGTCGCGATCCGAGTCCGCCCGCTAATACGATACCTTTCATATCACTCCTTCGTAAACTGCTAATGGCATGACGCATGGCTTCTATCCATAATGCGCCTGCAGTAAACAGAAAATGATCCTTATTACATACAATAGTAACCAGTTGCCTGTTACCTGTAACCAGTAATCTACGTCTTCCTATTACACAGCAACCCACTTCTTTCTTCTGGTAACTGGTAACCGGTTTCTGGTAACTTTACCCAACTGACCTTTCATCCTTCGTGACTCTCTGACTCTTTAATTATTTCTTCCAATCAAACGGTATGTCATTATCATACGCATCTACCCTGTATTCGTCAGGGTTCCCGTGATCATACGGTTTGGTAACAGTATTTATAACGAGCGCTTCTTCATCGCTGGCGCATTTGAACCCGTGGTATACTTCTTTAGGTATCCGGACCAGCATTGGATCTTCCGGACTTATGATATATTCCATTACCTCCCCGAAGGTCGGGGAATCCTTTCTTGCGTCATACAGACCCAGCCGCATTTTACCCTTTATGCAGGTAAAATTATCCGTCTGCTGTTTGTGATAATGCCACGCCTTAACAACTCCAGGGAAAGCCGTGGTCATATATACTTGCCCGAACTCTTCGAATATCTCATCATCATTGCGAAGTATTTCCATCAATCTTCCGCGGTCATCCGGAATGATCTTAAGTTTTTTTACTTTCACGCCGTCTATCATTGGATCTCCTTAATTTTCGTGAAACGAAAATTAACCCTGAAGACGCAACGAACAGGCGCGTCTGAAGGGTCTTGTTAAATAGCATAGTGCACAGAGCATAGCGTAACTCATAAACAGTGAAAGAGCTAGTAGTTGGTAGTTCATAGTTCGTAGTTAGAAAGCTAGAAAATAGAGATTGACTGTAATTCTAATTTTCGGCTCCGAATAACGAACTCCGAACTTTTTAACCTTTTCAACTCTTCGTTCCTTAAAACTTACAACTCAATACTTAACACTTAATACTTATCTCCTCCCGATCCCCATATATTTAAAACCCATTTCTTTAAGTTTCTCAGGGTCATAAATATTCCTTCCGTCAAGCATAGCGGGCTGTATCATTATCTTTTTCAGTTTTTTCCAGTCTATCTCTTTAAACTCATTCCATTCGGTCATAAGCAACACACAATCCGCTCCTTCCGCCGCCTCATATATGTCGCCGCAATACTCGACCTTACTGCCTAGCTCTGTCTTCGCTTTTTCCATTGCCGCCGGATCGAAACATTTTATCCTGGCCCCCTCTTTCAGCAAACGTTCTATAATGTCTATTGCCGGGGCGGACCTTATGTCGTCGGTGTTGGGTTTAAAAGCTAATCCCCATACGGCTATGGTCTTATCTTTTATATTCCATAACAGCTCAACTACCTTACGGATAACAAGTTCTTTCTGCATCTCGTTTATCTTTTCGACTTCTTTCAAAAGTCCGAACGGATACCCAAGAGACTCTGCTATATGTATAAAGGCTTTCAGGTCTTTGGGAAAGCATGATCCTCCGAACCCGGCTCCGGCTTTGAGAAAATGCTTATTTATCCTTCTGTCCAGCCCTATTCCCTCAGCTACGGCGTTTATATCGGCCCCCGTTTTATCGCATATGTTGCTTAAAGCGTTTATGAACGATATTTTTGTGGCAAGAAAGGAATTAGAGGCGTGTTTAATTATTTCGGCGCCCTTTATGTTCGTGGCCACTATATTTGTATCCAGCGGGCTGTATATCTCCCTTAAAAGATTTTCGGCTCTTTTAGACTCCGTCCCTATAACGATCCTGTCGGGGTTCATAAAATCCTCGATAGCCGACCCTTCTCTGAGGAACTCCGGATTGGACGCGGCGTCAAATTCACAATCTTTTTTCTTAAAAGTATTTATCGTTCTCTTTACCCACTCCCCGGTCTCAACGGGAACGGTGCTTTTCTCGACCACCAGCTTATAGGAGTCCATATTTTCAGCTATGATCCTGGATACATTCTCTATACCGGTAAGATCCGCGCTGCCGTCTTCTTTCGGGGGCGTCCCCACGCATATAAAAATAACTTCCGAAGCTTTAACGGCTTTCTTTATATCCACGGTAAAAGATAATCTCCCGTTGGCAATACCTTTTTTTACCAATTCCTCCAGGCCGGGCTCATAAATAGGTATTCCGCCTTGTTCTAGAAGGTCTATCTTGGCTTTGTCATTATCGGCGCAGATCACTTCTATCCCGAGGTCCGCGAAACACGCGCCTGTCACTAAACCTACATATCCCACCCCAATGATACTGAGTCTCATCTAACTACCTCTCTTGTCTTATCCTGCTATAATATTAATACTATCGGCATTTTGAGTAGTGATTATAGCATAATGCGCCATCTCCTGCAATAATATTGGAAATACCGGCTATTATTAAAAAGAAATGGCAATACTTCAAATCTTAAAGTATTGCCATTAAATGTGTTATGTAAAATTATGTTTTACTCGGGCCACTTTCGCTAATATTGACTTTCCGCGCCGGGAGGTCTTTTAGAAAAAGACCTGTCAAGTCCAAGCTGGAGGTCCGGGAAAGCCTTTATCTTGAAAGCCAACCATATGGTGAACTCGTCTTTGTAAAAATTATCTCCTTTAAGATCATAAACAAGTTCTACCTCCCAGCAATGGAGATCCCTTGTTATAGAGAGTTGCTGCTCCTCGATATCCAGATTGTCCGTATTGAACCTTTCGTATAATCCTAAACGCCATTTCGGGTTCATCTTATACATGAGATCCATAGTGAACTGGTTCCTGACGTCGGGAACCGTCTTCTCATATCTGTATCCCAGATCCATGCTGAAATTATCCGACGGTCTGAAACATGCTTCTATACTGCCCGTTCTCAGAGCCTGTATCTCGGTATTGACTTTCGCTTCACTATCTATGAAAAGCCATTTGTAGGGGCTAAGTTCAAGATCAAAAGTAAGGTCTTTGAACTTACCTTCTTTTTCTATATCGAACTTATTTTTCTCCGCAGTAAAAAGATAGTCCGAACTCATTATAAATCTCACCAGATCAACGGGTTCCAGTTTCCCGCCGGAGAGCCGTTTGGTCTGAAGTTTATTCTCCAAAGCAAGCGTAACACCGTTCTCTTTTGCCAAAGCGTCTATCGGGTCAAGCTGATATAAGCTGTCCTTGTCTAAAGTCGGCTGATGAGTATGAAAATATTTGGCCGTAGGTGTGATTATATGCCTTAACGTGTTTATGTCCAGGCCCAGGACATTTGTATTGACGTCGAACATCCGGAAGAACCGTATGAAAGCGTTTAGCCCTCCACCCGCCGCGAAACGGGTCATAGGGTCATGATTCCATTTTGTCCTGGAATATGCCGTTTCCCTTAAAGTCCCGTAAGGCGTAAGTTTTAAGGGACCAAGCCCCAACATATACGAAAGTTTATGAAAAGTATCGAACCGGGTCGCTTCCTCGGACGGGCTCGAGGTGAAAGCGTATTCTTTCTCCATCACCGAAACGGATGTTTCCGCGCCGTAATAAAAAGGCGTATCCCATAAGCTCTGGTCGGGGACCTCCAGTTTTAACTCGGGGTGTTTCTGGACCACGGTATAGAATTCATGGAACCTTTTATTAGCCTCGATACTGAAAATATAATTGGACTGCGCGGATACTAAAGAAACGTAATTTGCCGGGGTCCTGTTATTTCCCTCATATTCATTGTAAAAATAGTCCTCCAGAACGTTCTCATCGCTCACTTTATTGAATTCTAGCATACCCACCGTGCCGGGCTCGAAATCTATGCGGTGTTTCCACTGAAATCTTTCGCGAAGTTCCGGGTCCAGACCTCTTCCGGGCTGATCCTCCCCGTCATCGAAAGAGGATTTATCGTACGTTCCGCTCTCGTTCTGGTGGATGAAATACGAGCTAAAAAAACCTTCTCCGAGTCCGTCCAAGCCGATATCTTCGGCATTGTAATAGACATTAGCCCCTTCCGCGAAACCTTTCTTGCTCCGGTAATCGGCCAGGATATCTACTTTAGTGTTTCCCTTTATGTAGAAACGCCATGCTGAAAGAAGAAAATATCCCCAGTCAGTACTCGAGCCCGGTATAAATTGGACCTTCGCACGACTCTGTATGATAGGATGGTAGTAATAGGGAAACCACAGGACAGGGACTTTTCCCACTATAAAAACAACGTTCTTGGCTATGATCTTGTCATCCGGGAATATCCTTATCTCTTCGCCTTTTATCCTGTAGTGGGGCGCGTCAAGATCACATGTAGTAACAAAACCTTTTTTAAGCACATATTCATTATCTCCCACCTTACTGCTCTCTGATGAATATCCGAACCACGGGAACGCGTCTACCTCTCCTCCTATGATCTCTCCTCTCTCGAGCACGAAATCATATCTTATTCGCTCGCCGGTAAGCACCCCGTCTTCCTGCTGTATTTTCACATTGCCCTCACAAAGCGCCTGCCGCGTTTTGGTATTGACCTCTATTTTGTCACACGACAATGTGGTATCCCCGTATTCTATGGACACATTGCCTTCCGCTACGATCCTCCCGTCCTCTTCGAAATATTCCACCATGTCCCCGTCCACCGTTATCGGCTGTCCGGGTTTCATCTTCATCAGGTCTTCTTGGTCTGTGGCGAAAGAAACCGTATTAAATAAGAAGACGCATGCGCATAGAACCGTAGCGTATATCCTTGACCTTCTGTTCCTCACCGGCATTTTCCTCCAATTTTAGAGTTTATGTTTGTTCCTATATCGAATCAACGCATAGTGCACAGAGCATAGAGCACAGCCTTGAACAGTAATCTCTTCAAAGTAACCAGTTGCCTGTTACCTGTAACCAGTAATCTACGTCTACATCCCATTACACATCACACATAGAACATTACACATCATCCCGCGTCTTTTCTCCGGTAACTGGTTACTGGTTTCCGGTAACTTTATTCAACGAACCTTTGGACTTTTAACTTTTCGGCCTTTAGACTTTTTGACCTTTGACTGTTTTTACGCCACACATACCCTGTTTCGGCCTTTTCTTTTAGCTTTATAGAGCGCGGTATCGGCCTTGTCTATGAGCGTCCCTACATCCCTGCCGTCTTCCGGATAAGTGGCTATCCCCAAGCTTACCGTGGTCCTGACTTCCTCGTCAAAGGCCTTGATCTTTTTCATATCAATGGATGCTCTTAACCTTTCCGCGACCGTAACAGCAAGGTCTTTAGTGGTTTCGGGAAGCACTATGCAGAACTCTTCCCCTCCGTATCTCGCTATCATATCGACTTCCCGGACGGTCTTTTTTAATCTGGCAGCTACTTTCCTAAGAACCGCATCTCCGACAAGATGCCCGTGTTTATCATTGCACTCTTTGAACTTATCTACATCGACCATGCCGATGGAGAACTTAAGACCTAACCGGGCTGACCTGTCGACCTCTTCCTCAAGCCTGTCCATAAGATACCGCCGGAGATATACTTCCGTAAGGCCGTCTATTATGGAAAGTTCCTGAACCTTCTCATAAAGTTCAACTCTTCTTAGTTCAAGCGCTATCTGGGATACCAATATCCTGAATCTCCCATAGCTCGCTTTTGAAGCTCCTTCTATAGCAAGGACCGCGCAGATCTTATTGTCGACAAAGAACGGAAATACCATGAATTGATCGGCCCGTATATTTATGACATCGAACAATGCTTCATCATCCTCTCTCGTTATGAAGAACGGATCGTCGCCTTGTTTTCTAGTGTAAGATACTACTTGCTTATAATCAAGAACATTTTCCTCAGGCAGTTCGTTGTCCCGTTCGTCCCGGTCCATGCTCCTGGATATTCCTTTATAAAATCTCTCCTTCCTGAACATCAAGAGATGTATGGTCTGGAATTTAAAGTTCTCTTCGAGAAAATCGAACAAGGCCTCGAACAGCTCCTCCTGTTTCAGGACAGGCGCAAGTTTCTTGGTTATCTCATAAAGCCGTGAGATCCTCGTAAGCTCTGTCTCTATCTTGCTCCCGCGGGAATCGATCTCTTCCAGCTCATTAACTATATTGTTATATTTTCGTTGTTCGACCAGGATCTCTTCCTCATTATAGGATGAGAGGGACAAATAAAAGAACTTTACCAGATAGCTCACGGTCGCGATGGACACCAAAAGTAACATCATAAGAAATACGTCCACGGTATCGAGTATCCCAGCGAAACAATATGTGGAGAAAAAAACAAGATTTATACCGACTAGAACAGCCGTCATGTTAATATTGAACAGGAATGGGACCAGAAAGAACATCACCGGTATCATAAAAAGAATGAGGTATTCATCTTTTTGAGGTACCATATAGAACAACCAGCTAAGAGCCATCAGCGCCAAGTTGATCCCGACGACAAGCCCCTGTCTCGCTCTTTTTTCCAGATCGGTCTTTACTTCGAACATACCCTGTTCTTTCCTTCTGATTTTGCTCTATAAAGACATTTGTCGGCTTCCCCGATAATATCTTCCTTCTGTTTGGCATCGTCGGGAAAAGCCGCTATCCCCACAGAAACCGTTACCTTACATTGTTCACGCCGTATGGTCACCACGCTGGACTCTATTTTATCCCTGATCTCCTCAGCTAGTTTTTTGCCGCTTTCTTTGTCCGAACCCAGGGATAGAAACGCGAATTCTTCCCCTCCGTATCTGGCCACAACATCACCCGCGGCGGCTTTAGAGCTTAAGACACGGCCTATTTTCCTGAGTATAACATCTCCGGAAACGTGGCCATATTTATCGTTAAATTCCTTAAAATTGTCAATATCAAGCATAAGGAGAACGAACCGGCGGCCGCCGAGCAAGGCGCGTTTTACTTCTTCCTCTAATCTTTCCATGAAATACCTGTGGACATAAAGCCCCGTCAAACTATCCTTGATAGCCAATTCCTCGGTCTGGTTATAAAGACGCGCATTCTCAAGTGCGACCGCGGTAAGTTCTCCGATGATATCCAGAATACGGAGCTCATGCTGGTTAAAATCATCGGCAACAAGCGAATCCACGCGTAATATACCCAGCACGTTGTTCTCCACCACCAGGGGCTTTATCATCAAGGACACCGTATCGTCCTTTGTCTCCTCGCCGCTGACGGAAAACCTGAAGTCCTCTTTAATGTCCCTTACCAGAAGACTTTTCATATTCTTCAGTACCCACCGCTCGAATATCCCGCCGTTCTTCATGGCGAACGCATTGCGTCTTTCTGTTTTAAGCGCATGGTTCAATTTAAGTTCTTCGCGTTCTTTGTCATATTCAAAGAAAAGTATTCTCACTTTATCCTTGAATATATTCAAAGCCTCTTTAGAAACTATCTCGATAATACTCTCTTCTGTCAGGGATAAACTCAGCTGGTCCGCGATGTTCTTCAATTTTAAGAGGCTAACTATCTTCTCCCCCATAGCCGAGACCTCGGCCCCGCGGTTCTCTTTGTGGTTGAGTATCAGGTTAACGTCTTCCTGTATCTTTTCTTTTGAAACTGTGTGTTTCTGATTTGAAAGGGATATCTTTCTGGAAATGTAATAGCCTATGGAACTGCTGAAAAAAAACGCCATTATGAGGACACTATAGTAGTATGGGTTAAATCCCAGCAGATAACGGTAAAGAAATATCATGGTCACTAGGAAGGAAAGGAGCCCCCAAAACACTCCGGATAGACTCCAAAAAAGCATGACCACAAGACTCATCATCATCATGATGCTTATAACGACAAACTCGATATGCTGTATATGGTTTCCCAGTACCGGGACAACTTTGTGAAGACAATATAACAGCCCCGTGAAAAGGATGGCTGAAACTGCTATTAGAAGATTCCTTATTGTGAAAGGAGTCATGAGAGTGGCCATAAGAAGCCTATATAACGGTTTTTTCAGTGTTTTTGTCGAAAAAATGTATCTTGCTCATGTCAAAAACAACGTCAATATCCCGATTTATTTGAGGATTAGCGTCGCCTGATATCCGCGCGACAATGACATGTTTCCCGCTGTTCAGGTGTATATACACTTCCGACCCAAAATGTTCAACAACCTCACAGGTCATTGTAACAATGTTCTCCGGAGGCGCTTCCGACACGAAAACCTTATCATAGATGTCTTCGCTCCTGACGCCCATGATGATCCTCTTATCAACATATTCTTCAAGCACTTGGTACATGCCTTCAACTATACGGATCCGGAAATTACCCTCGTCAAAATACAGCTTTTTTTCTTTTTTTATTATTTTCCCTTCCAGGAAATTCATGGGCGGAGCTCCGATAAAGCTCGCAACGAACTTATTTACCGGGGAATTATAGACCTTGGTAGGCACATCTATCTGCTGTATTACTCCGTCATTCATAACGGCTATTCTGTCACCGAGGGTCATGGCCTCGGTCTGGTCGTGAGTAACATATATCATTGTAGATTGGAGCCTTATGTGAAGGCGGTGGAGCTCCGTTCTCATCTGCACCCGCAGTTTCGCGTCAAGATTGCTCAAAGGTTCATCGAACAGGAATACCATAGGTTTACGGACAATAGCTCTCCCAACAGCCACTCGCTGTCTTTGTCCGCCGGAAAGTTCCCTGGGTTTTCGGTTTAGAAGTGATTCGAGACCCAATATGCCCGCGGCTTCTTTAACCCTGGCATCTATCTCATCTTTAGGATATTTCTTAAGTTTCAGACCGAACGCCATGTTTTCATAGACCGTCATATGAGGATATAACGCGTAATTTTGGAACACCATCGCTATATCCCGGTCTTTCGGAGGTATATAATTGACCTTCCTACTACCGATATATATGTCCCCTTCCGACATGGTCTCCAGGCCGGCTATCAAACGTAATGTGGTGGATTTGCCGCATCCCGAAGGACCTACAAGTACCAAGAATTCCTTATTCTCTACCCCGAAACTGACCTTATCGACAGCGACCACTCCGCCCGGAAACACTTTTACGACATCTTTGAGGCTTACCTGCGCCATCTCACCACCTTTTGCGAATAACAAATCTTTATGAATATGTGCGTCACACGGCAGAAAATTTAAATGCGATCGCACTTCTATACGTCTTTGCTCATGTACCCCATCAGTTTTGAAAGCATATCTTTCATATCGCTTCGATGAACTATCATATCTATAAGGCCGTGTTCCATTAAAAACTCTGAACTCTGAAATCCCTCGGGGAGATCCTGTCGTATGGTCTGTTTTATTACCCTAGGTCCGGTAAAGCCTATAAGAGCTTTAGGTTCAGCGATTATCAGATCTCCAAGTGAGGCAAAACTAGCCATTATCCCGGCCATTGTCGGATTAGTAAGGACCGATATGAACAGCCCTCCGTTACGATTAAGTCTATTCAAAGCGCCGCTTGTTTTAGCCATCTGCATAAGAGAAAGAAGCCCTTCATACATCCTGGCTCCTCCTCCGGATCCGGAGATTATAACTAAAGGTATTTTCTCCTCATCCGCGTGTTCTATTAAACGGGTTATTTTCTCTCCGACCACTGACCCCATGGATCCCATTATAAAACGTGAATCCGTAGCCGCTACGGCGCATCTCTTGCCGTTCAGCTTTCCTTCCCCCACGATAACCGCGTCTTTAAGGCCGGTAACTTTCTGATCTTTTTTTATTTTGGTAGGATAATCGCTGGGGCCCTTGAATTTCAGAGGATCCCGGCTGACCATATCCTTATACATTTCTTTGAAGGTTCCTTTATCGACCGTTATTTTTATCCTTTCGTAGGCTCCTATCCTGAAATGATAATCGCATTTCTGGCATACGTTGAGATTGTCAGAAAGGGACTTATTGTAGAGAAGTTCCCCGCACTCCGGGCATTTAGTCCACATCCCGCTGGGGATATCTTTCTTTTTCTTACTAGAGCTGGAAAATATAGGTTTTTTTGAGAAAAATACCATATTTATTCACCGAATTTATTTATTACCAAACCGCTCAACAGTTTTGGATAAAAATATGTGGATTTCTGGGGCATCATATCCCCCATTTCAGCTACCGCTCTGAGCTGTTCTACCCTAGTGGGGTTAAGAAGGAATGCGGCCTCATGGCTATTATCCTTCACTAAAGTCTCCGCTTCTTCCGGTTTTTTAACGTATGTAATATTTCCCTCTATCACGTCTAGGCCGAGTATCTCTTTAAAAACCGAGGAATGCAGCACACTCACATCCATCTTCTTCCACTCCTCAGACTTTGTGTCTTTGATCAGGGAAACGATCTTTCTTTTGTCTTTCGGGATCAGAAGCAAATAACCGTCTTTATCTATATATCCGAAAACGTTATCGGTACCTATTTTACCTTTTAAAGCTCCCGTAAGTTCACCTAAGTTCTTCTTTTCTTCTATTGAAAAATACGGGTCTAGTTTCTTTACTAAACTTACCCTCCCGTTCTGAGGCATCTTTTTTATGACCCGGTGTGTAGCGACCACCGTCAGCTTTTCGGCATCATTAAGATCCGTAAAATACATCATTACATGATCGGCCTCGCCTTTATACCCTGTCTGTTCTCTCATCGCATCCCTGTACGCTCTGGCAACTTCATATCTATGATGCCCGTCAGCAATAAATGTCTTTCTGCCGTTCATTTTGCGGGATATTTGGGCTACATTTTCGGAGTCCGAAAGTCTCCATAACATATGTCTTATCTCGTCGCAGATAATGTCTATGAGCGGTGTTTTCCCCTTTATACCCCTTTCCAGGATATCGCTTACTTCACCATTTTTATCCTCGTATAACGAAAAAATAGGACTAAGATTTCCCTTTACCTGTTTTATCAGGTTCATCCTGTCTTCTTTAGGTTTGGCCAAGGTATATTCATGCGGCAGTACGGAATCACTTATTTCCATCAGCCCGATGAACCCTATTCTTCTTATTTCCTCGCCTTCAAAACTGTATTCCTGAACATAAACATAGAACGACTCTTTTCCGTCCCTTGCCATTATGTTCTTCCCGCACCATTCGGCTAGGAGTTTTCCTGCGCGTGTATATTTATTCTCTCCTTCGCCGCTGCCGCAAAGACATTTTCCCAAGATAAGGCGTATAATATTGTATTCGCTCTTATCGTAAAGTTCATCCCTCATCTTGTCTGAGATAACATCATACGGCGGCGCCATGACCGATGAATATCCGCCTTTTATCTTTGTTCCGTTGTATAAAAATCCCTTAAAAGGTCTTACTTCCGCCATAACATACTTCTCCCTAATATTACGCCCGCCGTTGCCCCTATTAAATTAAAAATAACATCCCGGATATCGGCTTCCCTGCCCGGGATAAAGAGCTGTATTAATTCCATTACAATACCATATACACAACCCAATATCAATGCAATTACCGCGTTTTTGCTCATCGGCAATGACCATGCCCGGTATAAGGCCCTGATCAGAAGGATAGAAAGGACCATATATTCTAAAAAATGGGCCATTTTATCAAAATTGCCTACCAGCAGAGGGAAGTCCCCCCGATACGGAAGAACGGAGAACATCAGAATAACAAGCGCCCAGATGATCGAAGGCACCCAGGCAAAAACAGGCTTATCCTCTTTGATCCATTCAAACATGACTTGCTCCAATTTGTAGTAGGGGCGCGGTAACCGCGCCCTTTATTATCAGGGCGGGGAAACCCCGCCCCTACCAATTTATCCACACGCTCCCGGGCACTTTCCTGTCTTTTCACAAGGTTTAGGACCTTCCGAACATGCTGCGAGTTTATAATCTGTCTGATAAAATCCGCTTCCCTTGAATATAAGCCCGGCACCCGTGGAGATCAATCTTTTTACTGTTCCCTTACATTCGGGACATTTTTTTATAGGATCATCTATAATGCTCTGGAATTGTTCGAATCCGTGCCCGCATTCCGAACATTTATATGTGTACGTCGGCATTTCTGCTCCTTAATTTTCATGGAATGAAAATTAACCCTGAAGACGCAACGAATAGGCGCGTCTGAAGGGTCTTTTAAAACATCCTAGCGCATAGAGTCACAGAGTTATCGTTCGCTTCGTTCGTCATTGCGGGCGTAGCGAAGCAATCTCGTTCTATCAACAATACTTACTCCATACAGATTGCTTCGTCACTTCGTTCCTCGCAAAGACGAAAACACCGTTATTGCGGCCTTTGACTGTTTGTCTGGCTTCTATCCTCTAGCTTCTTTCCTGATAACTACGAACA
>JBDRKO010000059.1:0-5553 GCA_043813915.1 Candidatus Omnitrophota bacterium
CTTCATCTCACGTTCCTCACATAACACTTAAAACTTAACACTTTTTACTTATCTACCCTCTGCTCTTCCCGTCTCTCGGTCTGCACATAACACTTAAAACTTCACACTTAACACTTATGTTCTCTGAGTCCGGAACACTCGCCCGGTCGGGTGGTCCAAAAACTCGGGGTCCGGGTCCACTCCCTCATCCGCTCATTTATGGGCTTGTTGAAGAGCGAAGCAGACCTCTTCACCACAATTCTCTGTAATGAGTTCTTTATAAATGATATAATCCTATATTCAAAAACGATACGACACAAAAAGGACAAGAAGTGTTTGTTATCAAAACAATATTGAAATATCTTCAATTCATCTTTCTTCCGGACCGTGCGTTCATCCCTCCATTTTATCTGCAGGTCGAAACAACAAACCGGTGTAATTTTAAATGCAAAATGTGTTCGCAAAGCCACCCTCTTTTCAGCCCGCACCTGAACACGAACGATATCTCCCTTGAAGAGTTTAAAAGTATACTTACCCGGTTCCCGAAAACCGAAAACGTGACCCTGCAAGGGGTCGGGGAGCCATTACTTAATCCCGATATTTTCGGGATGATCGAACACGCGCACCGGGCGAAAAAGAAAGTATCCCTTACCACTAACGGGTCGCTTCTTACGGAAGAAAATTCAAAACGTATACTGGAAAGCGGGCTGAACAGAATAATGATCTCTATCGACGCTACAACGAAAGATCTCTACGAGAGCATCCGTCCTGGAGGCGATTTTGATCTGCTTCTGAAGAACACTAAAAGGTTAGTGGAGCTGAACGGGCAGAAAAAGAAGCCTATGCACATAGTCTGTCAAACCGTTATGCTCAACGAGAACCTTGAGGAAATACCGAAATTCCCGGATCTTCTCAGGAAGCTTGGTATAAAAAACGTTTTTTTCTCGGAGATAGTGGTTCCGCCTATGGAACCTGTGACATCAAAACCGGCGCATAATATCGTAAAAGGACTTCTTGATGATCTGAAAAAGAAGACAAGAAATTCCGGTCTTTCTGTCTTCACTCTTGCGGATTTCAGACCCAGAAAGGTGCCCTGTTTTTGGCTTTGGGGAGGAGTTTATATTACCGCTGAAGGGTTATTCTCTCCCTGCTGTATGCAGCCTTTTCCGCAGCTGCTTTCTTTAGGGAACGTTTTTAAAGATGATTTCAACAAGACATGGAACAGCGATATTTATAAAAATGCCAGAAACGCTATGAAGAAGCGTCCGTTGGAACCATGCCGTTTGGTTGATTGCCCGTTTCTGGCTATGTGGGAAGACGAGAGAAAGAGAAAATAGCACATGGGGTTTGTTGATATAGTATAACCTGGTTAACCAGCCAGGCCTGCCCCCGCGTTTAGATTTCGAAGAAATCTGCGGGGGGCGTCTCTTGTTCCTTACATAACACTTAAAACTTAACACTTAACACTTCTGTTGTCTGAGTCCATAACACCCGCCCGGTCGGGTGACTGCAATTACAACCCGATCATACTCAAGAACCTTCCGACCCAATGCAGCCGCCATACCTGACGTTCCACCCTATTTATCTCCCGTACAAGTTTGCGCTGCGTCTCCGCTATGCCTTTTTCAGACCGTTTGAACTTTTCGTATTCGACCCCGCCTTTTTCGATGAACTCGGCGGCCTTTTTAAGTTCTCCCTTATCGAAGAACATCCCGCATTCCGCGCAAGTGTCCACGACTACGCCCGAGTGATGCATATAATTTTTTCTCCACATACGGTCTCCGCATCTCGGACATGTAAAATATTTTACCGCTTCCGTTCTGGCGTGAGGTTTGTATATCTTTTTGAAATTCTGCAGGTCGGTTACGGTGAATACGCCCGGCGCCATTTCCAGTGCCTGTTTCTCCTCTATACGATCCACCCAGATACCTCCGCATTTCGGGCATTCGTCGGTCTCCGCGCCGTTTAGTATAAGCGCTTTCATCCGGACATCGCATTTGGGACATTTTATAGTATTCATGATCGAATATAATCTAACCTGGTTAACTTTAATTCTAAGTTTGGTTCGCGTTCATCCGGTTATTTTGCATCAAACAGTCAAGCGTTTTGGTCTCGCTTCCCTGTTAAGTCAGGAGGTACTGCCCTACCGGATATCCGTGCCGTAAAGTTACTTGCTTCTCTACTTAAAACGCTTGAACGCGAAGGGCCTTGGTGTTGCATCTGTGGAGCTTCTTTTTGCTGCATGTTTAGGGACGTCGGTTTTTGCACGCTAGGACCTCTATCATCTAGCTTCTGACCTCTGACTTCTGAACTCTCTATCCCAATTTCTTCGATCCCGGCAAGACCGCTTCGGTCACTTTAGGCGGCGCGCCGAAAATATTTTTATAGATCTCGTTATACCGGTCTTTACCTCCGGCAAGCGCGAAAGTGAGCGGCATTACGGATCTTGCTTTTTCCGTCATGGCCTTCGAAATGTTCTGTATATCCCATTGCGCGTGTTTGTCCTCTCTGAGACGCGAGATGTGATACATCTCCCGGGCGTTCACTCTTAGCAGCACCCTTCTTCTGTGCGCGTTAGTCAGCGCGTAAGGCGCCGCTTCGGGATGGGCTTTCTTTATCTCTTCGTAGAGCGCGGCCGATCTTTCGGTTATGTTCCTGAACAGGGTTTCTTCCCCCACCTCTTTTATGGAGTCGGGCAGGGTTATCCCGAGCGAGGGATCATACGGCTGAGCCGTTATAGAAGCCATCCTGTGGCGTTTCAGTTGGCCGAAACACGCCGAGGACAGGACTATATTGAAAGTTAGGTTCACATACTCGAATTCCCTAAGTAAAGAATCGTAGAACTGCAGGTTCTTCCAAGCCGTTTTAAAAAGCGCGGTCTTTTCGGGACCGTTCAAAGATCCGGCAAGGGACAGGCATCTATCGTAATTAAGACCGGTGGCCGTATGCAGCAGAGCGGCGGCGACAACCGTATCGCCGTTTTGCGTGTGTTCCACCAGCTCTACTTCTTCCTTCATCTTCCCGCTTCCCGCAAATTCTTTAATAAGCGCTTCGGCCGCGATCTTAAGCTCGGGATATGTTTTCTGATCCCGGTCGTTCGCCTCGCTGAAAAGGACTATGGAAGGAGCTACTCCCGATATCTTACCGTATATCGCGGCGCCTATATCGCGTATCTCCGCCAAAGGATGCGAGGCAAAACGTCTAAGCATAAGCTCAAGATTGCGCGCGTTAATGGTCTGCCCCACCTGCGATTCCGTTGCGAGGGAAGTTATATAGCGCGCGTCCTCTTTCGCCCATCCTTCAAGAAGCTCGTTATTCCTGGGGTTCGCGGCCAGATCCGCGTATTTTACAAAGACATGGTCCTTGAGTTTTCCAAAAAGGACCCGGTAGGCGCTGTTCTCTTCGGAGACGAGCTCGCTGAAAGGTCTTTCGAACTTTGTGCCGAGAAGTTCTTTCGGCAGGACAAAATCTTTATCCAAGGTTATATATCTCTGAGATTTCTCGGTATAGGAACACAACCGGAATTTTTCTATCTCTTCCATCGCCAGACGCGATGCGCCTACTATGTCCAGATTGAATACCGCGTGTTCCGCTATAGAATGATGTCCCATCTTGAATATTATCGTCGAATTGGACCTTCTGGCCTTTTCGACCTCGGACCGAGCGTCTTTTCTGATCTCTTTTATAGGCCTCGGGTCCCGGCTTATCCTCGCGTAAGCGGCGGAAAGGATCTCCGGGGTGAGCTCGTCCTTTCTGCCGCATTTTCCGCTCATCTCTTCCAGGACCAATGCGTCCACATTGTAACCGGCTAGATTTACTTCCATATCGCTTTTCCTTTCTGATGCTTGCCGCGTAGCGGCTATTTTATGTGTAACAGTCTTTTAGCGTTCTCTTTACCTATTCGGTCCGCGACATCGTAAGGCAATTTCCCGAGCAGGGACCATGTATTCTCAAATACGGCCGATGAAGTGGGAGTTTTTCCTTTTATACCCGCGAACCCGCCACTGGCGATGAGAAATCGCTCCGGAAAATCCCTGAATAGTGCCAGCCATTCCTCCCGCACTTCCCCTTTATCGTCGGTTATCCTGTTAAACTTCGGAGCCGGGACAAGCCCGGCGCCGCCTATACGTATACCTACATACAGATTCTTATGTTTGTTCAGAAGTTTTCGGACAAGTGACGGAGTGAGATGTCCCGTATTATCATATCCCGCCTGGTTCCATATGATATTAGCCCCCCGGTTGTGAACCAGAAGTCTTTCCAGCGCGGAAATGTTCTCCGTCAATATATCCGGATTACCTGAACTGAGCTCCTTGAGGTCCGTCGGCAGAGGCATATCCGCTGATACCGCCTCCATCTGTATGCTTACGGGGATATCATACTTCGCGGCTATATCCGCAAGCTCCAGGAAAAGAGGATGGTCCGCCGCGGCTTCGGAAAAAGGGTCCTGCGGATCGAACGACAGGCTGAGTGCCGACATCTCACCGAAACATTTAGCTCCTTCGTGCACAAGACGTTCCGCCGCGGACGTGAAACGGAACTCAAGACTTTTCCCTATATTCTCCGGATCCGACGCGTGTATGAGCGGGTTCAGCGTATATCCTCCGGCTCCTAACGCGAAACTGTCAGGATAGTTCTCTATGGTTTTCTGTATATCCTTGTAATCACGTCTTAAGACCTGTTTAGGCACATGAGGAGGCGGCATGACAACAGCCTTTCTGATATAGAATCGGTCCATATCTTCCAGAAGACCTTTAGCGGCAGCGTCATAATCCTTGATCAAGTTCCGGACGGAAATGTCCTTTTTTCCCGGTTCACGTTCCTTCACGGTCATTTTTTTCTTTCGTTTTCCGGTATCCGTATCTTCCGCGGAAGCATCACGAGATATATATTCGCCGTCGAGATGAACGCAGGTATCGATATAGTCCGAGGGTGGCGCCGGAGTCTCTTTGCTGATCTCCGCCGGGGCCGCGGGTTCTCCCTCACCCATAGCAAGATCGGGAAATACGGCAAGGATGAACAAAAACGCAAAAACTAAGACAGCTCTCTTTTTTCTCATTATTTCTCCTTTTATTATGGACGAAGACCCGCGCAGTTATATTCTAACCGCAATGGACGGCTCTTTCAATGGAAATATCGCCTATACTGTATGTCGGTTTACTTAAGGCTATATACCTTGCTTCCCGGCCGGGCCGTACGTGAGACCTGTATGGCGACTTCTTCGCCTTTTGCGGCTTTATCTACGGGGACATGGTTCACCTGCATGGACTTTATTCTCTGTCTGAAACTTTTTCCGCTGCGTTTGATGACTATCTCGTCACCGACGGAAAGCGGTTCTTTCTCCACTTTGATGACCGCGGCCTTGACCTTGCGGAAATAATGGATCACTTCTCCCGCCAGGATCTCCTCCCTTTTCTCTTTTTTTCCGAATAGACCGAATAACATAATTACCTCCTGGGTTTTCGTATATCGTATAGCGAATGTCGTATAGCGCGAACAGAAATAAAAATATATTCTGGGGACATTCTTCGACCAGGGCTTATACTCCCACGGGAAGAGTGTCCTCAGAACTTC
>JBDRKO010000060.1:0-10105 GCA_043813915.1 Candidatus Omnitrophota bacterium
TACCACATGGGAATAGTATACCATGGAAATAAAAACCCCCACTCGTGAGCTTGTCACAAGCAGGGGTTTTGGCCCCTCGACTCCCAGCCTTCGGCTGGTCGCTCGGGGTCAATTTTTTGCGAAGCAAAAAATTGGTGAGCCGCCTTGGACTCGAACCAAGCACCCACGCCTTAAAAGGGCGTTGCTCTACCGGATGAGCTAGCGGCCCGGGATCTTAAAGATCAGATCCAGTGTATATCTGTATGTTCAAAGACCCTGTATCTATCCCCGTATCTCTTTTTCTTTCTCCGCCAGGAGAGTCTCTATCTTCCCGGTGTAATCGTCGGTCAATTTCTGGATATTGTCTTTTGAGGAGAACTTTTCGTCCTCCGTTATTGTCCCGTCTTTTTCCAACTTTGCCGCCGCGTCAATCGCATGATGCCTTGTATTCCGTATAGACACTTTTCCTTCTTCCGCGATCCTGTGCAGGACCTTAACGATCTCGTCGCGCCTCTCCTGAGTAAGCTGCGGCATCGACAAACGTATCAGTTTTCCGTCATTGGTCGGAACTATTCCGATATCCGACGCCATTATGGCTTTTTCTATCATTTCCATCGAAGCTTTATCCCAAGGCTGTATGACCAGAAGCCTGGGCTCCGGAGTGGATATATTAGCCAACTGTTTAAGCGGGGTTTTTGTCCCGTAATAATCCACTTTAATGGCCTCTACCAGGCTGGGATGCGCTCTGCCTGTCCTGATAGTAGCGAACTGATGCTTGAGCGAGTCTACCGCCGTCTGCATCCTCGCTTCGCTTTCTTTCATTATCTTACCCGTCTCTGTTTGAATCATAGAAACCACCCCTTATTTTATGACCGTTCCTATTTTCTTTCCATCGACAGCTTTTTTTATGTTCCCTTTTTTCTTCATATTGAAAACAACTATAGGAAGATCGTTATCCATGCATAAGCTTACCGCGGTAGCGTCCATTACTTTAAGTTTTTTTCTCAGGACTTCCATATAGCTAAGCTCGGCATATTTCTTGGCGTCCTTATATTTTACCGGATCTTTGGAATATACTCCGTCGACCTTTGTAGCTTTTAATATCACTTCAGCTCCTATTTCTATAGCTCTGAGCGCGGCCGCGGTATCCGTAGTAAAATAAGGATTACCCGTGCCGCATACGAAAATAACTACTCTTCCTTTTTCCAGATGCCTGATCGCTCTGCGCCGGATATAGGGTTCGGCCAGCGCCCGCATCTCTATGGCAGTAAGCACTCTGGTATGCACCCCGACGTTCTCCAGAGCGTCCTGGAGCGCCAGTCCGTTCATCATCGTAGCGATCATGCCCATATAATCCGCGGTGGAACGGTCCATCCCTTTACTCGCGGCGCTCAGGCCCCTGAAGATATTCCCGCCGCCGATCACTATAGCAAGTTCGACCCCGCTCTCTCTGACCTCTTTCACCTGACCCGCTATGGAAAAGGTCACCTTGGGATCTATTCCGAACCCTTGATCTCCCATAAGCGCTTCACCGCTTATTTTCAGAACGGCTCTTTTGGGTGTTTTTATTTTTTGGGCCATAATATTATCTGGTTTTCCCCGAGATCCCTCGCTTCGCTCGGGATAAATTCGGCCATGCAACTTATGTCTCTCACGTTCCATAAGTTGTGGCCTTATTTAGAATTCTTCGCCTACCTCGAACCGCGCGAATCTTTTTACTACCACGTTCTCACCGAGCGTCGCGATGACCTGGATAACAAGTTCGTTCACTTTTTTTTCAGGATCCTTGATAAAAGGCTGTTCCATGAGACATACTTCCGAAAAATATTTCGCGAGTTTTCCTTCCGATATCTTTTCCACAACATCCGCGGGTTTACCTTTTATCTGGCTGGCGAAGATCTCTTTTTCTTTGGCTATAATATCTTCCGGGACATCTTCTCTGGAAACATACATCGGGTTGGCCGCGGCTATCTGCATCGCGAGATCTTTGGTAAGCTGTTTGAAAGCGTCATTCCTGGCCACGAAATCCGTCTCGCAGTTGACTTCGACCATCACACCTATTCTGCCGCCTGTATGCAGGTACGTTTCTATCGTCCCCTGTCCGGCTACGCGTGACGCTTTTTTAGCGGCTTTGGATATGCCTTTTTTTCTGAGTATATCTACGGCTTTATCCATGTCCCCGCCGGATTCTTTAAGCGCGGTCTTACATTCCATCATACCGGCGGAAGTCTTGAACCTTAATGTTTTTACGTCTTCCATCATGCCCATTGTATTAACTCCTATGTTTATGTTCGCTTCGCTCAGCATAGCGCCTAGAGTACATAGTATAGAGCCGTAGCTCCACTCGTAATTCGCCTGCCGTTAATTTCTAGCCTGGTTAACGCTGCCAGGTAAGACTATTCTTTTTACTTCACACGTTACACTTAAAACTTAGTTTGGTTCGCGTTCATCCGGCTGTTTTGTCAGCATATAGTCAAGCGTTTTCCCTCTTCTCTCCACCTTTTTCAAGGTTTGTAATTGTGATCTTATCACAATTACATGTGTCTTTATTCGTCAAACCCAGATGGAAACTAAACTTTTCATCCGGGTTTTTCCTCATAAATCCGCGGATAGGTCGGGGAACCTGTAAGCGTATAAGAGAAGAACGGCACGTTTTGGTCTCGTTTACCTGTTAAGTCCGGCGGTACTGCCCTACCTCATATTTATTTCGTTAAGTCGCTTGCATCTCTCCTTAAAACGCTTGCAGTAAAGTAACTGCTTCGCCCGTTCGCACCTTTTTTTTGCTTCATGTTTAGAGATGTCGGTTTTTTCACGCTAGGTCGGAACAGGGACTCCCGCTTTTCCATCCGGGATAGATCTTATCCCGGATAAGTTTTATCCCGGATGGATTTAGGGGAATCTCTCTTCTCTTATACCTATGCTCTGTGCGCTGTGCTCTATGCCATTATCGCCATCTGGCTTCTTTCCATTTACCAAATACCATTAAACTGTTCTATATATTAATATCGCCCTCGATATCCGGCTCGACTTCGGCTTTGGTCTCCTCGACCGGCGCGGCAGGTTTTTCTTCGGCCGGGACTTTTGTCTTAATTTCTTTTTCCGCAGGCTTTTCTTCTTTGGCTGCGGGTTTTTCCTTTTTTGAGGATGTCCCCATGAATTCCCGTCTTCCCTTATCCGCGGCCGCGGCAAGTGTTGATATGATATATTTTATCGCCCGTATGGCGTCATCATTGCCCGGTATCGGGAAATCCACGATGTCCGGGTCGCAATTCGTATCGATGAGAGCCACGACCGGGATCCCGATCTTCTTGGCTTCCTTGATGGCGATATGTTCGGCTTCCGCGTCAACTACTATAAGACAATCCGGCAATACCTCCATTTCGCGTATTCCCTCAAGGTTCTTAAGCAGTTTATGCTCTTCTCTTTCTACGCGCGCTTTTTCCTTTTTCGCCAAGCCTTCGTATACCTCGCTCTTTTTCATTTCCTGCAGGGAGTTGAGCCTGTCGACACTCTTGCGTATAGTAGCGAAATTCGTTAAACAACCGCCGAGCCATCTTTCGTCTATGAAGAACATCTCGCATTTTTGCGCTTCTTCCCGGATTATGCTTTTTGCCTGTTTTTTGGTTCCGGCAAAAAGGACGATCTTTCCCTGGGATGTAATATCATACACCGCCTGTCTTGCTTTCTCAAGAGCCGCCTCTGTCTTGCGCAGATCTATTATATAGATCCCGTTCTTGGCCCCGAAAATGAACTTCTTCATCTTCGGATTCCATTTGTTCGTCTGATGTCCGAAATGGACACCGTTCTCCAAAAGTTCTCTTATTACCGTTGACGCTATTACCATGTTCTTCTTCTCCTTTTGCATACGGCTTTGGGCATAGAACAGGATTAAAAAGCAGCCCTTCTAAAGCTCATCCTGCACCCGAGGCTCGCTGCGTTAATATGAAAAATTAACCCGATACTGAACGAATATTATATATAAAACAGGGATAATTGCAAGTTTTTTGTTGAAACCGATGCTTGATCTCGTGATAAAACCTTATGATGAATGTATTTATGGTCTTACTAGGAAGGCACCGCACCGTCTTATTCCTCTATCGGTCCACATGAAGGGAACCCCGTGCAGGTCTTGCACATACGCTTTCGGTTCAAGTATTTGTACTAAACTGTATCTCATAAAGTTTTTTATATAAAGGACTTCTGTTCAAGAGCTCTTCGTGCCTCCCGCTTTCCACTATACGTCCTTTATCTACCACAAGGATCTTGTCGGCATGCTTTATAGTGCTTAGCCGATGCGCGATCACGATCACCGTACGGCCTTTCATGAGGTTATTTATGGCTTCCTGGACAAGCTGTTCGCTTTCCGTGTCAAGCTGTGATGTGGCTTCATCGAAAATAAGTATAGGCGGGTTTTTGTATACTGCCCGGGCTATAGCTATGCGTTGACGTTGCCCGCCTGACATCTTAACCCCTCTTTCCCCTATGACGGTATCATACCCCTCGGGGAAATCCTTTATGAACTTGTGGGCATTAGCCGCGGCGGCGACTTTTTCGAGCTGTTCTATATCGATATCCTCATGTCCGTAACTGATATTGGTCTTGACGGTATCGTTGAAAAGAAGGGTTTCCTGTGTAACGAGGCCGATAAGCCCCCTTAGAGAAGATATGGAAACTTTCTTGAGGTCTATACCGTCTATTTTAATATGTCCTCCGGAAGGATCGTAGAAACGCGGGATAAGGTTCACTAAAGTGCTTTTCCCCCCGCCTGACGGCCCTACCAAAGCTACTATTTCCCCTTTTTTGACGGTAAGATCTATACCGTGCAGAACTTCTTCCTCCTCGTATTTGAAAGATACTTTCTCGAACACGATATCCTGTCTAAACGCGTCCAAACAGACCGGTTCGCTTATCTCTTTTATGTTAACGGGTTCGTCCAAAAGGCGGAATATGCGGTCCGTAGCGGCCAACGCCTGCTGATTGATACCGTAAACATTGCTAAGTTTTTTTACGGGTTTCATGAGCGAGAACAGCGCTACAAGGAACGCGGTAAAAACGCCGGTCGAGAGAGCGCCGCTGACTATACTTTTCCCTGTCATCCATATTATCACTGACACGCAAGCCACTCCCATTAATTCCGTCATAGGACTTACTATTTTCATGCGTTTTATGGATTTCATGGATAGTTTATAGAACACTTGGTTATGTTTTTTAAAGTTATCCGCTTCATACTCTTCCATACAGAATGATTTTACGAGTTTGATCCCGGTTATCGTCTCTAACAGCATATTATTTATGTCGCCTATCTTCTCCTGCGAATTCCGGCTGATCTTTCGGAGTTTTTTACCTATTTTCATGACCGGATAAAGTATCATCGGGACCAGCACCAAGCTCACAAATATGAGGCTCCATGGGACTCCCCCGTACACTTTTAGCCCGATAAGGAACGCGGTGTATACGACAAGCTGAATAGGCTGGTAAAAAGTGTCGGCGACACCCGTGCTGATAGCGTCCCTTATTATCGCGGCATCATATGTGATACTGGACATCAGCTGTCCGGTGGGGTTGCGGCTGTAGAAATCCATTGAAAGCGACTGAAGTTTACGGTATATGAGGTCCTTGACGTCCCTTATGACCTTTTCACTAACGTCGCTCATGAAATACACCTGAAGAAACTCGAAGACGCCTTTAAGAATAAAAACAACTACGAGCATGACGGTCATTATGTTCAGGAGTTCCAGGGCCGAAAGAGCGTTTATCTTATCCACTATTACCACAAGCCATTCGGGCGGGGATACACTAGCCGGTAAGGCTATCTTCTTCCCGGTAATAATGATATCCACAAGCGGGATGACCAAAGCAACGGGTGAAGCGCTGAAAGCCGTGGATAACAACATACTCACGACCGCCATGGCAAATGTCCCGCTATGCGGCAATATGAACCTTATGAACCTGAGATATTTCTTCATATCGGTAGATTTTAACATATATAGCTGCCCTTGTCGAGGCATAGAGTCTGTGTAGTTGAGTCTGTGTAGTATAGCGTATAGAGTTGTACTGACTGATGCTTTATTAGTGAAGTGTGGTTAGAGTCCCGGGATTGGTAAAACCGTATAAAGTTCTTTCCCCCGCGAATTTTTTGACCCATTCGCCCCGCCCTTCCGGCCGGGGGATATGTGAATCGACGTTTTTTATCTAGCCTTTTGAAAGAGCGTTAAATAAACTCACCCCGTGCCGCGGGCGGGGTTTTCCTTCTCGTTTCTATAAAACTTAGTCTGGTTCGCGTTTGGATGGTTCTTTTGTCATCACACAGTCAAGCGTTTTATCTCTATTTAGTTTGGTTCGCGTTCATCTGGTTGTTTTGTTAAAGTGTAGTCAAGCGTTTTGACAAGCTTTAGTTTGGTTCGCGTTCGCATAGCTGTTTCGTTAAAGTTACGTCAAACGTTTTGTCTCGTTTTCTTGTTAAGAATTAGTTATTTTGCCTATCCGAACATTCGTACTATATAGTAATGGCTTCGCTTTCTTAAAACGTTTGCCAGAAAAAAGTAACGCTCTTTTTCATGAGTTCGGTTTTTTTGCTTCATGTAAAGATTCGGCTGTTTTTTCACACTAGGACCTATTCTTCGTCTTCCTTCCCACGTCCTTCGTCCCACGTCTCTCTGCGTCAAAACGGGGACGTTTTGCCCACCTCGCACATTGCGTGCTCGGCGCCTACCACCATTCTCCGTTCACCATTCTTCTTCGTTCTTCCCTTTTTGGGATAACTGGTAGAACTTCGAAGAAACTTTGTGCCAAAACTTGTTTCTGCGTAGCCATACCATCGCACCCTATTGTTTAATGGCGAAGCAGAATACCATATACCAAAGACCATATACCATCCCCCATCACTTCATCCCTTGCCCAAAACAGACCGTAATGATATAATCATGCACATGGGAAAACTCAGGGTAGCTGTAATAGGCACGGGACATCTAGGGTCTCTGCATGCCAAGATATACCATATGATAGAGAAGAGGTCCAACTTCTCCCTTGTCGGGGTATGCGACACGGATAAGAAAACCGCGCAGGAAATAGCGCATAAATACAATACCGCTCATTATTTTGACCACCGCGATCTACTTGATAAGGTGGACGCTGTCAGTATAGTGGTGCCGACCTGCGCTCACTACGATGTGGCTAAGGATTTTCTGCTCGCCGGAGTGGATGTCCTGATAGAAAAGCCTATAACAAGGACCTTGGCGGAAGCGGACGAACTCATAAAGATAGCCGGAGAAAAAGACTTGATCCTCCAGGTAGGGCATATAGAAAGGTTCAATTCGGCCGTGCGCGCGGTCGAGCCTTTTCTGCGTAAGCCTAAATTCATAGAATGTCAGCGTCTCGGATCCATTAAAAAAAAGAACCGCATAAAGGATGTCGGAGTAGTGCTGGATCTTATGATCCACGATATCGATATCATCCTCGGGCTGGTGAACTCGAAAGTTAAGAACATAGAAGCCGTCGGGATCAGCACTATTTCGGACCACGAAGATATGGCTAACGTGCGCCTTACTTTCCAGAATGACGTTATCGCCGATATAACCGCGAGCAGAGTGACTTCCGAAGAGACACGTAAGATACGCATATTCCAGGAAGAATCCTATATCCTTTTGGATTACATGAATCAGGAGGCGTTTCTTTTCCACCGCTTGGACAAAGCTCTGAACAAAGAAAAGATACGTATAAGAAAAAAACAGCCGTTGAAAGTGGAATTGAAAGCTTTTGTCAGCTGCGTTCACAACAGAAAAAGACCGATCGTGTCCGGTAAAGAAGGACGCCAGGCGCTCAAGGTCGCTTTGGCTATTCTGGATAAGATCAATACCAACGATACCAATCTTTTGCCTTTTGCCTGATACTCTTATGAAAAAGACAGTTTTTATAATTGCCGGTGAAGCCTCCGGAGACGTCCGAGGAAGCGAGCTTGTTTCCGAGATAGGCAAAATATCGCCCGAAGTGTCCTTCTGGGGCGTAGGCGGTGACGCTATGGCCGCGAGCGGCGTGGAGCTTATCGAGCATATCCGTAACCTTTCTATAGTCGGTGTATGGGAAGCCCTCCGGAGCGTTTTTAAGATCAAAAGACAATACGATCACATCACCGCGCATATCCTCAAAAGGAAACCGGACCTCGCGGTCTTGATAGATTACCCGGGTTTCAATCTGAAATTGGCCTCATTTCTCAAAAAGAACGATATCCCCGTAATATACTACATAATCCCTCAAGTATGGGCCTGGGGGAAGGGCCGGATAGGACTTATCGAACGATTTGTGGATAAAGCTCTGGTCCTCTTTGACTTTGAGGAAAAACTGCTCAGAGAACACGGGATAGATTGCGACCTCGTCGGTCATCCTCTGGTAGATCAGATACCGGAATATGCCCCGGAGTGTCAGAGTGTCCAAGTGTCAGAGTGTCAGGGTCTCACCATAGCGCTTCTGCCGGGGTCTCGTAAGAGTGAGATATCAGTTCTCCTGCCTATCATGCTTGAGACAGCACATCAGCTCACCTCAAAGATAATGGATGTGAGATTTGTGTTAGCTCGTACTTCCTCTTTGGATAGATCGTTATACGATAAGTTCATCGGAAAATATCCTTCTCTTAACATAACTTCTGTTACCGACGATACCGCTGGAACGCTTAATAAAAGCGCATTTGCCATGGTTACTTCCGGAACCGCGACTCTCGAAACAGCATTATGCGGCGTCCCTATGATCATAGTTTACAAAGGATCGTTTATCACATATCTGGCCTTTAAATTATTTGTACGCATTCCTTTTATAGGGCTGGCCAATATTATAGCCGGGAAAGAGATAGCGCCTGAATTCTTGCAAAATAAAGCCGTCCCCGACAAATTGTGCGAAACGATATATATAATGTTAAACGATCACAAAAGACTTTTATCTATAAGAAATGATCTGCGCGAGGTGCGTATATCACTGGGAGAGAAAGGAGCGGCCGGAAGGGCCGCTAAAAAGATATGCGCTTTTCTGCAAAAGACCGTTTCTATGCTTTGATCAAAGCGCCTGCACTATTATGTTAGCGTTATCCGCTATATACAAAAATTCTCTTCTATCTACCAGGAACATCCTGCCGCTCTCTATGGCAAGCGCGGCGAACCTGTTCTTTTCCAATCTTTTCATGGTCTCGACGCCGACCGTGGGGATATCCCATCTCATATCCTGATCGGGGCGGCTGACCTTTACCATCACACATCCGTCTCCGGCTATTTTCCCGGCCCTATCGATAGTACGGTCCGTGCCTTCCATCGCCTCTACCGCTACTACGGTTCCGTTCTTTACTATAATGGTCTGCCCTATATCTTCGCCGGCCAGTTTTTTCGCCATGTCATAACCGAACAAGATATCCTTCTCTATCTTTTTATCCGGCATTGCTCTTGTAAGCACGCCTATCTGCGGGATCAGATGCGCAAGATACTGTCCCGGCTCAAGTACGTTTATCCCGAAACGGTTCAAGTGCCTTGTTACCTCCGCAAGGACCGAGTAATCTTCTTTGCCTTTCAGATTTTCTATGGTCCTCCACCCTTTCCCGTCATATTTCTTTCTGTCATAGACGACGTTCTTTTCTACCTTACCGATCATCGCGATATTCCTTATGCGTTCTTTAAGCAGCAGCAAAAGGAATTTTTTATACTGCCCTATATCCATCCAGTATATCTTATCCGCATGCTCGGCGATCTTGGCATCCGCCATGCCTTTTATCGCGAAGACGATCACCTTACTGCCGGTGCGTTTTGCGGACTTAATGAACTCAAAGGGAAGCGCTCCTCCCCCGGCTATCAATCCTATTCTTTTCATAATGAACCTCGTGTTTCGTGACTCGTGGCTCGGGACTCGTAAACAGCGACTTTAACTTCTTTAAAGTAACCAGTTGCCTGTTACCTGTAACCAGCGACAATTAGCATAGAGCACAGCATTGTATTCGTATATCGTATAGCGAATGTCGTATAGCGTGAACAGTCCCCACTCTGTCATCTCGAGCGAGTGTAACGAGCCGAGAGATCTTTCTTATATTTAGACAGATTCCTCCACTCTTCTGCTTCGCTAAAGCTTCGCAGAAATCGGTCGGAATGACAAGGGA
>JBDRKO010000061.1:0-4065 GCA_043813915.1 Candidatus Omnitrophota bacterium
TCCCTTGTCATTCCGACCGATTTCTGCGAAGCTTTAGCGAAGCAGAAGAGTGGAGGAATCTGTCTAAATATAAGAAAGATCTCTCGGCTCGTTACACTCGCTCGAGATGACAGAGTGGGGACTGTTCACGCTATACGACATACTCTATACGATATACGAATACAACGCTGTGCTCTATGCGCTGTGCGATCAGATTTTAGACATTTTTTAACTCTATACACTATACGATATACTCTATACGAAGCTATAAACACAAAAAGGGGAACAAATGGACAAGCTGACCGTTTTTACAGGTAACGCTAATCCCGAACTCGCCGAGGCAATATGTAAGGACCTGGGAGTCACTATGGGTGACAGCTATGTAAATCGTTTTTGTGACGGAGAAACGAGAGTAAAAATAAATCAGAATGTCAGAGGAAAGGATGTATTCGTCATCCAGCCCACGTGTGATCCGGCCAATGAGAACCTTATGGAACTTTTAATAATGCTGGACGCGCTAAATAGGTCTTCCGCGAGAAGGATAACGGCGGTCCTGCCTTATTTCGGATATGCCAGGCAGGATAGGAAAGATCAGCCGCGGGTGCCGATAACGGCAAAACTGGCGGCAAATCTTCTTACTATGTCCGGGGCGGACAGGGTAATAACCATAGACCTGCATGCGGGACAGATACAGGGATTTTTTGATATCCCACTCGATCATCTTTACGCGGTGAGCATATTCGCGGAATATTTCAAGAAAAAGAAGATCGAGAACATGGTTATCGTTTCTCCCGACGTGGGAGGGATAAAAATGGCCAGAGCATACGCGAAAAGACTAGGCGCGGATCTTGCTATAGTCGACAAACGCCGCATAACGGACACGAAAGCGGAAGTCATGCATATAATGGGTGATGTTAAAGGAAAGAACGTTATCCTAGTCGATGATATTATAGCGACGGCCGGCAGTATCACGGAAGCCGCGGTGGCACTGAAAAAGAACGGGTCAAAAGATATCTACGCGGCGATCACGCATCCGGTCATGTGCGGGCCGGCGGTAGAAAGGCTTCAAAGATCCGAGATAAAAGAATTGATAGTGACGGATACTATCCCCATGACCGAGGAAAAGAGAAAAGCCAGGGTCGTGCAGCTGTCGGTTTCCGGACTTTTGGCGGAGGCGATAAAAAGGATACATAACGAAGAATCCGTAAGTGCGTTATTTGAATAAAACAGTCGGGAGTTCGGTGTTTTGAGTTCGGTGGAAAACAAGATGAGCCAAACACATAACACTTAACACATAACACAAGAAAAGGAGAGAGTTAAATGGAAAAAGTTACGCTTAAAGCGGCAGTAAGAGAAGAGCTTAAAAAATGCAGATGCAATCAATTGAGAAAAGGTGGAAATATCCCGGCGGTCGTATACAAGAGCGGGAAGATAGGGACCAACATACAGGTCAACGATAAAGATCTGAAGAAAGTCCTGCATACGGAAGCGGGGGAGAACGTTATTATAACGCTGAACATCGAAGAAGGCGGAAAAACTTCCGAGAAGACCGTGATCGTTCAGGATATACAGAAACACCCCATCAGCGAGAAAATGGTACACGTGGATTTTCATGAAATATCTCTGACGGAAAAGATCAAGGTCAATGTGCCTATCGCCATCAAGGGAGAGGCTATCGGTGTCTCGGAAGAAAAAGGTATCCTCACGCAGATCATATGGGAGATAGAGGTTGAATGTTTGCCGACCGATATCCCGGAACACCTTTATGTCAGAGTAGAAGGGCTGCATATTGGGGAAGCGATACATGTCAAGGAGCTGGAAGCGCCGGCAGGAGTCACTATTCTGGAGGATCCTGACGCGGTAGTTGTTTCCGTCACTCATCAGGCGGCGGAAGAAGCTGAAGAGAAGGTCGAAGGCGAAGAGCCCGAAGGCGAAGAGCCCGAACTCATAAAGAAGGGCAAGAAAGAAGAGGACGGAGAAGCGGAAGAGAAGGAAGAAGAAGAGAAAGAAGGGAAAGAGAAAAAGAAGTAACATTATTATTATGAAGATCATCGTGGGGCTTGGAAATCCGGGGATAAGATACAGGAATACTCGACATAATGTAGGGTTTCAGGTGCTTAGCTCCATAGCCAAGAAACATGGTATAGCTTTAAGAAAGAAAGGGTTCGCCGGGAAATACGGCGTAGGACGGGTATACGGTGAGGAAACCATGTTCTTCGAACCCAGGACATACATGAACCTTTCGGGGGAAGCCGTATCGGCGGTATGTTCGGCTAAACTTACGGACAAAAACGATCTGCTGGTGATAAGCGATGATCTTAACCTATTCCTCGGCAATATCAGGATCCGCGAAAAAGGGTCAGCGGGCGGACATAACGGGTTAAGATCCATTATTAGCTTTATCGGGGAGGATTTTGTCAGGCTCAGGGTAGGGGTAGCGTCCGGAGAGATCCCTCAGGATACCTCCTCATACGTTCTAAGCACGTTTTCCCGAAGAGAGAGGCCGGAACTCGAGAAAACCATAGCCCTGGCATCAGACTGTGTTGAGACGTGGATGAAAGAGGGGACCAAAGCGGCTATGAGCCTCTATAACAGGAGCAATAACGTTCTGTGAAGCAGAACTTATTGTCTTGCGCAAGTAAATGATATGTGTTATGATTTAAATCGGATTTCTGTATCTTAAAATAATAATAATCAAGGACGGCTGTTAAATATGGAAAAGGCAAGAGGGTATTTGGGGTTATTTATAATAACTCCGGAAAAACAGGAACAGATGGACGAAGTAAAAGGAAGCATCAAGGGTATTATCGGTGAAAATTCCGGTAAGATATTGAAAGAGAATGAGATAGGCAAAAAAAGGCTGGCTTATCCGGTCAAAAAAAAGGAAGAGGGCATATATTACGAGGTTAATTTTGATGCCACTCCCGAGTCCATCACGAAAATGTCAAGATTGTTCCGTATAAACAACGATATACTGCGTACGCTGATAGATAAAGCGTAAATGGTATTCTGCTTCGCCATTAAACAATAGGGTGCGATGGTATGGCTACGCAGAAACAAGTTTTGACACAAAGTTTCTTCGAAGTTCTACCAGTTAGCCCAAAAAGTGAAGAACGAAGAAGAATGGTGAATGGGTAATCGCATAGGGCATAGAGCACAGCGCATAGCGTTATATTGACTGATGTTCTATTAGTGAATGGCGAGAAAGATGGACCATTCACTGTTCAAGGACTAAAAAGGGGTGTAACATGGCGGCTAGTCTCAATAAAGTTTTTCTTATGGGCAACCTTACCAGGGACCCGGAACTGAGATATGTCCCCAGCGGGACGGCGGTCGCGAATTTTTCCGTAGCCGTAAATAGGAGCTATAAGGACAATGCCGGAGAAAAGAAGGAAGATGTTTCGTATATCAGGGTAGTGGTCTGGGGAAAAATGGCCGAGATATGCGGTGAATATCTTGCTAAAGGCAGACCGGTCCTTGTAGAAGGACGCCTGAAATCGCGTAGCTGGGAAGGGCCCGACGGCCAGAAAAAGAACGCGTTGGATGTTGTCGCTACCTCTGTACAGTTCCTCGGAGCGCGTCCGGGAGCGCCCGTATCCCAGGGGCAGAGCAAAAAGGAAGACGGCGAATACGGTAAGGTAGGAACGATCGATGTTGATGAAGACATGAGCGGAGAAGAGATACCGTTTTAATGAGGATACAACTTACAGAATGTAATGATGTAAGGTGTATATCCGGTATCGTGGAAAGACCCTTCAGACGCTCCTGTTCGTTGCGTCTTCAGGGTCAATTTTCACTTCGTGAAAATTGGTGGAACAGAATAATAAAGGGTAACGAAGAAATGAAAAAGACCCTTCAGACGCTCCTGTTCGTTGCGTCTTCAGGGTCAATTTTCACTTCGTGAAAATTGGTGGAACAGAATAATAAAGGGTAACGAAGAAATAAAAAAGACCCTTCAGACGCTCCTGTTCGTTGCGTCTTCAGGGTCAATTTTCACTTCGTGAAAATTGAGGAGAAAAAGAACATGGCGAAAAAGAAAGAAATGAAGACAGCCCGAAGGATATTTAAGAAGAAACCGTGCAGACT
>JBDRKO010000062.1:0-5612 GCA_043813915.1 Candidatus Omnitrophota bacterium
GATAGATTTTATCCCGGATAAGATCTATCCCGGATGGATTTAGGGGGATCTCGCTTCTCTTATACCTGTGCTCTGTGCCATTATCGCCTTACATTACACATCACACTTAACACGTCGTCTTTCGTCCCTCGTCCTTCTTCCTTCTGGCCGGAACCGGGACGTTCCGGCACACCTCGCACATTACGTGCGCGGCGCCTCTATTCTATATGGCACACAATATTGAACTCGTTGAACTCTTTCCCGCCTTTTGACGCTTTTCTGGAATACCGCAGCTCTGCTTTACCGAATTTATCGGAACTGTTGAGTATCCGCACGAATTTAAATATTTCCCCCATGTCCGTTCCCTCTCCTATAACCGAAAATTCCTTGTTCTTGTTGAATATGATACGGCTGACCGTGATATTCGCGGGTATTACCTGTGATATCTCATAGTAAAAGAACAGGAACGATTTTTCATAATTCATGTATTTCCTGAGCACTTTTATCTTCCTCAGCGAATCCGCGGATCCCGTATTGGTCCTCTCTATTGTCCTTATCTCCAGCTGCAGTTTATCCAGATACGCCTGCCGGCTATAGCTTTTACCGATAAAACATATTAGCGTAAGCACTATAATGTAAAGCGCCACGCCTCCCGTAACAAAGAGGTTCCTGGTCAGGTCCTTGGCGTATTTCCGCATCTTGGCTTCCGGAAGCGTAAACCTGAACCTAGCCGATAGAGGGTTAAGCGCTATCCCGATAACGGACGAAAGCGAAGCATGCGAAATTATTTCACGTATATTCTTAACCCCTTTTAGGGAGCCTACAACCTCGATCGATTCCAACGTTTCCGGGGGGATCTCGAATACGTTCTTTACGCTTTTCTCGAATTCAAGATTATGTCTGCTTACTCCCGACACGTAAACGTTTGAAGGTCCTTCTCTCCGACCGGACTGAGCCACTATAACGGCTTGCTTAAGCTCTCCCGCGAATTTAGGCAATTTATCATACTCTCTCAGCTTAGAGGCCGGGATCGTTATGCTTTTGCTGAAGAGTATCTGATCACCTTTAAAAAGAAAAAAATCCGTGAACTCCTCATCTATATCCAAACAAGCCGTTATTCCGCCCCCGGAACCCTGCGGTATCGCCTTTTGGAAAAACCGCATCAATCCGAAAGTGCTCAGCAGCACATTGTCCGGGAACAGGTTCATTTTCTCGAATACCGCGAATTGTTTAACGATGGTCCTTCTGTGGACTATACTGAGCAGCACGTTCGTGAACCCGGAAGCGGTCTTATCCAGAACGGTATAGTCGTATATTATTTCCTCGCGTGAATACGGGACCTCCTGAGTGAGATGAAGCTCTATGATATTTTCCAGCTCGCTCTCGTCTTTTGTGGGAAAACTCAGGTTCCTGAGTATGGCCTGGTCGCGCGGGATGGACAATACCAAGGGTTTGTATTTTTTATACACTTTCTCGTCTATTATGGAAGAAAGTACCGTATGTAATCCCTCGGGCTGATCTGAAGGAAGGGTCTTGTATGCCGCTCCGCTGATCTGGATATCCTTGAGCGGAAGTATGCTTTTCCCCCATACGGCCTTGACTGTCTTATTGCTTATTTCGAATACTATCATAGTTTCCGTAATTCGTAATTTGTGAACCGTCAATTCACCGATACCCCGGTCTAAAGACCGGGGCTTGCTTGCCCTGAGCGAAGCCGAAGGGTTCCCAATTGATCCTGAGCCCCGGCTATTTTCCCCGAGCTAAAGCACGGGGCTTTGCCGGGGCGAATGGGTAAACTGTAACAATCCGCACAGAGCGTAGGGCACAGCTTAATTCGTGACTTGTGACTCGTGACTCGCCTGCAACAAGCAGTAACTTCTTTAGAGTAACCAGTTGCCTGTTACCTGTAACCAGTGACAATTAGCATAGTGCATAGAGCATGGCGCATGGTGTTATATTCGTATATCGTATAGCGAATGTCGTATAGCGTGAACAGAAATAAAAATATATTCTGGGGGCATTCTTCGACCAGGGCTTATACTCCCACGGGAAGAGTGTCCTCAGAACTTCCACCTTCGACTTTTAAATCGTTAAAACTTAACACTTCTTTCCCGTCCTTCGTTTCTCTATCTTCTCTCTTCCCGCTTTTCCATCCGGGATGGATTTAGGGGGATCTCGCTTATCTTATACCTGTGCTCTGTGCCCTATGCCAATATCCAACTCCGACCTTTAAAACTTTTTAACTTTTAAACCGTACGGGCACGGCATGCCGTGCCCCTACTCTTACCTCTACCTTCTGTCTTCTGACCTCTACCTCTTTACTGCACGAACAAACTCATCTCAAATATAGGCAAAAGCACAGCTATGACTATAAACCCCAAAATGCCGCCCACTATCAAAATGGCCATAGGCTCTATCAATGATGTCACCACTTTGGTCGTGGTCTCGACTTCGTCCCTGTAACTGTCCGAGAGCTCTCTCAATATCTCATCCAACCTTCCGCTGGCCTCTCCGACCGCCACCATTTTAATGAACATATCCGGCAAATACCTGCAATTATCGGAAAGACTTTCCTCCAATCCCGCACCGGCCACTATCTGCTGACAAGCGTCTTCCAGTTCTTCCCGTCCCTTATCGTCCTCTATCAAGGGTATCGATATCCTTATGGAATCCAGTAAGGATACCCCGCTCGAAAGAAGAATGGATACCCCTCCCGCGAAACGGCATAACGACTGGTTATATATTATATCCTTTACCACGGGAATACGCTTTTTGATCTGGGCTATGATATTTTTCTGCCACTCGGCTTCCCGTGTATACATCAGAAATATAGATCCGGCGATGGCCGCAGCGAACATGAAGATCCAGTAATGAGAAAAGAACTCAGAGACATCCAGCAATATTCTTGTCGCAAGCGGCAGCCTGTCTGCAAGATCCTCGAACAATGATTTCATTTTAGGCACAACAAAGGTTATGATAAAGATTATCGTAGCCGCTCCTACGGTTATCATAACGGACGGATACGCCAGACTGGCCATTACCTTCTGAGACAACTGTCTTTCATTTTCCAGATATTTAGATATCTCTTCGAGCGAATTATCAAGATTCCCGCTGGCTTCACCGGCCTGTATAATGCTTACGTATAGCGGCGAAAAAAGTTTCGGGAATTTTGACAAACTTTCGGAAAAGCCCAATCCTTCCCTCACGGATTCCGCTATAGCGCGTATCATCGCCTTGAATTGATGGCTATCTACCTGATCTTCAAGAAAATACAGGCTTTTAAGAAGAGGCTCCTGCGATTTCAGCAGCACTCTGAGCTTCTTTGTGAACATAAAGATGTTCTTCTTGCTTACCTTTCCTCCTCCGGCGGCCAGTTTAATGGTCTTTTTTGCTTCCTTTCTTGCCGGAACGGAAACATCCTCCTTTAAAGCTATAGGAACAAGGTTCATCTGCCGTATCTTGCCTACGGCGGCGTCTCGGCTGACCGCTTCGATCGCGCCTTCTATAACTTCATGCGGCCCTTTTTTAGCTTTGTATATAAATCTCATAATTAGCCATCCGTGATCAGTGATCCGTAGGGGCACGGCATGCCGTGCCCCTACTCTGTACTCTGTCTTCTAGCCCCTACCCCTCCATTTCCGTCACTCTCAGGACCTCTTCTATGGTCGTGATACCCTTCCTCACTTTTTCCCATCCGTTTTCCCTTAGAGTTACCATCCCGTCCTCATACGCCTTCCTTCTTAACTCCGGGCCCGAAACCCCTTTTATGATAAGTTCCTGAATATCCTTGGTAAGCACAAATATCTCGTGAATGGCGACCCTTCCCTTATATCCCGTATTTCGGCAGGCGTCGCAGCCCTTCCCCTTGTAATGGGTCTTTATATTCACTTTCTTGTCCGACGACACATACGGCGTCTCGTGTTCCACCTTGCATTTATCGCATATTACACGCACCAGCCTCTGGGCAATGAACGCTTTTACCGCGGATACCAGAAGGAACGGTTCTACTCCCATATCCACCAGTCTCGCTATCCCGCTGGTAGAGTCATTAGTGTGCAAAGTAGAAAATATCAGGTGGCCGGTAAGCGCACTTCTGATAGCCAGCTCGGCCGTCTCGGCGTCACGCGCCTCCCCGACCATAACAATGTCAGGATCATGCCTCAGCACACTCCTGAGACAGCTCGAAAAGGTAAGCCCCACTTTCGGAGATACCTGTATCTGCATAATATCTTCCATTTCATATTCGATCGGGTCTTCTATTGTTATGATCTTTGTATCGGGAGATTTTATCTCGCTGAGGCATGCGTATAAAGTGGTGGTTTTTCCGCTCCCGGTGGGTCCGGCAAGAAAAATTATACCCACAGGCAGATGTATCATCTTTTTTACTTTTTCCAGCTCTTTTTCTGCGAACCCCAAACCGTCAAGACTATATGTCATATCCGTGGGAAGTATCCTTATCACTACATTCTCCCCGTTCGGGACCGGTATAACCGACACCCTCAGGTCTATCTCGCTCTTATGCACCTTTATCTTTACTCTCCCGTCCTGCGGCACCCTTTTTTCTACCACGTCAAGACCCGATAGTATTTTGATCCGAGAGATAATGGCCGGATACAGCTGCGCCATCTCTGTCGGCAATGCCAGGTCGCATAATATGCCGTCGACCCTGCACCTGATCTTGATTTTCTCTCTGTAAGATTCGAAATGTATATCCGTCGCCTGGGATTTTATGGCCGACACCAGTATTTGTTCCACGAGCTTGACTACCGAAGCTTCGCCCGCTGTTTTTTCTATATCTTTTATCTCTCTTGCCGCACGCGCTTTTTCCTTTTTCTCGGTAGATGGCCCTTTACCCTCAAGTATCTTCTGCACCGTTTCAGCGCCTACCCCGTAATATTTGCGTATAGCGTCATTGATCTCTCTGCTCGGGGCCAATACTATTTCCGTGTTATATCCAAGAACGAGTTTTATATCTTCTGCCGACCATATTTCATGAGGATCGGACAAAGCCACCGTCAGTACACCGTCATCCAGCGAGATCGGCATGAATTTGTAATGCCATACTATTTTAACAGGAACGGACCTGATAACACTTTCGGGAACTTTTATATCCCTCAAGCTCGGATAATAGGGGATGTTCATCTGAGTCCCGAGCGCGGTCAGAAGCTGTTCTTCCGTGATATACTCTTCATCTATAAGCACTTGTCCGAAAAGTTTCCCGGTCTTTCTGCTCACCGAACTGGCCTGGTTCACCTGATCCTCGGTTATCGCGCCCATATCCAAAAGTATCTTTCCTATTTTATCCATGTGTCCTCGTTTAGTATTTCGTATAGAGCATATCGTATATCGCGAACAGTAAATAGTAACTTTAAAGTAACCAGTTGCCTGTTACCAGTTACCAGAGGAAACAGTGCTCTCATCCTATTACTGGTTACTGGTTTCTGGTTTCCGGTAACTTTACTCATCGCACTTTTAGGCTTTTATCGCATAGCGCACGGCGCATGGTGTTATATTCGTATATTGTATAGCGAATGTCGTATAGCGTGAACAGAAATAAAAATATATTCTGGGGACATCCTTCGGCTAGGGATTATACCCCCAACGGGAAGGGTGTCCTCAGAACTTCCACCTTC
>JBDRKO010000063.1:0-3769 GCA_043813915.1 Candidatus Omnitrophota bacterium
TTTTAACAAGGGGGCTAGCCCCCTTCTCTTTTTCTTCCTTCTTGCTCCAACAAGAACCCTTAATCTTTTTAAAACACTCTTGCTAATGCATAGGATCTTAACTATACGAGGGGGGTAAGAATCTATCTTACCATTTCTAAATGACCTATCGCTGGAAATTCACTTACGCTCCTCAAAAGCCCTCTGTATGGTAGCCATATCAGCCGATTCCAGTGCCGCGCCTGCCGGGACCCCGCGGGCCAAACGCGACACCTTGATCCCGGAAGACCTTAATTTTCCCATAAGATAAAGCGCCGTAGTCTCTCCTTCGGTGGTAAAATCCGTGGCTATTACTATCTCTTTTACCGGCTCGTTCTTTATCCTGACCAAAAGCTCTTTTATTTTAAGGTCATCGGGCCCGATACCGTCTATCGGCGATAATTCCCCCAAAAGAACATGATAAAGCCCGTTATGGACCCCGCTTTTTTCCATTGCCATTATGCCGCTAGGCCCTGAGACCACACAGATCCTTGAACGGTCCCGTTTTCTGTCCGCGCAGATCTCACACATGTCGTTCTCGCTAAGATTATTACATACACCGCAGAAACGTATATTTTCTTTCACGGTGCGTATATTCGATAAGAGTTTCTTCACCTCTTCATTTTCGGTTTGGAGTATATAGAACGCCAATTTTTTAGCCGAATGGGAACCTATCCCGGGCATTTTGCTGAATTCCTGTATAAGATCCGTCATGGATCTTGGCAGACCGCCGGCCATCTATTTCTCCTCCGTCAGATCTCTGACAACATGTCCTCCGAAAACATCCATGGCTTTCTCGATGACAGGCTTCATGCTCTTTCTGTCATCCGCCCTTCTTTTGACTATCTCCTCTTTTTCCTGTTTGCTGTTTTCTCCCAGGAACTCCAGTATGGAAAATTCTACGCGTGTAGGCGCGGACGTGACCTTCCTTACCGCTTCTTCTATGGTCACCTTGTTATCCCCTATTTCCATGGCCTCTTTATTGAAAACATGGTCCGAGCTGAATCCTATCACCATCTTTTCTTTATTGAGCTCTACCGGTTTCGCTACACTGAGAAAAGTAAAAACCGACATTTTTTTCTCTTTTATATGGCTTAGTATTAACTTCCAGTAAGCCTGGATAGGTTGAAACCCGGAAGGCTCTTCATTTCTTACTATCTCGTCATCAACTTTTTCCAGTTTATCCTCTTCCGCGGGCTTCGATCCTTCCTCTATGTAAGCGTTTACCGAAGCGTCTTCCGCGGGTTCATGATAGACCGCTCGGACGCTGTCCGTGCGGATGTCGATCTTCTCAAGCCTGTCCAATATCTCATCTAAAGCCAGCACATCGGCCCGCCGCGCCAATCTTATCAGAGCTATCTCCAAGGGAGCGCGGGTAAGCATGGTCCCTTTCATAAGCGTCACACAATGGGTAAGGTTCTGAAGTATATAAAGTATTTCCTCGACAGAGATATTCCCGCATTTTTTTTTGATATCCTCGATCTCTTCTCCGGTAAAGGTCATATCGGAAGTGGGACCTGATGTTTTTATGATCATTATATCCCTGTAATGCTCGATAAGGTTACCCGCTATGAATATCGGGTCCTTCCCTCCGGATATCATCCCGTCAAGTATACGTACGGCGCTTGCTGGATCCCGTTCGGCTAAAGCATCCGCTAGCCTTGAGATATTCTCTTTCTTCACCATTCCCAAAAGTTCCGTAACATCGTCCGAAGAGATCTTTTTCCCGGAGAATGCTATCATCTGGTCCAGTACGACCAAAGCGTCCCTCAGGCTCCCGTCAGAGGACCTTGCTATTGCCATAGCCGCTTTATCGTCTATCTCTATACTTTCCTTTTTCGCTATATCCATTATCCTTTTGATGATCCCGGCCGGCGGTATGCGCCTGAAATCGAACCTTTGACAGCGGGACATTATGGTCGGCAGCACTTTGTGCGCTTCCGTGGTCGCGAATATGAACTTGACATGTACCGGCGGTTCTTCCAGCGTCTTAAGAAGAGCGTTAAAAGCGCCCGCCGAAAGCATATGAACCTCGTCTATTATGTAGATCTTGAACTTTCCTTTGGACGGAGAGAATTTAACGTTCTCCCTGAGCACCCGGACCTCATCGACCCCGTTATTGGATGCCCCGTCTATTTCGAGAACATCTATATTATTTCCGGACGTTATCTCTCGGCATGAATCACATTTGTCGCAGGGTTCGCCCTTTTGAGGTTTTTCGCAATTCAGAGCCTTAGCGATCAATCTTGCCACCGTTGTCTTTCCGACCCCTCTGGGCCCGGTAAAAATATAGGCATTGGCTATTCTGTCTTCTTTGATAGAATTCTTAAGCGTCCGGACGATCACGTCCTGTCCGATAACGTCATCAAAGACCTGCGGCCTGTATTTACGCGCGAATATTTGATATGCCATAATTATACCTTTCTAAAAAAGAATAGTGAACAGTAACTCCTTCAAAGTAACCAGTTGCCTGTTACCTGTAACCAGCGACTCGTGAACAGTAAAATAGTTCGTAGCGGGTAGTTCATAGTTCGTAGTGAGAACGCTAGTGTATAATCTTCAAGTGGTGTTTACACCGGTTAACACTTCTTTATCGTCCTTCGTCCTTCATCCCTCGTTTTTCTATCATCTTCCCATTACACATCACACTTCTAACTTAACACTTATACTCTCTTCACTTCCACGTTATCGCTTTCGCCGCGAATATCTCGCGTATGACCTTATCGCTGAGCGCGTGAACGGATTTAAAATATTTGAACCTCAGGCTCTCCGTCATATCTTTAAGTTCTTCCGAGCTGTTCTCAAGCCTCATAATCCGTATAGCCCATTCCGCCTGTTTACTGGACCAGAATACGTTCTGAATAGAGTTCTCGAGCCATACCTTCACAAGATAATTAATGACCGCGCTGATATTCGGTTCCACTATGGTCTCTTCGGCTTCTTTTTTTTTGCCGATATGTTCCAGCATATCATCGCACGGCAGTAAGCGCAGGGCCTCGGTCTTATGGCTGGTGAAAGAATGAAAATGCATATAAACTATGTGTACCGAGCCTACTTCTCCCCGTTTATACATCCCGAATATATGGTTCGTAACATCCATTATCTCCGAAGTTTTTACATCGCTGCTGACGGCGGGAAAGACCGTCGGTTCGTTATCCGGATCATTCAGAAGCTCCGCGCCTCGTTCTCCCAGAACTATAAATTTTGTTTTACTCCCTGACGAATGAGAAAGCGCCAAGCCGATAACACGGTTGTTCATCTCCCCCAAAAAACCCTCGTCCGAACATACCAGTACATAACACCTGGGAAGATGTTTTCTTTCCGTAAAAAAAACGTTGTTCGCGCCGACATTTTTGAGCATCCCCAGAGAATCTATAACATGCTTTTTAAGATTATCTTCCCCCGGAGCCGCCGATGTTATTCTTCCGAACTCCGAAGAAGAAATAAGTTTCAGGATATCTATTACTTCTTTGAGATTCCCGCTGTATTCAAGATCTTTCTTTATTTTAGCGACTGGTATCATATGTTATCCAATTTCGAATCTCGAATTTCAGACGTCAAATTAAAACAGTAACGATTCGCATAGCGCACAGCTTAATTCGTGACTCGCAAGAGATGATATGTTAAAGTGTCAGGTTTTCCAGTAAGGTATACTTCCTTTGTTGGAAGCATACCAAAACAAGGAGGAAAACATGACCATATCTACTCTACAATTGAACAAAGTCGATACCTCTGTTGGTATCGATGTTGA
>JBDRKO010000064.1:0-38256 GCA_043813915.1 Candidatus Omnitrophota bacterium
CCCCTGCTCTTGTTTCTCTATCCACTTATCTATCGTGTCTTTTTTGAAACGCCATTTCGACCCGACCTTGAACGCGGGAATTTTACCGGCTTGCGCGTGTTTGTATATAGTAACCACTTTCATTTTCAGATAGTCGGCGACTTCTTCTACTGTCATTACGAGATTAGCCATAATAACTCCTTATTCCCAAGTGGTCCTTATTGTTCTCTCTTGTCTTCTTTTAATACAGAGTAGTATGGATTGATGTGCTCCATCGCATACTTCAATATTTCCAGAAAATACATTACCACAAGATCTCCTCTACATTTGTTATGAATTGGTATTAGATGTATTGTGTTGGCGTATAAACCTATGTATTACTATAGGACAGCCAATGATGTAAAGTATAATGGCAAAAAAGACTAAGTCAAATCTGTCCGGATACATTCGCGAAAATGTTAGGAGAGCAAAAACATGACGGGATAAATGTCTCACTGAAAAAAAATGTATTGGAAAAAAATATATTCCTGAGGATCGTATGTGATAGCCGGATATGGCTAGATCACTCCGAAATATAGAAGGGCTTGAAGCGCCAGATTAGCGTAAATACCGGCCGCTAGGTCGTCCAGCATTATCGCCCATCCGCCGGAAAGTTTCTCGAGTTTACGTAAAGGCGGGATCTTTGTTATATCAATAACGCGGTATATAGCGAAACCGGTCAATACGGCCGGCCAGCTTAACGGGACGAAAAGGAATACCGCGAATATACACGCGAATTCGTCTATGATTATGAATGACGGATCCTTCTTGCCTTCCGCTTTCTCCGTTTCCGCGGAAGTAAACACTCCGGCCGCGAAAAGCAGGACAAATAGCGTTATGTACAATGATAAGTTACTGTGCACCGCTATAACCAGCGCAAGACCTGCAAGACTGCCTAATGTGCCGGGAGCTATGGGAGCGTACCCCAGCCCGAAAACGGTGGCGATGAGTTTGGATGTTTTGTATCTCATATAGTTTAATTAGCATAGCGCATAGCGTAATCCATGAATTTTTTTCACCAATAGTAACCAGTTGCCAGTTACCTGTAACCAGTAAATTGGGGACGATTCCCTATTTACCTAATTTATTTATTTCCATTCAACAAATATCTCTTATTCCCCGCGATATAGGATACTCCGCTTATGATGGTCAGTATGGTGGTTATTATCATCATTATGAATATCAGCTGTTTATACCAGTACTCAAAAGAAACGTTCCAAAAACCGAAAGTCTTCACCCCGGCTTCCTTTATTACAATGAAAGCCAGTATCACCAATATCGAAAGCATCTGCGACACGGTCTTGTGTTTGCCTCCCAGGCCCGCCGAAAGCACATCGTTGTTCTTGAGCGCCACAAGCCTTATCGCGGTTATGATAAGCTCTCTCAATATGATGATCACTACCATCCATGCCGGCACCAGCTTCATCTCCACAAAGACCAGGAACGCGGCTATGGTGAGTATCTTGTCCGCTACGGGGTCCATTATCTTTCCGAAATCGGATATGATATTGTATTTTTTGGCTATGAACCCGTCCAGATAGTCGCTGAACGCGGCCGCTATAAAAATGCACAGCGCCGTGAATTTCGCCGCCAGGCCCGGCAGGAACAGAAATACCATAAAAATAAAGGTAAGCAGTATCCTTACTATAGTTATTTTGTTGGGCAGGTTCATACGGCATCTCCTGTCAGGTCATATTCCATCGCTCCGGTTATTTTTACCCGGGCGAACTCTCCCGCTTTCAAACCTTTACCTTTAATAAAGACGGACCCGTCTACTTCGGGAGCGTCCATCTCGCCTCTCGCCGTAAAAAGGTCCGTTTGGGTCCCTTCCTTCTCGTCTATAAGTACCCTTATTGTCTTTCCTATCATCTCAGCGTTCTTTGCGGAAGATATCTCCTGCTGAAGCTGCATAACGTCGTCAAGCCTCCGCTTTTTTATATCTTCCGGGACCTGTCCTTCAAGCACATATGCCGGAGTGCTTTCTTCCCTGGAATATATGAACGCTCCCAAACGGTCAAACTTTGTTTTTTCGAGAAAATCCATCAATTCCCCGAACTCTTCCTCTGTTTCACCCGGAAATCCCACTATGACCGAAGTCCTTAATGTGACGTCCTTTATTCCCGATCTTATACGGCCGATAAGACCGATTATCTCTTCTTTTAAAGCGGCCCTGTTCATCTTTTCCAATATACGGCTATTGATATGCTGAACGGGAAGATCCACATACCCGCACACATTGTCCAGAGCGGCTATGGTCTCGATCAATTCATCGGTGAATCTGGCCGGATGCGTATACAAAAGACGTATCCATCTTCCTTCCATGATTCCGCTGAGTTCTTTCAAAAGACGCGGCAATTCGCTCTTTTTGCCGCGGTCCAGGCCGAACGAGGTCGTATCCTGTCCTATCAGCACCGCTTCTTTTATGTCAAGGTCTTTCCTGAGAGATTCTGTTTCTTTTATTATGGAAGCGATATCCCGGCTGCGGCGCGGTCCTTTAAGATCGGGGATAACACAATACGAACATCTGTTGGAACATCCTTCCTGTATCTTTATATACGCGTAATGCGGAAGAGTAAGTATTTGCCTCTTATACAAATGATCATATAGGAATTTCGGCCGGGAAGATACTTCCTCAACTCTCTCTCCCCGGGTCAGTTTCTCTATGAACTCCGGTATTTTAACGAAATCGGATGACCCGAAAAGACCGTCTATCTCTTTTATCCCGCTGAGCAGTTCTTTAGGGTATCTCTGGCTGAGGCATCCGGTTACCACAAGCTTACCTACCTTACCCGCCCGTTTAAGCTCGGCCAATTGCAGAATGATATCTATCGATTCCTGTTTAGCGTCCTCGATGAACCCGCAGGTATTGACCACCGCGACATCCGCGTCCTCGGCTTTTTCCGTTATCCCGAACCCTTTGCCGGCAAAAAGGCCTAATAGGACCTCACTATCGACCATGTTACGGGGACAACCCAGACTTAAAAGGTATATTTTTTTCATATGTTAAGAGGGATCAATTGACTCGAGCGGACCAATTCCTGCCGATCTTGACTCCCTCGGGAGAGACTTTGATGTTCTTTACGACTCCTGATGCCACTTTGCCCAGATCCTGTCCGTTAACGGTGAAATCAAGCATCTCGGCCTTTCCCGTCCACACATTTATTGTTCCGTCGGTCTTCCATGTCTCGGCGAGGCCCGGTTTAAGTATCCCGGAGTAAAGAAGCTTTTCTCCTTCGGTAACATGCGCCCAGGCTTCTTCTCTGGACCTCAGAGTGAGGGTCAAGGTCTTTTTAGTTTCGATCTTCGGGACAACCGCCTGTTTTGGCTTTGGTTCGGGGATCTTTTCTATCTCGGCCTTCGGTGTCTCCTTTTTTGTTTCGGAAGGAACTGACGCTTTTTTCGGGACGTCCTTTTTTCGTTTTTCCTTAACGGGTTTTTGTTCCGACGCGCGCTTTTCAAACCTCTCCGCGTTCCTGCTTCCCGTAAGACCGGACTTCAGCTTCACTGCCAGCACAAGGACCAGGATTATAAGCACTCCCGACAGCGCGGCGATAAGGGCCTTTTGAACTTTCTTTTCCGCGGCCGATTTCAGGTCCTCGTCGTATTCGTCCCGGGTGTCCTCCATAGAAAACTCCCTGACGGGGACTTTAAGCGAGACTTTCTCGTATTTTTTCAATATTTCCACGGGATCCAATCCGAGAAATCCGGCGTATTTTTTCATAAAACTCTTAAGATAGGGTTTTCCCAGCCTGTCGAGAACCCCGGTCTCTATATCCCTGATGACCCTGATGTGTATCAGGCTTTTCTCGCTGGCCTCGCTCAGAGTGAGCCCTTTTTTTTCTCTGGCATCACAGAATATCTTTCCTAATTCCTTCGGCGTGTTCATTTTTCCTGTTGTTCCCCTTTTTCGAGACCGTCGAAACTTTCAACAAGTATCTCCCTGGGTTTAGACCCGTTATACGGGCCCACTATACCCTCTTCTTCCATCATATCTATCATCCTGGCGGCGCGCGTATATCCGACACGCAGCTTTCTCTGCACCATTGAGACCGAAGCCTGCTGTGTTCCTATCACTATATCCACGGCTTGCCGGTACATATCGTCCTTTTCATGCTCGATACCGCCGGGAGTTTTCACCCCATGATCGGAAACATCGGTAAGATACTGCGTCCTGGCCTGGGTCTTTATGAATTTTACCAGGTTCTTGATCTCTGAGTCCTCGACAAGACTGCATTGCCCTCTTATGAGCGACGCTTCCCCCGGTTCCATAAAAAGCATATCGCCTCTTCCCAGTAGTTTTTCCGCTCCGTTCGCGTCCAATACCGTTCTGGAATCTACCTTGGAAGCTACCTTAAAAGATATACGCGCCGGAAAATTCGCTTTGATAACACCCGTTATTACGTTCACGGACGGTCTCTGTGTAGCGAGTATCATATGTATACCCGCCGCTCTCGACAGTTGGGCTATCCTCATAATGGCGGTCTCTACCTCCTGCTGTCCTACCATCATAAGATCCGCCAGCTCATCCACTATTACCACGATATAAGGAAGGTTCTCATCGTCCGGGCCCTCCTTCTCCTTATACACACCGATATTCCTGACCCCTTTTGCGGCAAACACTTCATAACGCCTTTCCATCTCCCCGACTACCCAGCCCAATGCCGCCGCGGCTTTTTTGGAATTGGTCACTATAGGAGAGATCAGATGAGGTATCCCTTCGAACATCATAAGTTCCACCCGTTTCGGGTCTATCATAAGAAAACGCACTTCATCGGGTGACGCGTTGAACAGTATACTGCTTATGACCGTGTTGATACAGACGGTCTTACCCGAACCCGTAGCCCCGGCTATAAGAAGATGCGGCATTTTAGAAAGATCCGTCACCATGGTCTTACCGGACAGGTCTTTACCCAAGGCGATTTTTAGGGGCGATTCTTCCTCTTCGTATTCCGCCGTCTCCAGTATGTCACGTAGCAGGACCTTTTCACTTTTAGAGTTCGGCACCTCTATCCCTATGGTCCCTTTCCCCGGAAGAGGCGCGACTATACGTATATTGGCGGATTTCATCGAAAGCGATATGTTGTCGCTCAACGAAGTTATTCTGTTGACCTTTGTCCCTACGGCAGGCTCCAGTTCATACATGGTTATTACCGGACCCCTGTTTATTTTTACGACTGTCGCCTCAACGCCGAACTCCATAAGCGTATTCTCGAGTTTCGCCGCTCTCTGTTTCAGGATATCTTCCCGCTCTTTGGAATCAGAAGACAATGGTTTGTTCAAAAGATCCGTTCCGGGAAGTTTGTATTCCGATCTTTCTCCCGTCGAGACATTAGAGGTCTCCACAACGCGAGGCTCCGGTTTCTCGGCTTTCCGGGAGAATATATCGGCCGCCACTATCTTGGGTTCTGTCTTGAACGCGGAGCTCTCTTTCGCCCTTTCCTCCGTTTTCCTTAAAGCCAGCGGTGTGCGGCGTACCGCCTCTACCTGTTTCTTCATTTTCTCGAGTTTTCTGGCGATATCTTCCTTCGCCTCTTTTATGCTGGCGCGTTTTGATATAGCGGTTCCCGTCTTAACTAATATCTTTTCGGACAGAAAAGTTTTCGTCCGTGAGAACATCTTCACTATGAATACGAACAGCGACGAACATATGGGAAGGATCAGGAACTCCGTAGCGACAAGCATGGAAAGCATTATCATCGCCGAGATAAAAACTACCGCGCCCATCCGGCCCAGGTATTCGAAAAGAAAAGAAGCGACAATGGCCCCGATAAACCCTCCGCCCGTGAAGGCGGTTTGCGGAGTAGAATCCGAAAGCATACTTAGACTGGCGCTGACCGCGGCGCAAAGGACGAGCGCTCCGAACACTTTGAAATAAAATTTTCTGGCCTCGGTCTGCATAAGGCGTGATACCCCCCATACAAGCACAAGGGCCGGAATAACATACGCGGCGCGGCCTATCAGGAACCGGAGTATCCCGCCTATTAATGCCCCCACTACACCTGTAGCGTTATGCATATCACCGCTGGGGCTTGACGTATAAAAAGAGAGGTCAGATTCGCTGAAAGTGAAGAGGCTCAGAAACAGGAATAAACTGACCGCGAACAATACGACAGCTGTTATTTCGTTCTTTCTTACCTGATCCATATTTTATCCCGCTAAAAGCAGTATTGTGCCTCCCATTAACAGGCAATATACACCGAAAAGGTATATCCTGTTAAGGATCAAAACATATCTAAAGAACCTGAGCCCGGCAAGCCCCGCTAAGAAAGCGACTGCCATGCCCAAAACATATCCCGGTGACATTAATAGCTCCGATGAGGCCTCTTGTCCCATGGATACGATCTTATACGCCAACGCGCCTGCTATAACCGGCACGGATAAAAGGAACGAGAATCTGAAAGCGCTCTCGGCCTTTACCCCCGACACCATCCCGGATGCTATCGTAACACCGCTCCTGGATATCCCCGGCAAAAGCGCGAACGCCTGGGTGATCCCCACGATAACAGCCGATGTCAATGTGATCTTTTCCGTTCTTTCTTTCCGGGTTGAAACGGTCTGCGCTAAAAAAAGCGCCGTGGCTGTCACCAGAAGCATCGCCCCGACCTTTGCGGGCGCTGTAAAGAACTCCGTTATTTTATCCCCGAACATAAGGGCCGCCGCGACAGCGGGTATCGTCCCCAGGATAATATACCCTACCGCTTTTATGTCTTTCTTGATGAATATTTCCGCGATATCTTTTCTGAAATATACCATCACCGCGGCCAATGTCGCTGCATGCAGGCATATATCAAAAAAAAGTGTCTCTCCTGTTATTCCGAAAGCTCTATGGACGAACACCAGATGGGCGGAACTGGAGATCGGCAGGAACTCCGTTAAACCTTGAACAAGTCCGGATATAAGAGATTCTGTCAGTGTCATAGTGTAGATGCGGCCTTACTTGATACCGGTATGCCCGAACCCGCCATGCGCGCGTTTTGTCTCTCCGAGGTCTTCGGTTTCCAGGAATTCCGCCCGCGTTATCTCTTTGATCACCATTTGAGCTAATCGATGTCCGCGCTCGATAAAAAAAACCTCTTTCCCGAGATTTATCATTATCAGGTTTATCAATCCCCGGTAATCGCTGTCGATGGTCCCCGGCGTATTGACCAAAGTTATTCCGTGTTTTAAAGCAAGCCCGCTCCTTGGCCGTATCTGGGCTTCATATCCTTCCGGAAGTTCGATATAGATCCCGCAGGATATAAGTTTTATCTCTCCGGGGGCGATGGCGACCTTATCATCTACCGCGGCATAAAGATCCACCCCGCTGGATCCGCTGGTGGCATACGCGGGTACGGGCAGGTCTCTGGCGCTGTCTTTGCGCTTTATTTTGACTTGTATCGTTCTCAATGTTAAAGGCTCTCTGTCTGTCATTCCATGCCGCGATGTTCACCGCAAAGACGGGGTCATTGACCCCGCCTGAACGTTATTCGGCCTGTTTTATGCTCAATTTCACGCGTCCCTGATCGTCTACACCTATCAGTTTGACCTTTGTCTCCTGTCCTTCTTTAACGACATCGGACACGTTCTTGACGAATTCTCCCGAAAGTTCGGATACATGGATAAGCCCTTCCTGTCCGGGCAGATATTCGCAGAACGCCCCGAAATTCATTATTTTTGTTATACGTCCGTTATAGGTCTTCCCTACTTCCGGTTCCGCCACGATGCTCTTCACCCAAGCTACCGCTTTATCCAGAGATTCTTTGTCGGGGGAAGCTATCTGGCAAGCTCCGTCATCGTCGATATTGACGTCAGCACCCGTTTCCGCCACTATTTTCTTTATCATCTTACCGCCGGGGCCTATAACCGCTCCGATCTTGTCGGATTTAAGCATGATCGTCACTATGCGCGGCGCGTTCGGCGCCAGATCGTCCATAGGACGGGTTATTGTCGTAGCCATATGGTCCAAGATCTCGAGCCTTGCTTTCTTCGCTCTTTCAAAAGCCTCTTCCATGATCTTGTAGCTTATACCTTTGATCTTAAGGTCCATCTGCACCGCGGTCACACCCTCGCGTGTACCCGCTACCTTGAAGTCCATATCACCGCAATGGTCTTCCGCTCCAGCTATATCCGTAATCACGGCATATTCTTTACCCTTGGTGATAAGCCCCATGGCTATCCCGCTGACTGCGTCTGACACAGGCACTCCGCTCGCCATAAGCGCTAACGATCCCGCGCATACCGTTGCCATGGAACTGGACCCGTTCGACTCAAGTATCTCGGAAACCAGCCTTATTGTATAAGGAAAACCCTCCCTGGGAGGAAGAACGGGTTTTAACGCTTTTTCCGCCAGCGCCCCGTGCCCTATTTCGCGCCTTCCCGGACCTCTCATAGGACGCGTCTCGCCCACGCTGAAAGGCGGGAAATCGTAATGAAGCATGAACGCTTTTACTCCGGGCCCCTTAAGGCTTTCTATTCTCTGCTCGTCCGCGCTGCTTCCCAAAGTGATAATGGCAAGCGCCTGTGTCTGTCCGCGCGTAAAAAGTCCGCTACCGTGCGTACAAGGAAGGATATTCACTTCAGAAGACAAAGCCCTGATCTCATCGCACTTTCTGCCGTCTATGCGTTTTTTCTCGTCTATGATAAGGTCTCTGACTATTTCCTTTTCGATCTTGTCCAGAATGCCGGATATATCGCGCTTCAGACCGTCATCCTCTTCCGCTTTGTTCTCTTCTATGAGGCGCTCTTTAAGCCCCTTCATTCCTTCACTGCGTTCGTCCTTCTCGGACAGCATCAATATTTTCTTGATCTCGGCCGAATTCTTGCTTTTTATTCCGGCGTAAAGATCTTCATTGAAGGACGCGAACGTTATGTCTTCCCTTTTCTGTTTCCCGATCTTTTTCTGAAGCTCTTTCTGTATTTCCAGTAAAGGTTTCAACGCTTCATGCGCCGCCTTTATAGCCTCAATTACCTTTTCCTCTTTTATCTTATCAGCTCCGGCTTCAAGCATAATAACGCTCTCTTCGTTAGCTACAACTATGATCTCCGCCTTGCTGTCTTCCATTTCCTCAAAGGTAGGGTTTATCACCAGCTTATCTTTGATGATCCCGACCCTTGCGCCGCCTATAGGGCCGTTAAAAGGTACGTCCGATATCGTCAGCGCGGCCGACGCTCCTATAAGAGCCAGGACGTCCGCGTCGTTCTTGCCGTCGGACGACAGGACCGTCGCGATCACCTGCACCTCATTAAGCATTCCTTCGGGAAAAAGCGGTCTTATCGGCCTGTCTATCATCCTTGAAGTAAGGATCTCCTTTTCGGTAGGCCTGCCTTCCCTCTTAAAGAACCCTCCGGGTATTCTCCCCGCCGCGAAAGTCTTTTCCTGATATTCCACCGTCAGGGGGAAAAATCCCATGTTCTCTCTGGCCTGCTTTGAGCAGACACAGGTCACCAGAACGACAGTCCCCCCGCACTGCACGGTCACCGAACCGCCGGCCTGTTTGGCAAGCTTCCCTGTTTCTATTATTACCTCTCCATTCCCTACCTTCGTTCTAACTTGTTCCATTATACTTACCTATCCTTTTTTCGACTCAACTCATAAATACACTTTATTTCCTCAAGCCTAGTTTTTTAATTACATCCTGATATCTGTCGTTATCGGAAGACTTCAAGTAACTCAGAAGCTTTCTTCTTTTATTTACTAGCATCAAAAGACCTCTACGTGAATGATGGTCCTTTTTATGCTTTTTAAAATGTTCCGTTAACCCCTCAATGCGTTCGCTCAGGAGAGCTATCTGCACTTCGGGTGACCCTGTATCCGTATCATGTTTTTTGAACCCTCTCACTATCTCCGCTTTTTTCTCTTTTACTGTAGACATTTTTCTCACCCCCGATCTTTACATATTTTATTCATACTGTCTTATATATGCTTTTAACAGGCTATATGCCCCTACATAACAGCTTATCATGTTAGCATATACGAATGTTTTTGTAAACTGTTTTAGTCCCGGCGCTATTCGGCCTGGTTCTCCTGTACCCATGAAGAGATCATCTTGACTATATCCTTGGATACGGTGAGCTCCGTCGTGCTTGTGACTTCGAAGCTGCCGCTCATATACTTACCGATACTCCTGACCTCCCCTGTCTTGAAGATGCCTTTGCGTTCTTTACTTAACTTTTTGATCTTCTCATCGGCTTTCACATCTAAACCCTTATCATCTCTGCCGTAAAGCAAAAGAACGGGTTTATCCGATTTCTGTATTGTCTCATATGGCTTTCGTCCCAAAAAGTCTTTATACCCCTTGATAGGCAGCCGCATCCCTCTAAAAAGAGCATACTTGTCTTCCGAAGTCAGTATCTTTTCTTGATACTGCGCTACCTTCTTAGACACCAAAGAGACAAAATCATTATCAAAAGGCCCCAGGCCGTAGGATGAGAGCAGTCTTTCTATTTCCTTAATGTCAGGTTTTTTGGAAATATCCACGCCGGATGAGGCGGACGGTATTCCAAGAACTATGCATGTGGATACGGATGGCGCTCCCTCCGACGCTTTTAAAGCCAAGTATCCTCCGCTCCTATACCCCATGAGGGTTATATTCCCTTTTTTGACCCTCGGATCCTTTTCCAGATAAGATACCGCTTCGCCGATATACTTCTTCATAGCTTCGTCATCCGTTTCCGCGGCGCTTCCCTGACTTTTTCCCTGTCCGGGAGCATCAAAGGACAGCATTATGATGCCGGATGCGGCAAGCGCTTTCCCCATGAGTTCCGTCATGGTCTGCTCTCCCCTCGGAACAACGGAATTTCTGGGAACGAACAGGATCGCGGGTGCGGGCTCTTCTTTTGCGGGTACCCACATTTTACCCGAAAGAGTGACCTTCCCGCTCCCGAAAAAGACATCTTTTGCTTTCGCCAACGTGTCCTTCTCGGCGGACTGGAGATCTCCGGCGGAGGGTTCGATCTCGGTCTTTGTTTGCTCTTTCTTCTCCGGAGGCCTTTCAGCGAACATCCCCTTAAAATAAGCTATCATACCCGCCGGATCTATTCTTGCCACGCTGCTTCGTTCATCAAGCACCCTTCCCATCGTGATCCTGATCTTCGCGGCCTTTATTCCTATTTCCAATATCTCGTGCGAGTATTTACCCAAGATCAGTTCTGTTTCCGGGATACCCTTGGCGCTTATAGCATAAACTTCCGCTTCTACTTTTCTCCCCCCTACCGAGGCATAGGCTTCATGGATATACCTCATCCCTATCTTTTCCCTCATCGGTAAGATCGGTTCTTTTATCGGGATCATGACCTCAAAGAACTGCGTCCCCTTCTTCCAAAAATTATATTCATCCACTATGGGCATATACAGCATAATGCTGTAAGGAGAGAATACCGCTGTCTTTCGTCCTGTCTCGAATTTCTCGATGAACATAACACGGGGATACTCCGAGAACAATACATCCGTAAACTCCCCGTCCTGGAACAGCCATATAGAACGCTTGCTTCCTTTTATGCCTTCCGTTTCCTCCCTGTATTTCTGCGGCGCCATGGTCTTTCTCTTGAGGTACATCTTTTCCTCAACGAGCGGATACTCCAATGATGCCGGATATTCCGTCCGCGCCTTGTATATTACCTTATCCTCGGTTATGAACCTGTCCACCCGTACCGTGCCCAGTTTTCTGTCCATCTCGAATATATCGTATAGGAAACTTTTTCTCCCGCTGAGATCAACATAAAAGAAAGCGAGCACAAAAAGCATTATTATCACAAAGAAAGAAAGAAAGACCAAGAACGTAAATTTCCTCATGACAGCACCAGCCCGACTATAAAGAATTTCATTTTGAGCGATCCCTTTGTCCCTTCTTTGGCAAACGCGCTTTTTGCCAACATTTTTTCTTTGACCTCATGCGGACAGTTTTTCATGAAATATCGGAACGATATATCCTCTCCGGGCATCAACGCTTCCTTAGGGTTCACTCTTACCAAAGGGCTCATATACACTCCCGGGATATCGTCGCCGAGCGGGTCTACCCATTCTTTGTACGCGACCGTCCCATCGGGGTTCTCAAGCGTTATTTCTATCGACACGGAACCGATCTTTCTTCCGGAATTGTTCTTTATGTTCCCCTGCAATAACGGCACCGACGGTTCTCCTTTTTGTTTCTCTATCTTTATTTCCATATTCGACAGAACAATATCGTTCCTGAATATTTTCGCGGTAAGTTCGCTTATGGAATTCCTGTATCTCAGGGCCAAGGTATCCTGTTTCCATTGTATATACAGATGATACCCCGCCAAAGTAGCCACCAGCACGAGGACAATGATGCTTGATGAGAAAGCAATAACGGATATATGTTTCTTTTTCAGGAACATATTCTTATTTTCTCCCGGCCTTCAGTTGTTCGACATACAGTCCTCTGACGCTCTCGAAATATGCTCTTATCTCCTCGGAAGCGTAATCAGGATATGTCCAAGGCCAAGCATTGAACCGGCCACCGCAGAAATGTAGCGTTGTTTCGGCGAATATCTTTTTTCCTATATGGACACGGTGCACATAATCTTTTGTGGTCAAAAGGACCAGCTTCGCTTCCGTGATGTATCCCGGATCGATGTTTACCGTCCTTTTCCCGTCAACGGCCAGTTTTGATTCCAGTCGATTGGTCCTGATCTTTATTTCCTCTATATTCTCCTTATCCGCTAAACCTTTGAAACATAATAACTTTCTCCTCAAAGGACCCCCCATCTCCCCGTAATAGTAATCGGTAAGATCGAACGTTAGCTCTTTTTCAAGCGCTTCTTTCCTGCCCAGAACGCCTTCGATCTTTTTCTCCGCTATTTCCCTCATCTTGTCCGACTTGTATATGATACTGGCCACAAGTTTGACTTTTTCCTGTTTGAGGACTTTACCCATAATGCGCCTGACGTGATTCGTGACTCGTTACTCGTGATTCGTGACTCGCCGTTCAAATAGACCATTGACTGTTGACGATTGACCATTGTCCTTTATCAGAGTCATAGAGTCATCATTCGCTTAGCTACAAAGAAGAACCCTTATCTCCGCTCATTAGAGTCACAGAGTCAGTTCTTTTCAATATACCGCTATTACGACACTTTTTGACTCTCTGACTCTAGCGAACAACGTGAGCGATGACTCTTTGACTCTTTTTCTAGCTTCTATTCTCTGTCCTCTGACTTCTAATCTCTCTTTTACAACGCCCTATTCGCCTATTACCTGCACTACCAACTCGCGTTCCCGGGGACGCGTATCGAAATCACAAAAAACTATCTGCTGCCATGTCCCTAATGTCAGCTGTTTTTTCACAAAGGGCACCGATACGGACGGCCCCATCAAAGCAGCTCTTACGTGAGAAGATCCGTTATCATCATGCCAGGTCTCAGAGTGATGGTAAAGTTTGCCGGCCGGTGCCAATATCTCTAACGCCTCTTTTATATCTTTTATCAAATTCTCCTCGTACTCGATAGTCGTTAATGCCCCCGTGGATCCCGGGCTGAATACGGTAAGGACACCATCGCTCATACCGGAAGCCTCCACCGCCCTCCGGCATCGAGAGGTAATATCCGCAATATCCGTATTCCCGTTGGTCGAGATCAAAATGTATTCTGTCAATTCACCGATACCCCGGTCTAAAGACCGGGGCTCGCTTGCCCTGCCTGTCCCGCCTGTCCCGAGCAAAGCCGAGGGGAGCTTGTCGAGGGGAGCGAAGCCGAAGGGTTCCCAATTGATCCTGAGCCCCGGCTATTTTCCCCGCGCTAAAGCACGGGGCTTTGCCGGGGCGAATGGGTAAAGACCATATTGCTTGAGGGGATCAATTCGTTCTGCTGTTTATGTACTTGATCAACCTTTCTCTTTCCCTGGGAAGAAGCGTATTAAAAAATATCGCTACGTCGTAATGCTCTATACGGTTCCCTTTTTTGACTGGATGTTCTCGGACAACGACCCCGTCGATATTCATAGAGGTCGGGGGAGAACCCTTTTTACCGCTGGGGATAGACAGGACTATCTGCACCCGCGTCATCAGAGGTACCCTCTGCGCTACTTTGCAATAGAGTCCCGACGCGCTTACGTCAAGGCTTTGTGTTATAGTTTCGCATCCGTCGGCCGACAGTTTCACCCCGATCTTGCTGTCTTTTATCCTCGGAAATCGGCGCCGCTCTACTCCTTTTTTCATAATATCTCCCGTCCAATGTTCTTTTTCATAAAGGTCTTTTTTCCGAAGATCATCCCGGAGGCCAGGAGAATTTCCTTCCGCCCAGCAAATGGGCATGAAGATGAAACACCTCCTGTCCGGCAGACTTATTGCAGTTCACAACAAGCCGGTAACCATCGGCACTGATATTCTCGTTATCGGCGATCTTCCTGGCCGCGGAAAATATCTCTTCCGCTATCCCGTCATCTGCCGGGCCGATGTCGTTCATGGTAGCTATATGCTTTTTCGGGATGATAAGCACATGCAGCGGAGCCTGCGGATCCAAGTCTTTAAAGGCAACGACCTCTTCGGTCTCATACACGATCTCGGCGGGGATCTCCCCTCGGCCTATTTTGCAAAAAATACAGTCTTCTGCCACAAAAAACCCTTCCATACCGCGCTACCCGAAACCGCTCCGGGCTAACGCTAACCGCTCACCAATACATTTTTTCAAATCTCTCGGAATATCTTTTGATCCATTCCTGCGAAGCCTCTTTAAGAGAGATATCGTGTCCCTCCTGAAGGGACCTAAGGACCCTGTACTCTTCGATAAGATAGATCTGCTCAATAAGTTTTACCTTGAACGCGTCGGCATAGGTCTCGAAAGATACCCCTATTTTAAAAAGCCCGTTAGACTCGTCCCTGGAGGAATGTATAACTTTGGCTTTTATCTTGAACACTTTGTCGTATACCGGCATCTGCACCTGGATCATAGTTCCCGCGGCGACATCCGTCTTGGACATGAACATCAGCCCGCCCTCGCTCACATCTATGGTCTCGCTTCTCTGATATTCCTTTTCCCCGATGATCTGGAATTCCAGAGGATTGACCAAAAGGTGTCTTATAAACCTTCTCTTTTCATGATGCGACATATCTTCCTCCGCTCATTTTTCACAGAACAAGACAAAACGTCCTTCTTGAAATATGGCCTGTCCCGGACCTTTTGCGACACAAATTACAATAGGTTTCCCGACTTAAGATCCTGCTCAAGTTTTTCCATCGCTTTTTTGAGCTCGGGAAAAAGCTTAACGTTTATATTTACGCCCTTTCCCGTGGGAACTTTTTCATTACCCTGCGGAGGCTGTGTCCAGATCCGAATATCTATCACATCGTTCCCTTGGTATTCGGATAGCCTCACTTTGACATCCTGATATTTGTTCTTCGCGAAAACCGCTACGTCCTTTTCCATCACTTCTCCTTATTTTTTACAACCTTTCGGAGACACCCTCTTGATCCCGCCGTATCATATTAATGTATAAATATTATACCACAACAATCAAAAATACAGAAATAATCAATCTATCTTTTTCTTACCCAGGATCTTAAAAAAACAAGCCGCGGTAAGGATCAATATCGCTCCCCATGACACAACCAAAAACACCCATCCCATCAGGTTCATGCGGCGTCCCCTCGCGTTCTTTTCCTTTTCCAGGCGACTTTTACCATCACCGCCAGGACCAGAAAAATAATCCATAGACCCGCGCGGGTACCTAGGATAAAAGGCCTGTCCGCGGCGGTAACATTGTCCATACGTATTATCGGCAGCCATTCCTGAAAGAACCATGCTCCCAGCACCACAAGAAGGAACGCGGGTGTAACGTACTTTATTATATACTTATACACGGTAGGTATCCGCATATCCGCTCCGTGATGCACTTCTTCCCACGCCTTGTTGATCTTGAACACCCATCCGAACAATACAACCTCGATCGTCGCGAAAAGAACAAGACAGAAAGTCCCTCCCCAGAAATCCAGTTCATCGACCACCCCTCTGCCCAGAAAGAATATTGCCGCGTTGCATAGAAGGAACATTACCCCTCCCAGGACAAATACGGCCTTTTGTCTGGAGAGATCGAACTCATCTTCAAGGAACGCTACCGCGGGCTGCGCCATGGATACCGAAGAAGTGACTCCCGCCAGAAAAAGCAGTCCAAACCAAAGAAAACCCATTATTTCCGGAAACGGCATTTTCCCGAAGATCAGGGGCATTGTCACAAACCCCAGATTGAACGCGCCGGATCCGGCTATTGTTCCCATTGATGCGGGCCCAAAAAAAACGAACGCCGCCGGGATGATTATGCTTGCCCCAAGTATCACTTCCGCTACCTCGTTCATGCTTACCGCGGTAAGTCCCGAAAGCGCTACATCATCCCCTTTTTTTAAATAGCTGGCATATGTAAGTATTACCCCCAAACCTACGCTCAGAGTAAAAAATATCTGTCCGGTCGCCGCCAACCACACTTTTGCGTCCTTCAGCCGGGAAAGATCCGGGTTCCATAGATACCCCAGACCGTTCACAACGTTCCAATCAGGTTTGCTTTCCACCGGAGCGCCAAGTGTCAGAACCCTGACCGCTAGTATTATCCCGAAAATGAAAAGGGTCGGGATAGCGAATTTACAGAACTTTTCTATCCCTCCGCGTATTCCTTTGTTAAGAACGGCCATGTTGATCGCGAACGTTATAAGGAAAAATACATAAGCCGTAGCGATACCGGAAAAATATTGGTTCTTTTCCAGTCCTTGGAACCCTCTCAGGAATGCCTGCATTGAAGCCTGGTCCTCGATCCCGGTATATTTTTGTATAAGCGCGAAAAAACTGTACGCAAGTGTCCACGACTCAATATAGGTATAGTAGACCATAATGACAAGCGGCCCGAAAATACCGATTATCCCGAAATATTTTATGAACCGGTTCTTTTCCCATAGAGTATGGAATATCCCGGGAGCGGTCGAGTGACCGAACCCTCCGCCATAACGGCCGATGGCCCATTCTACCCAGACGAGAGGGATACCTACAAAAAGAAGTGCCGCGAAATACGGCAGAAGGAACGCTCCGCCCCCGTTATTTGCCGCCTGAACGGGGAATCTGAGGAAGTTACCCAAACCCACGGCGGATCCGGCAACGGCCATTATGATGCCTATCCGTGAGCTCCATCTATCGCGAGTTTTCAGACTCATGAATGAACCCTATTTTCGCATTAGTGTCTAGCTGCTCTCTACCTGCCCCACCAAATACCATTTAAAGTTCGTAGACTAAAAGCTTAACCCTAGAGCTACAGTCGATCTCACCAAGAGAAACCAGTTACCAGAAACCGGTTACCTGAAAAAACTTAGATCACTGGTTACTGGTAACAGGCAACTGGCAACTGGTTACTTTTTTTTCATCCCCCCCAGCTACTCCGACGGGTCGACCTTCTTTCGCAGTTTTTTTACCGCCCCTTGTTTCTTCTTCGCCGCTAATACCTTTTCTTTTGCTCTTTTAGATCTTTTTCTCTTTTGTCTGCGTATTTTTTCGGCTTTATTTACTTTTTCCGAAACTTTGCCTAAGATCTGTTTTTCGATCTTTTCGGTTAACGTCCTTCTGGCGAGGAACCTATTGAGGGACTGAGCCCTATTTTTTCCGCATTTTACTTCTACTCCGGTGGGTCCGTGTTTGAGGTAGACACAAGTGGATACTTTATTGACATGCTGGCCTCCCTTGCCGGAAGACCTTATGAACTTTTCCGAGATATCAGATTCTCTGATACCCAGGCTTTTCATTTTTTCTTTAAGCGCGTCCTCTTTGGACGAAGAAACCGGCATATCACCCCTTCCCCGCCGACGCTACCGCGGGCCCTATCTGTTGAAGCAAGCGTCTACTAAGTCTTCAAGGCGCGCTGTTGCGAGGCACTGAACCGTATCCGCTCCCCCGTAATATATCTTCACTTCATTATTCGGCTCAACAACGGCTCCGCAGGTAAAAACAACGGCATACGTAAGCCCGTTCAGTTCATAGTCCATAACGGGAGAAAGTATCGGGGCTTTCGCGCGCGCGACTATCTTTGAAGGGTCTTTTAGGTCCAGAAGCATAACTCCCAGGTGATAAACATATTGGGCCGCGCACTGGACATTGACGGCATGATATATCACCAACCACCCTTTATCCGTCTTTATCGGAACTGCTCCCGGACCGTTCTTTTTCCAACCCCATTCATCCTGGCTCCTGGCTACGGCCCTGGACGATCCCCAATGGATAAGATCGGGAGAATAAGATACCCACATATATGCCTGTCCGTCGCCGGTATTCGGTCTGTCAAGCCTGCAGTAAAGCCCGTTGATCTTCTCGGGGAACAGAACACCGTTGCGGTTATCGGTCTCGGATATAAAGCCCTTCCATTTGAACGTTTTCATGTCCGGCGACTCTAAAAGCCCCAATCTGCAGGAATGTCCGCTATGACAGGCAAAAACCACGTAATATTTATCGTCTATCATCGTAATGCGCGGGTCATAATGCATTCCGGTGGTATATTCCCGGAACTCTTCCGTATCCGGCATCCTGATAGGTTCCGGACGCAGTTTGAAATTTATACCGTCTTTGGAATCGGCCGGCCACATCAATTGCTTCATTGACGGCGTTTCCACCCGGCAGATCATTGTATAGACGCCTTCTTTCGTTTTGATGCACCCCGAGTTATATATGCCCTGAGCGGCGCCCGGCACATCCTCTTTCGTCAGGATAGGGTTTTTCTTATAACGCACTACGATGTTCTCTTTGCTCTTCGGATATACTACTGCTTGTGACATATTTTCCTTCCTTTTGATGTTAAGTTAAATACCGCTACTCATGCGCTAAGGCAGCATTAAACAATATTTTCCCGCTCAATTCAAGTAATTTATTTTGAAAAGGATCAGCCGTCTTTAAAGCGGCTATATCTCTATAACGGAATCGGTGGTACCGAAAACATTGCTCTCGGCAACATCGTTATGAGGGTCCTTTGTCCATTCATCGTCTACCAGAAATTTGTAGCGATACCGCCCTTTATCCAAAGTGAAATGAGCGGCCCAATCCCCGCTTTCAAGTTTGGCGAGACGGTTAGCTTCGGATTTTTCCCATCCGTTAAAATCTCCCAGGACATATACAGACCCGGCTTTGGGGGCATAAAAAGAGAACTCTTTTATGACGATCTTTATATCCCGGCTCTCCGCGGCCAGGATCTCGCTGGTGAGATTATAAAAATCCAGCGAAGAGGAACATTTCGGGTCATGTTCGAAAATAGTTTTACCCAAGCTGGCAGACTCCCGGAGACGCACACTGGATCTTATCTTAGAACCGAGAAGATACGGCCCCAGTCTTTTTTTGGCTTCCGTATCAAGTTTTTTAGCGAACTTGGACCTTCCGTCATATATGTTCATCGCGAAAAAGATGGACGGCGTCTTTCCCGTTTCCTCTTTCAATAATCCGGCCACCCTGTATACGCTGCTAATGCCGTTGAAAGAAAAATAGCTCATATCTATGGGCACTATCACCATATCGGCCGCGTACATGGAATTGAGCGTTAGAAAACCGAAACTCGGAGGGGAATCTATCACGACATACTCGAATTTATCAAAATACGGATCCGCCAGTGTCCGGTACAATATAGCTGCCGCTCCGTTCACCCCGCCCAGGTTTATCTCCGCCGCGCTAAGCATCATGTTCGCCGGTATAAAGGATAGTTTTTCCCGGCCGGAGATCACGACATCTTCAAAAGGAACTTCCGTCCCGTCAAAATGGGCCCGGAAAATATCATACGCTGTTTTTCTTTCCGAACCCTCTCTGCTATACCCTAACGCGAACGTCGCATGGCCCTGAGGATCAAGATCAATAAGCAGTGTTTCCTTTCCGAAATTCGAAAGTGTAGCCGCCACATTAACGGCTAAAGTAGTCTTACCGCAACCGCCCTTCTGATTAGCTATAGAAATGATCTTCATACGGCTCCTTTCATAATTTGTTCTAGATTATACCATATTATTGTTTTACTGCAAATATAAATAGGGATAATAAACCGGTCCCGGAGGGTCTCCCCCCTTTTTTTACATTTTTGTATTAATAGCACCCGTATTATGATAAAATGATCCTATGAAGAACAACAGGACAAAAGACAGAATAGACGCGGAACTTTCGAAGACCTATTTCGGCAACGCGCTGCGCACTATAGATCTTAAAGATACTTTGCCGACACAGGTTAAAAAGATAATTCCTCCCGAGAAACCGAAAAAAAGCGGGAAAGAACCTGGCTCAGCAGGAAGAATGCGGTCACTGATGATCGGCGCGGTCATTCTCGCCGGACGCTTGCGTCCTCTTTTTCTGACCGTTTTAGTGCTGGCCGTCCTGGGTACGGCGGCTTTCTATTTCATGTCCCATAAACGCATGATCTTCAACCTCAACATAAATGTGGAACCCTCGGACATTCCCGCTCAGGTACCTATATCGGAATTCGTAAAGAACCTTTCGGCAAAAGGTATCGTGCCAGAACCGGTCATGCCTTCGGAGACCGCTCGTCCGGCTTTGGCGGAAAAAATACTTTATGATTTCGAGAACGGCGACAACGGATGGGAAATACCTTTCTGGGCCACAGAGAAACCCGATCACGTGGCATTGTCCCTGGAACCTATGCCGGACATATCGAGCAGCGGAAAAAGCAGTGTGGCGATATACTCTGAGTTCCTTCCCGGACAATGGTCCGCGGCTCTTATCGAAGCTCAGCATTATCTGGACCTAAACAGCTACAGCTCCATATCCGCGAAAGTATATATCCCCGCCGAAGCCCCGAACCGTCTTCATTGCGAAATAATCCTTACGGTAGGCGATGATTGGCGTTTCGTGGAAATGGCCCGCAAAGTAAAACTTGAACCCGGGAAGTGGGTCACTGTGGCCGCCGATATTTCAGACGGAAGCATCGACTGGAAACGGACCCAGGTGAACGGCGACTTCAGAAAAGACATAAGGAAGATCTCTTTAAGGATAGCTTCTAACGGGACGCCTTATTCGGGGTTTATCTACGTGGACGAGATCAAAGTATCCCCTTGATGTTCTGCAACAACTCTCAAACTATCTGAACCTTTTATATTTTTTCCGCAAAGACGAGTAAGATCAAATAGGATCTTCCGCTATCCCTTAAAAAGATCGTCAGGAGTGTCCTTTGCGGTCACTCCTGAAACATTTCTCCACGGCTCTTCCGAGGAGTCTTTTATGTAATACTTACGTCCTTTTATCATAACATAATCGCTCCATTCTTTCCCTTCGGCGGACTGACCGGTCTGGATCTCTTTTATGGCGTTAGCCTGTGACATCAATTCGTCCGCCTGATAGACTATTGTCGCTTCAAGGGTTTTAGGCAGGACCGGGGACTGCTGCTCATACTCCCCGTGATGGCTGAGTATTATGTGTTCCAGACGTAACCTCAGTTCTTTGGGAAAACCTTCGACGGACGATATCTTCTCGCTAAGTATCCTATACCCGATAGTTATATGTCCGAGCAACCCGCCTTCCGAGGTATATTCGAGTTTCCTGGCGTCTATTTCCGCTGTCTTTCCTATGTCATGCACAAAAGCCCCGAACATCGCCACATCTCTGTCAGCCTGAGGGTACAGATCGCATACTTTGCCGCATATATACATGACCTCATAGGTATGCTCCATGAGCCCTCCTATGTAAGCATTATGCCAGCTCTTTCCGCCCACCCCTTCCTTGAACTTATCAATAAGCTCCTTATCGGACAGAAACGTTTCGGCCAATTTTGATATCCACGGGTTTTCCATTGCCGTGAGATATGAAACTATTTTTTCATATATCTCTTCCACGTTCTCCGCTACCCTGACCATATCCTCGAACTTATAGGCCCTTTCATCGGCTTTCTCTACAAGATCGACCTTTATCTGTTTTTCCTCCCGGTATTTATCGACCACTCCTTTGACCCTGACTATGTCGCCCGTCTCGGCCGTTTCGTTATATTTATCCGCGTCATCCCAAAGCCGTCCTTCTATCTTACCCGTCCTGTCGGAAAGTCCTATCTCAAGATACGGTTTGTCGTACTTTGTAAGCTTGAGATTCTTCTTCCTCAGCATGAACACCGAATCTATCTTCTCGTTGACCTTCATATCCTGAATGAATTTCTTTTCCATTATCTCTCCTTAATTTTTACGCGGTAAAAATTAACCCTGAAGATGTGATGAACAAGAACATCTGAAGGGTCTTTTCGCGTGGCCCCCCATAGAACATAGACCGCTTTCGTGACTCGTAATTCGTAGGGGGCACGGCATGCCGTGCCCCCTACGACCATCAGCCATTATCCCCAAATACCATTCACCAAATACCAAATACCAAATACTAAATACCTTCTATCACTTTTCCCAGCATATATTATCGTACTCGCAATTACGGCACCGTTCATTTCCGTCCCTTTCCGGTAATTTTTCGAATTTCAGGGACCTTATATCATTCCAGCGGTCCAGTATGACCTTCTCAAGTTCAACGACCATATCATCTGTAAGATCTACCGTTATTTTTTTGTACTCGCCTTTTTCCAAACCGTATTTCTGTACCGTGTCCCCGACCGGTTCAAGGAATTGCAGCACGCCCCTTGATACCGTTCCTTTACCTTTGGTCTTGCTTGATCTTTCATACAAAAGTTTATATGCCACCAACTGCCTGTAATAATCATCGCATGCATGGCTGGAAATATCTTTTTTTAACGCCATTTTTTTTACATGTTTATCGGGTTTTCCGGTCTTATAATCAACTACCCTTATTTCATCTTTCCCTTCTTCCTCTATTTTGTCGAATGTCCCCCGGAAGGATAACCCTCCGGGCAAAGTTATCTCCAACTTATTTTCCAGCGCCACTGGGACCACCGGGAACTTTTCCTCTATCTTGTACCAGTCCTTCAATGTTTCGAGCCGGTCCAGGCACCATGTCCTTATCTCTTTATTCGCTCCCTGATACTCAAACTCCAGGATGAACACTTTTTTGAAACGTTCAAATCCCGGAAAGACCCCCTTTTCCATCAGCACCCCGTACACATCCTCAAGCGCCTTATGCGCGCAGTTCCCGAAAATAAGATGCTGGTTCTTTTTCCCTGGCAATCTTAATACATTATCATAAAGGAACTTGCGGCGGCACGCTATATAGTTGTTCAGACTGGTAGGATTAAGCGTTATGCCTTCGATAATGTCTTTAAGCACGTCTTCCGTTCCGGCAAAAAGATCGTCCTCTCTATCAGTGCTCAGATACTCCCTGAGGAATTTTTCTTCGTCTTGGGGCGATCCTTGCAGCACTTCCGTATCAATGTATCCCAGGAACGGGCTCGTAATGACTTTTTCCGCGGGGGCGGAGGTATATATAAGATGCGCTTTCGCGCGTGTTGACGCTACATAGAACAGCCGCAATTCATCGTAAAGGTCCAGAAGCTTTACTTTCTTTTTCTCATCCACCCTTTCCTTGCTTTTATAGATACTGTAGGGGAGCGGAACGACATCGGGCTTCCTCCGGAGAGGCCAGCTTTTCTGCTGAAGACAGAACGGGAGAAAAACGGCATAGAATTCCAACCCCTTGGCTTTGTGCGCGGTGTATACCCTTACCCCATCCTGGGTCAACGTCGCGAGTTCCCCCTGTACCGGCATGCCGTGTATTTCCCTCATCTCCATCTCTTCCATGAACTCGTCAAGGTTGAGCGCCGGATCCGCGAGATCCGCTTTTTTTACCATATTTATAAAAGATACCAGAGACCTGAGCTCCCTGATCCTTATTACTTTGTCACGGGAATATCTTTCGAGGATGAACCGGTATATGCCTGAATCCTCTATGTACCGCATGATAAGGTCGTGTACGGGACGGCTGTTCCCGTCGGAGATCATCTTGCCCACGGCCCAAGCCGCTGTATGCAGAGCATGCGGTCTTTTTAATTTCAGTTCTTCGGTTATACGCAGCCCGGCCGAATCCTTTTCGCTCGGCCTTAGGCACATCCCGTCATCGTCTTCACCGAACCGTCCGAAACATTCCTGGAACTGCTGGAACAGACCGAACTTTGCGTTATTCGCGCTTCCGTGATCCGAGGCCGAAGTTTTAGCACTTAACACGTATCCCATAAAGCTCAGGACATCGGAATGAAGCGCGCCTATATAATCCGAAGTAAGCACCCTGTACAAAAGCAGCGATCTTTTCTGCTGATCTTCGCTTCCGCATGCCGCAAGTTCCAGGACGTCAAGTATCTGCCGAACGCGTTTTTCGCTTCTTATATCTTCGGCGCCGTCGGTAGCGTAAGGGATGCCGGCCTTGAGCAACGCGTCGATCACTTTGAGTATATGCGCGCGTTTACGGACCAGAATGGCGATATTATTGAACGGTTTTTCCCTTTCTTCCCGAGATAAACACTCGTCCTTTTTTATCAGGTCCGCGCAGCGTGATATCTCTTTTACTATGAACCCTAACTCTTCTTCTTCGGTTGAGAATTCCGTAATGCTGACTTTTCCCGAACTATAGTCCTTCTTACTTTTAAGTTCTTTCGCGGTTATACGTTCGGCCGGGGGAAGACCTGATATTATGCTTCCCGAAATATCGGCTATCTCTTGAGTGGAACGGTAATTATCCCGTAGTGATATTGTTTTGAGCGCGGGGAGCTTTTCTTTAAGCAGCCTGAAATTGGAAAGCGTCGCTCCCTGGAACCTGTATATCGCCTGATCATCGTCCCCTACGCAGCATATATTTGACGAGGCCGGATCCAGTATCGAAAAAAGCAGTTCCAACTGCGCTCCGTTCGTATCCTGATATTCATCTACCATTATATACTTGTATTGATCCCTGAACCCGCGGCACAGACCTTTATCGTTCTTCAGGGCATCTATAGCGAGCAGGATCATATCGTCGTAATCCAATCTCCCCCTGTCGTCAAAAAGGACACCGCATTCCTCGTCTTTCAGCTTCTCGTATTTCTCGTATATTACGGATAGGGACTTTAAACGGCTTACATGTTTATCTTCGACGTTTATCCCGTCAGGAACGATCCCCTTTAGTTCCGAAAGGAACTTTCCCGGGGATATACCCTCGTTCTTGAGCTCGCTTATGCGCTTTTCTATTTCCTTGCGGTGTATGTACGGCGCCCCGAACGGCCGGAGCCCTTCCGCTCCGCGGACATTATCAAGAATGTATTCGAGCGCCCGCACCTTCTCGATCTCCCCTATCTCTATCTTCTCTTTAACATATGCTATGGCCGCTTCCGATTCCAGGACAATGGAATTGGAAAAACTATGGAACGTTTCAACGGTAACATTATACCCTTCGTGTCCCATGATGATCGCCAAACGTTCTCTCATAGCTCTAGTAGCGGCGTTAGTAAAAGTAAGTATAAGAACGTTCTCGGGATCGACCTTTTTCTTGTTGAGGATGTTCGCGGCCCTTACCGCCAAAAGCTGTGTCTTTCCCGTGCCGGGACCGGCCAGGACAAGTAAAGGACCGTCTACCGCGTCAACGGCTGTTCTCTGTTCGCCGTTAAGCAGACTGTAATACTCTTTGAACTTCTCGGTATGCATATGGCTCAGTGGGTTTGTAGAGTTTCTGGAGTTTGTAGAGTTTGTTGGGTCGCATTTCAATATATAGCATATGGTATAGCGTATATAGCTGGCACGGTCGAAAAGTTGTCAAGTAAAGTTACCAGAAACCTGTTACCAGTTACCAGAAAAAATATCATATAGCACAGCTTAATTCGTGATTTGCAATTTGCCGCCGCTCTGTCATCCCGAGCGAGTGTAGCGAGCCGAGGGATCTAATCACAGGTTACTGGTAACAGGCAACTGGTTACTGCCTGTTTATGTACCCGTGCTGTTAAGCTGTGTGTTCGCCTACTTAAAACGCTTGGATGCAAATGACCTTTGTGTTGCATCTGTGGAGCTTCTTTTTCTCTATGTTAGCCTCTATTCCCTCTACGCTATGCGCTGTGCTCTATGCCCTATGCGGTTCCCCATTCGCCGAGTCCCATTCTCTTGCCCTTAATTCTTAAGACTGGATATCTGGAATATCGCGTTCAGGGCCAACAAGTTCGGGAATATGCCCACTCTGCCTTTTCCGTTGAGGAAAACACTTTTCTCCGCGATTATGTTCTGCTCACGGCAGAAATGTTTAAAATCCTTAATGCTCAAAAAATGCAGGTTAGGGGTATCATACCAGGAATACGGCAGAGACGGCGTTATGGGCACATGTCCCCCGAAGAACAGCTGTATTCTCGCTTTGATATAACAAAAATTCGGGAACCCTATTATTACCTTCTTTCCTATTCTTAAAGCTTCATGAATAGCTTCTTTCGGTTTATGTACCTGCTGCATTGTCTGGTTAAAAATAACATAATCGAACTGCCCGTCGGGGTAATCCTTAAGTCCAGTATCGATATCTCCGTGAGAAACACTTAGCCCTTTGGCCACGCATCGATAGATCGCCTTCTCGTTTATCTCTACGCCGCTCCCATCGACCTCTTTTGTGGAGACAAGGTATTCCAGCAGATCGCCTTCCCCGCAGCCCATATCCAGCACTTTGGACTTTTTCTCTATCATCTGCCCGATGATCCTGTGGTCGGCTCTTAATGCTTCTTTTATATTACTGTTCATATTTTCTTCTCATTTTTTTTCTTTATATTGGCCAGGAAATGTTCAACAAGCTTTGTCTCCTCCGCGAATTCCAGAAGAAAAGCATCGTGCCCGTAATCCGAGCTTATCTCGCAATATGTGACATTTATACCGTTCATCTTCAGGGCCGTTACTATCTCTTTTGACTGGAACGGCGGATACAGCCAATCCGAACTGAACGCTATAAGAAGAAACTTTGTTTTTATGTCTTTGAACGCCTGCTGAAGGCTGTTCTTTTTCTGCACATCAAAATAATCCATCGCCTTTGTCAGATAAAGGTACGAGTTGGCGTCAAAACGTTTTACAAAGCTGTCCCCTCTGTATCTCAGATATCCTTCCACTTCGAACTCCGAAGAGAACTCATATCCGAGTTTTTCTTTTTTGAGTATACGTCCGAACTTCCTTTCCATAGAATCGTTGCTCATGTAGGTAATATGTCCTATCATCCTCGCGACGGCCAATCCGGCGGAAGGATGCTCTTTCTCGTAATAATCTCCTCCGTTCCACGCGGGATCCGCCATTATCGCCTGCCTTCCCACCTCGTCGAACGCTATCTGCTGAGCCGAATGCTTGTAGGTAGTGGCCATGGGTATACATGAAGAGACAGCGTCAGGATACGATACCGGCCATTGCAATGCCTGCATCCCGCCCATGGACCCGCCGCACACCGAGAGCAGTTTTTCTACGCCCAGATGATCTATAAGCGCTTTCTGAGCGCTGACCATATCCTTGATGGAAACTATAGGAAAACTCAGCCCGTAGGGTCTTCCCGTAGAAGGGTCCGTTGAATTAGGCCCGCTGGATCCTTTGCATCCTCCGATCACGTTGGAACATATAACGAAATACTCGTCGGTATCGAACGCTCTGCCCGGGCCTATCATATCTTCCCACCATCCGGGTTTTTTATCTCCGGAATGATATCCCGCCGCGTGCGCATCACCTGAAAGCGCGTGACAGATCAGAACGGCATTCGTTCTTTTCTCGTTCAACCGGCCGTACGTTTCATAAGCCAGCCTGAGCCCCTTTATGGTCATCCCGCTTTCAAGAATGAATTCCTTATCCTCGGGTAGGTTGAAATATTTGGTTTCTATCTCTCCCACGCTTCTAATATCATTATCTTTTGTCATAAAAGCTCCCGGAACATAGTTTTATGTCTTGTCCGCATTACGGATATCAATCCAGATAATCCTCAAAAAGCCACGTGCTAAGATATCTTTCTCCCGAATCCGGAAGTATGGTAACGATGGTCTTATTTTCGTTCTCCTTCCTTGAGGCCACTTCGATACTGGCGGCTATATTGGCCCCTCCGGATATCCCCGTCAAAAGACCTTCTTCTCTGGCGAGCCTGCGGGCATATTCTCCGGCTTTCTCATCGGAGACGGTTATTATCTCATCTAACAGTTCTTTTTTCAAGACATTAGGGATGAATCCGGCACCTATCCCCTGTATCTTATGAGGCCCCGGACAGCCGCCAGAAAGAACGGGAGAACTTGCCGGTTCGACACCTACCGCCTTGAACCCGGGCTTCATTTTCCGGATCCCCTCGGCAATACCTGTTATCGTTCCGCCTGTTCCTATACCCGCGACCACTATATCCACCGCGCCTTCGGTATCTTTCCAGATCTCCATCGCGGTGGTCTTTTTATGTGTTTCCGGGTTGGCCTTATTGTCGAACTGCTGCGGCATAAAAGCGTTCTCGGTGCTTTTTACCAGGTCTTCCGCCTTTTCAACCGCGCCCTTCATACCCTTCTCTCCCGGGGTAAGCACCAGCTCGGCTCCTAATATCTTGAGCAAAGCGCGCCTTTCGGTGCTCATGGTATCCGGCATAGTAAGGATAAGTTTATATCCTTTTGCCGCGCAGACAAAAGCAAGCGCTATCCCGGTATTCCCGCTTGTCGGCTCGATTATCACCGTATTACTTTTTATCTTTCCCTCTTTTTCGGCGGCCTCGATCATGGCTACGCCTATGCGGTCCTTGATACTGGACAAGGGATTAAAACTTTCCGCCTTGACCAGTATACGCGCCGGCAGGCCTTTTCCTATCTTGTTCAACTTGATCAAAGGTGTATTGCCTATGGTTTTCGTTACATCTTCATATATCCTCATACCTCTCTCCTTTATACTATAGATCAAGCCTGTCAATGCATCGGCCCCTTACGCCAGTTAAACTTTCGAGAGTGCCTGGTCCAGATCCTCTGTTATATCCTCGATATCCTCGATCCCTATAGACAGCCTGATAAAATCTTCCGTTACACCGGCCGCCTCTTTTTCTTCCCGGCTAAGCTGCTGATGCGTGGTAGAAGAAGGATGGATCGCTAAGCTCTTCGCGTCGCCTATATTGGCCAGGTGGCTAAAAAGTTCTAACGCGTTAATGAACTTTTCCCCGGCTTTCAGCCCGCCTTTTATCCCGAAACCTACTATGCCAGAATAGCACCCGTGCTTAAAATATTTTTTTGCTGCCGCATGCTGAGGGTGGTCTTCTGATCCGGGATAATTTACCCAGTTCACCTTTTTGTGCCCCTTCAGGAATTCGGCGGTCTTGCGGGCGTTATCGCTGTGTTTTATCATACGAAGATGCAGTGTCTCCAGTCCTAAAAGCAAAAGGAACGCGTTGAACGGACTCAGGCACCCGCCTGTATCCCTTAGAAGGCTGACTCTCGCCCTTACCGCGAACGCTATATTCCCGAACTCCTTGGCGAATACTATACCGTGATAACTGGGATCGGGTTCGGCGAACTGCGGAAATTTACCTTCGCGTGTCCAATCGAATTTTCCGGAATCTACTAATATGCCTCCTAGGGATGTCCCATGTCCCCCTATATATTTTGTCGCGGAATGCACCACAATATCCGCCCCGTGTTCTATGGGATTCACTAAGAAAGGTGTTCCTACCGTGTTGTCAACTATCAAGGGGATACCGCTTTCATGCGCTATTTTCGAGACTTTCTCGATATCAAGCGTATCAAGTTTCGGATTACCCAGTGTTTCAGCGTAAACGGCCTTGGTTTTCTTAGTTATGGCCTTACGAAAATTTTCGGGGTCCGTGGGATCCACGAACTTCACGTCGATGCCAAGTCTGCGCAAGGTCGAACTGAACAAGGTGAAAGTCCCTCCGTACAAACTGCTGGAAGACACTATCTCATCCCCGTAGGACGCGAGATTCAATATGGCTATGGTAATAGCCGCCTGACCCGAAGAAGTGGCTACCGCGGCGGCCCCTTTTTCCATGCCGGTTATCCTTTTTTCAAAGACCTCTACGGTCGGATTGGTTATTCTGGAATATATATTACCGAACTTTTTCAGAGCGAAAAGTTCGGCCGCGTCCTCCGTGTCCTTAAAAGAATACGACGCCGTCTGGTAAACAGGAACAGCGCAGGCTCCCGTGGTCTTTTCGGGGGTATATCCTCCGTGCACACCTATTGTTCCCGGTCGCCATTTATTTTTATCCATCTCTTTCCTCCTTTATAAGTTCCTCCGCCCTTTCGGACGGTATTTCCTGCGTTTTTTAAAACCCGTTCTCTATATCGTATAGCTCAATCCTTTTTTCGTCACTTTTTCTTTTACTAAGGCCAAAAGGTCCTTCATTTTTAATCCTTTGAGATATTCCGAGGTATTCCGTTCTATCTCCGCGTGAATGCCCTCAATGATCTCATCTAGGACCTTACCTTTTCTTCCGGGATCCAAAGGCATGACATCAAGCTTTCTCCCTGACATGTTAAGCACTTCCAGAACAGTCCTGTCGGATATATCCGAAATAAGCCAATATCCTCCCTTTGGCCCTCTTTTACTGGCCAAGATACCTTTATTCTTCAGAAGCAAAAGTATCTGTTCCAACACTTTTTCTGATATGCCTAAACGTCTGGACAGGTTCTTAATGGAAACCGATTCTTTGCTCCCAAAAGCAAAGAACAGGGCAACCTTTAGAATGTAATATCCGGTCTTACTGATAAGCATAATTCTCCTATTTCACCGTAGACAATGTCTAAAATACCACATACCAGGTCTTTTGTCAAGAAAACAGAACGGGGGTAGCGCTCATTGAGCTCTGCCCCCGTTGATGTTTTCAGATCCTATCTTAGGCTCTACAGCCAGTATTCTCGCTCATTCACATCCTTGGCCCTGATCCCTTTCACGGTTTTGTTCCCCCCGAATATATAACCCGTCCCGTAAAAGTTCCTGACAAAATAAACGGCCTCTTTCCAGAAATAATAAGTAACATACTCCCATAAAGGAGGCGATATTTTTCTTATCTCGTATGTAACATAATCGTTATTGACCATCACGCGTATGTAGTGCAGGAACCCCCCGTCGGCATCGGGTATCTCCGTAAGCATACCCCCGCCGCCGGTAACGACATATTTTACACCGTCGAAACCCTCCTCTTTGAACATATGCTTGTGTCCGGAAAATATCATATCCACGCCGTATTCACCGCAAAGCTTACGGAATTTGTAGGCCCACGGACTGTTATCCATATTGTACCATTCCTGCTGATAAGGATCGAACGGCGGTTTATGCAGCGTCACAAAAATATGCGCATATCCTTTTCCTTCCTTGAGACGTTCCTCCAGCCAAAAGAACTGCTCTTCCGTGAGCTGGCCTTCTTCGTTATCCAGAACGATAAAATAAGAATTACGATCCGCGAAAGCGAACTCTTTGTCGCCTATAAATTCCTCAAAAAGAGCCCTGTCATCATGATTCCCTATCGCGGAGACCACCGGGAACTTTATAAGATCCACGATCTTTCGGTAATTCTCAAAATGTTTTCTTTTTCCGTTAAGAGACACATCTCCCGTATTGAGAACAAAGTCTATCGGGACCTTAAGGAACCTATCTTCGCGGTTAATGTGCCAGATCTCCTTTAACGCCGCGGCGTCATTGAACCAAAGGCCCGCGTGATTATCTCCGAAAACTATGAAAGAAAAATACGAGCCTTTGTTCTCCCCCAGCTGTTTCACGGCTTCGGCGTTCTTTACTGTTTTCACCGGATCCGGCATTATCCAGAACCGGATCAACGGCAGAAAAGAATACCCCATCAGCACCAGAAATATTATCAGTAGTGTTCTTTTTATGAGTGACTTGCTCATGGTCCTTCTCTTCCCTTTTATTTACTCACATGTTTCACTTCACACGCTTATATCAGCGGCTTATTTCTAATATTGTGTACTCCAGTGTGCCGGCCGGGACCCTAACCTCGACGATATCCCCTGCTCTGTGACCCAAAAGCGCTTTGCCTACCGGTGAAGATATGGATATCCTATCCTCATCAAAATCAGCTTCCTCTTCGGAAACAAGTACATAGTTATATTCTTCACCGCTGTTATTATCTTTCACCTTCACTGTAGCCCCGATAAGAGCCTCATCTTTAGCGATCTTATCATCATCGATTATGCGCGCCCTCATAAGCACTTCTTCCAAGTGAGCTATCCGTTTTTCATTCATAGCTTGGGCCTCTTTCGCGGCGTCATATTCGGAGTTCTCGCTAAGATCTCCGTGTGCTCTCGCCTCTGCTAAAGCGACCGCGATCTCCCGGCGCTTAGGCCCTTTTAAATTCTCCAGATCCCTGCATATCTTATCTCTGCCGTCGCGAGTAAGATTTATATAATCATTCGCCATATACCCCTCCCGTTGGATAGATTATACGTAAATAGTCCTTATAAGACAAACAAAAAAATACACCTGTTTCCTTTAGATCGGCTTCCTGCTTAAAAACGTATTGCTCACATCGAGAAATAGCGGTTAAATTGCTGTCCGGAATCTTTGTCTAAGCCCCCATAGCACACCTTTATTTGCTTATTCTTTCCCAAAACCCGCCAATAGTTTGTCCCCCCTTTTTTAACCTGACAGATCTAACCAGGTTAGCTAGTTAACCTGGTTAGAAATGTAGGGGTTAGAAGGGTTTTAGGCTATTTTGTTAAAGATTAAATAGCTAGAATACCTATCTTGCTTTCTTATCCTTTACCAGTAAACTATAGGTATAGTAATAAAGCGCTCTTTAAAATACGCTTTTACAATCGACAATGGCAAACTATTTGGGGCTTGTAATAGGCCCCACTCCGCGAGCAATTAAGCGGAGCGAAAGAATAGGACCGCAAAGTCTTGAGCCTAAATCCCTTCGGGGATATGGTTGTCGGACTGCCGAAATTGAGAAAAAGCCCTTTTTCTCTCCTTTTCGTTCCCTATCTTTAGGATAGTTGCCATGAGTATCGGAACTAAGGGAGACAGATCATGGCCTTTTCAAGAGATATCTTTTCGAGATCAATATGCATAGTTCTCTCTCTCGTCATATTATTTTCTTTGCCGGAAAAAGTTCATTCCGAACTTTCTCTCCTTCCTCCGCAAAAAGGGATGTGTTACGTAACTTGGGACAAAGATCAGTTCGCTTCAAAATATTCGGATGAATCCCTGGCAAAATTAGCTTCAATGGGCGTGGAATATGTTTCCGTCTGCATTACGCATTATCAGGAAAAATACGATTCCACAAAGATCATAGAGACGGAAAGAACGCCCAGCAAAAAAAGCATAAAACATGTTATAGGGAAAAGCCATGAGCTGGGCATGAATATAATGATGAAACCCCACATAGACCTTATAGACAAAGGCGACGGAACCTACTGGAGAGCCGATATTGGGTCCGCTACAGAAAAGGGTTGGACCAAATGGTTCGAGGAATACAGAAAATTCATACTCGCTTACGCGGTCATGGCGGAAAAAATGGACGTCGAGGTTTTTTGCGTAGGGACGGAACTCTCCTTTGCCTCTCAGCGGACCGATGAATGGAAGAGCATAATATCGGAGATACGTAAAGTATATTCCGGGAAACTCGTTTACGCGGCCAATTGGGATAATTTCAAGAACATTGATTTCTGGCAGGACCTGGACTATGTGGGAATAGACGCGTACTTTCCTCTGACTTACAGTACCAATCCCTCCTTGGAGGACCTTAAGAACGGCTGGCGGAAATGGAAGAATGAAATAGGCGCTTGGCGGTCGGCAGTGGATAAACCGGTGCTTTTCACCGAGATCGGATATGCCTGCACTCCCGAAGCCCCTTATTCTCCGTGGAAAGTCGCTTCTTCAGGAAATGCCGATACGAATATCCAGGCTCTGTGCTATAAGGCATTTTTCGAGGTAATATGGAATGAGCCTTGGTTTGCCGGCGTATACTGGTGGAAATGGGACACTAACGTGCGTTCCGGAGGGCGATACAACCGTCAGTTCACGCCGCAGAACAAGCCCGCGCAAAAGATCATAGAGGCGCATTACAAAGGCGGCGGACATGATAATGTGTACGCCAGGGCAAGATAAAGCCTGCGATCGGATCATTCCGAAAGGCATTTCCAGGAAAGAAGCTTATCTTCACTATCAAATATCAAATACACTTTTTCTTTGGAGGAGAATGTCTCGTTCGCGGGCTTATATACCCATCTAAGTGAGCCGTCATCATCCTCAAGATCAATAACAGGTTCCCCGTATTCTTTTCTTATTTCCTCTGACAAGGATCCCTGTTTCAAACGTTCCGAAAGAATACCTTTTCTTATCTTTTCATAATTCTCTGTCTCTACGTTCAATTCCCTGACCATATAATCGCGGCTCTGCGAGAGCTCTATCATGGCCTCAAGCCCGTGTTTGGACATTTTATACTTGGTTTTCGCCTTTTCCCCTGCCGAGGCAAATGGGTCCGCGCATATCAAAGCGCCTACGGCGGCCATTACTACGACCATCATATATAGATGTTTCACTCTTCTTATCCTTAAATATCAAAGCAATTCCGCGGCCAAGGACGCCAAGGAACTCCTTTCGCTCTTCTCCAGTGTCATATGACCGAAGGCTTTCTGCCCTTTCATTTTTTCCACGCAATAAGCCAGGCCGTTACTGGACGCGTCCAGATAAGGGTTATCTATCTGACAAGGATCGCCCGTAAGGATCATTTTCGTATGGTTTCCGGCTCTGCTTATTACCGTCTTCACTTCGTGGGGAGTAAGATTCTGGGCCTCGTCTATGATTATGAATCTGTTCGGTATACTCCTTCCCCTCATAAAGGTCATCGCCTCGAGCTCTATGATCTCTTCCTTTATGTATTTCTCTATTCTCGCCTTTGTCTTTCCTTCTCTGTCTTTTTTCTCCGCGTTGAAGATGTAATCCAGGTTATCGAATATCGGGCCCATCCAATTCTCAAGCTTTTCTTCCTTGGTCCCGGGAAGATACCCGATATCCCTCCCCAGAGGCATCACCGGACGGGATATCAGCATCCCTCCGTAGGAATTATCCTTTACTACCTTATGCAGACCGGCGGCTATAGCCAATAAGGTCTTCCCCGTTCCCGCCGGGCCCACAAGAGTTACAAGATCAATATCGTTATTCAGCAGAAGCTCCATTGCCATGGCCTGTTCTTTATTCCTGGGCCTTATGGACATTATCTGCGTCTTATTGTAGATCAAAGGCAGCAGCGTCTCAAACTCTTCCTTATATCTTCCTATAGCCGTATGTTTGGGGTTATCCTTGTCGACAAGCAGAGCGAACTCATTAGGAAAAAAGTCGTCCCTCCTCACTTTCATTTCTTTTGCCTCATAAAAGCTGTCCAGATCCTCTTTTCCCGTTTCTATCGCATGCCAACCACTGTACAATTTATCAAAATCAACTTTCTGTTTTTCGAAGTCCACGCTCTTTATCCCCACCGCGTCAGCCTTTATCCTGGCATTTATGTCTTTCGAAACAAATGTTACCTGTTCCCCTTTTTTCATACATTCGTAGGCGACAAGCAATATCCTGTTGTCTATAAGCTTTTCCGACAGTCCCAAACGGGAAGTGATCTTTTTGTCCACACCGAGTACGATCTTGAGTATCCCTCCGCCTTTCAGGGGAAATCCTTCTCCCGGCTCCCCGTCCTGGCGCATCTCATCCAGCATGCGTATGGCTACACGGGCATTCCGGCCGTTCTCATCGTGACTCCTTTTGAACCTGTCAAGTTCTTCCAGCACCTCTATGGGAAGAAGCACGATATTGTCCCCAAAAGATATCAATGAATTCGGATTATGAAGGATAACGTTGGTGTCCAGAACGAATGTTTTTCTCAATTTTCTCTCCTCTCTTTGATGTCCCGTAACTGTCCCTATCCCTTTCGCGACCATGGACTCTAGGCGTTCCTTAATAAGTTTTTTCATAGAATCGTTTTTATGAACGTATCTTTTTGACAAGCGCGGCTGTCCTCCTGCCGAGTTCGCGGCATTGTTTTTCGACCCTGTCATCAGGGGCACCTATGCTGACAACCCCGTAATGATCCCCGGTATAACTTCCCTGCACGATCATCCCGTGTATCAGCATCGCGTTGAGTATATCATTTATGGTCGTTTCGTTACCTCCGCCGATATTGGCCGCGGAGGTAAAGGCCGCCCCGACCTTCCCTGAAAGTTTACCATGAAACGCTACGGAATCATCGAAAAATCTCTTTACCTGGTAGGACATAGACCCATAGTATGTCGGAGACCCCACTATCAGGGAATCGTATTCCAACGCTTTTTCGGCGGAAAATTTTTCTATATCAAATATATCCGCGCTCATTCCATCCCCTTGAACTCCGCTCTGGATCAACTGAGCCATCTTTTTCGTATTACCGCTCTTCGAATAGTACAATACCGCTATTTTGTTCATACTCACCTGTGCCCTATCACAGCATATTGTCTTTGGATGCCGTGTTTATATACGAATCAAAATCCGCTTGCCCTCTTATGAGCTTTTCAAGATACGCGATCCTTTCCGATATATAAGGATGGCTTTTGTTGAATGAATATTTCATCCTTTTCCCTTTTTTCCGAAGTTCTTTGAGCTTTTCAAGAGAGCCTACCGTCCCTTCGGGATCATAACCGGCTCTTTCCATGTATTTCACCGAAAGTTCATCCGCTTGTTCTTCATCCTGCCGCGAATAGGCAGCCATAAGCTGTCCGATAGCCGGCCCCAAAGCGGCAGCGGATCCTTCTCCCGTATTCATCTGTGAACCGAGAAGTATGAGCGCCGCGACTCCCAAACTACCCTGAAGCCTTTTAATGGAGTGACGCGCTTCGATATGGGCCATCTCATGGGCAAGAACTCCCGCGATCTTATCGTCATCTTCAAGGACTTCCACAAGATCCGAAAAAATGTATACATACCCTCCCGGAGCGGCGAAAGCGTTATAACTGTCCTCTTTTTCGTCCTTGAGCACCCGAAACCTGTAAACGATATCTCTTCGATCCGTGCCGGCGGCTAATTTTTCTCCTATTTTCTCTATTCTTTCCTGCATAAGAGGATCCACCGGAAGCTTGAAATGTTTGTTCACTTTTTCATCAACACTCCTACCCATGCTTTTTTCTTTGTCCGCGGGTATCAGGACCAACTCTTCCTCGTCGGTAGCCGGATTGACAGAGAGCATCCCCCCCTGCAAAAAAGGCGTCGTCATAAGGATGATCAAAAAAACCTTTCTTATTCCTTGTGAGATATCCATGCCCTATATTATAATCTAATTGATGTTAAATCTCTATGGTAATGTTGCGCTGATACATGCTGACCGTGAAGAAAAGGAGTTCTTATGGATAGTTTTTCGGATCTTGTCCGGGCTCGGAGAAGCATACGCTCTTATTCCGGCCGAGTAATAGACCAAAAAGACCTTGATAAATGCGCAGAAGCCGCCCGATATGCTCCTTCGGCATGTAATTCCCAGCCTTGGAAATTCATCATCGTCAACGATAGCGCCGTCAAAAAAGATATCGCCAACAAGGTCTTTTCGGGTATTTACAGCATGAACTCTTTCGCCGCGGATGCCGCGGCCTATATCGTTATTGTCTCCGAAAGGACAAAGCTCGCGGCTTCCGTGGCCGGAGCACTTATAAGAACGGATTTTGGGCAAATAGACCTCGGTATCGCGTATTCCCATATATCTTTGCAAGCTCAGGCCCTAGGCATAGGGTCCTGCGCACTGGGATGGTTCGACTCAAAAGCGTTGAAACGGATACTCCGTATCCCGCATGCAACATCGGCAGGCTTGATAGTAGCCTTGGGGTATAGTTCCGGCTGTGTGCTTCCCGAAAGAAAGCTCAAAGATAGATGCCGGACGATATCATTGAACCATTATTGACAAAAAAAAGCCCGCTTATAGAATAAGCGGGCTTTTAAATGTCAAAAAAATCTAATCTTCCGGATACCAAAAAGTAGCTATCTGCCAAACTCCTCCTACGAACCTCGCTATGCCCCTGCCTACATCATCATTCGTTTTGGCGGTGCAATCAGCAAAAGCGGGAGTCCCTTTGGTATTGGTCTCATTAATGCTGTTCGGCACTTCCAGTTCTCCGTATACTACATTATCCAAACCTTTTCCCAGTTTTTCCAACGGTTTATTTGTGGAAGCAAAAACACAAGTACTGGACATTACCGATAATATGACCAAGAGTATTAGGACCTTTCTCATAAACACCCCCTTTTCTCCTTTTGGAGAAGTATATCCCATAGGAATGTGATTGTCAAGTTTTCGGGGACTTTTACACTGGGATTGGTAAACACATCATTACCCCCCTGAGCACAAAAAGCTATATTTCTTACTTCTGCGTCTAAATCTATCGTTGGCAACATCAAGGCTTCTTTCCTTATCTTCGGATTTTTTTCTCTTGCCAACTCCCAAGGACTT
>JBDRKO010000065.1:0-5416 GCA_043813915.1 Candidatus Omnitrophota bacterium
GATATTTTCAGGATTCGATAAGGATATAGAAAACCTAAGAACGTTCTTTGCGGACAAGAACATATGGACAAACCGCGGCGCCGAAGAGATGAAGGCCCGATTGAAGGAACATACATACCGCATCGATGTCCGGAACGCTTCCATCACGGAGTTAGCGGATTTTCTGAGGAATAAGAACCAATTTCTTTTGAACCTTCTGTCAAACTCCAATCTGCTCGAACACGCGTCCTTTACGGAACTTCTCTGGGCTGTTTTTCACCTGACGGAAGAACTTATGTGCAGAGAGACTTTCGAAGAGCTTCCTGACCCGGACAAAGATCATTTATCGGGAGATATAAAGAGGGCGTATCACGCGCTTGCCTCTGAATGGCTGAACTATATGAGGCACCTGAAGAGGGAGTATCCATATCTTTTCTCTCTGGCTCTGCGCAAGAACCCGTTTGATCTATCCGGACGGGTCGTGATCGACAAGTTCCCCGGGAAATAAGCTGATTTTTTCCCTTGTATTGTCCGGTAAAATTGATAGAATGTGTTGATAAATGATGTGTTTATCTAAAGAAAGGAAGGAAAATATGCATAGTTATAAGGAGTTAGGATTATCTAACACAAAAGAGATGTATGCAAAAGCTATAGACGGGAAATACGCTATTCCCGGCTACAATTTTAATAACATGGAACAGCTGCAGGCTATAATGACGGCTTGTATAGAGACCGATTCACCCGTGATCCTTCAGGTGTCCTCCGGCGCCAGAAAATACGCAAATCAGATACTGTTAAGGCATATGGCGAACGGAGCTATGGAGATAGTTAAAGAGGCCGGAAGTAAGATCCCGGTAGCGCTTCATCTTGACCATGGCGATACGTATGAACTTTGCGTTTCCTGCGTGGAATCCGGGTTTTCCTCGGTTATGATAGACGGGTCAGCGCATTCTTTTGCTGACAATATAGCGCTTACTAAAAAAGTCGTAGAATACGCGCATAAACATGATGTCAGCGTAGAGGGAGAGCTGGGGGTGCTTGCCGGTATCGAGGACGAGGTAAGTCATGAAGTGACACATTATACAAAACCGGAAGAAGTAGAGGAATTCGTGGCGAAAACCGGTGTGGATAGCTTGGCGATATCTATCGGGACGTCGCATGGCGCTTATAAGTTCAAGCTTGCTCCGGGAGAAGAGGTTCCGCCTTTAAGGTTCGATATACTTTATGAAGTGGAGAAAAAACTTCCGGGATTCCCGATAGTTCTTCATGGGGCAAGTTCGGTAGTTCCGGAATACGTGGAGATGATAAACAAATACGGCGGTAAGATGTCTAACGCTGTGGGCGTTCCGGAAAGCCAGCTCAGAAAAGCGGCTGAATCGGCTGTTTGTAAGATAAACATAGATTCGGACGGACGTTTAGCGATGACGGCTAAAATACGCGAGATCATGGCCACAAAACCTTCGGAATTCGATCCGCGAAAATATCTGGGGCCTGCCAGAGAAGAACTTGTGAAAATGTATGCCAATAAGAACAAGAACGTGCTGGGGTCCGCGGGTAAAGCGTAAGTTATAGATGGTGAATAGTGTAAAAATCCAAATGTAGGGGCACGGCATGCCGTGCCCCTACTTATATTTATCAGGCAATGCCGCGTAATATTCCGCTTCTTCCGGCCTACCGTGTTTTACGGCGCCTTTGGCGAAGATACCGCATTTTTTGCGCAGCTCTAGTATCGTAGCGCTCCGATCTTCCGCGGAAAGCACTCCGGATAACAATATTTTCTCCAGCGCTTTTATCCTGAAACGGTCCAGACCCCATATCTTCGAGGATAATTGATCGTTCCGTCCGCCGTCTTTGACGGTAAGATATTCCGGGATAAGTTTGACCTCATATTTGAAGGAAGCTCTTAACCAGAGGTCATAATCTTCGCATGCCTCAAAAGTCTCGTCAAACACGCCTATATCATCGAAAACAGAGCGTTTTATTACCACGGTGGACATGCCTATACAGCAGAGCGGCAGAGCGTCACGGTATACATGACCGGACGGTTTTTTGTGTTTTTTAAGCTGTTTAAGGACAAAGCCGTTTTTATGCCATATCTCTTCCGTATGAAAGATAGAAATATCGGGAAAAAGTTCGATGTACCGCGCGGCAAGCTCGAGCTTGTTCTCTGTCCACCGATCGTCGGAATCCAGAAAAGCTATATATGCGCCTTTTGATATTTTCAGGCCCAAGTTCCTTGAGCTGGACACTCCCCTGTTGCCGGTAGATATGAACGAAAAACGGTCATCCTCATAAGCATTCAATAGAGCCGCTGTGCCGTCGGTGGAACCGTCATCGATCACGATGACCTCCATATCCTTAAAGGTCTGTCCGAGCGCGGAGCCTACCGCTGTTTTGAGCATAGGGGCTCTGTTGAAAGAGGGGATGATCACCGAGAACATTGGTCTTTCAGTCTCCATGTATGTATTATATAATGGATGAAGATAAGAACCAATCTCAAAGATGTCTTACGGCGCGTATGAGAATAAAAGGGGGAAAATGAAGACCGTTATAGAATATCTCGGTAAGAAGAAGTTCGCCGCTAAGGTCAGAGGGCATGAAATAAGAACGGATGTTCCCGTGGAAAAGGGCGGGGAAGATACCGCCCCTACACCGGTCGAACTGATGATAGCCGCTCTAGGAACATGCGCCGGAATATTCGCCGCGAGCTATTTGCATATAGCGAAGATAAACGCGCCCGAAATGACCGTCGAGGTGGATTGGGAGTATGCCAGTGACCCCGAAAGGATAGGAAAGGCCGACATAACCGTTAAACTTCCCGGAACGGAACTGGGAGAAAGGGAAAGAGGCCTTATCGCCGCTGTCCGGAAATGTATTGTGCATAATACTCTTAAGGATCCGCCTGATGTAGATATTAAAATAGAGACCACTTGAAAATGCTGAATTTCTTTATCATAATAGCTCTGCTTCTCGGTATATTCCTGTTCGGTTCCTGGTTCGAACGGAGGAACGTATATTTTCCGGACAGGAACATAACGGTCTTTCCTGACGCTTTAGGCTTGTCTTATAAAGATGTTTACTTTAAGGCATCCGACGGAACCGAACTTCATGGATGGTACGTACCGTCGGGAGTCCCGGCGCGCGCGTCTTTTCTTTTTTGTCACGGTAATGCCGGGAATATCGGTGACAGGATCGAGCTCATAAGCATACTTCACGGATTGAATGTCAATATACTGATATTTGATTACAGGGGGTACGGCAACAGTAAAGGTGTTCCGTCCGAAAACGGAACATACGCTGACGCGGAAGCGGCGTATGAAAAACTCCGGGAGATAGATCCCGCCAACAAAGACCGTATCATACTGTACGGCAGGTCCATGGGAGGGGCGGTAGCGGTGGAACTTGCCCGCAGAGTGGACGCGAAAGGACTTGTAACGGACAGCGTATTCACTTCTACGGGAGATATGTCGAAAGAGGTCTATCCGATACTGCCGTTCAAGATATCCTTAATGGTAAGATACGACAGTATATCTAAAATATCCCGGTTAAAAACGCCTAAACTTATGATACACAGTACGGAGGATGAGATCGTCCCGTTCGCCCAAGGAAAAGAACTTTTCGAAAAAGCGTCCGAACCCAAAGATTTTTACCGTATGCGCGGCGGACATAATGACGCTGTTTTCATGCAGTCCGAAGAATATCTGCGTAGGATAAATATGTTTTTGGAGAGTTTAGGTATAGGTTCAGAAGCTAGAAGCTAGAAAAAGAGTCAAAGAGTCATCGGCCGAATCCGGGAGAATTCGGCACTTCCTCGGACATTGCGTCCTCGGTCGCTCACGTTGTTCGCTAGAGTCAGAGAGTCAAAAGGCGCCGTGCAATGTTATGTGTAATGTGAAGAAAATAGATGGCGATAATGGCAGAGAGCACAGGGCACAGAGCACAGGCGCCGAGAACGTAATGTTCGAGGTGGGCAAAACGCCCCCGTTTTGACGACGAAGGACGTGGGACGTGGGACGAAGTGTCCGAGTGTCAGAGTATCAAAGTGCCAGAAATAGGTTCTAGCGTGAAAAAACAGCCGAACCTAAACATGAAGCAAAAAGAAGCTCCCCAGATGCAATACAAAGGTCCTTCGGATTCAAGCGTTTTAAGTAGAGAAGCAAGTAACTTTACGCACGGATATACGAAAAGACCCAAACGGTACCTTGACAAGAAACAGAGATAAAACGCTTGACTGTTTGACTACAAAATAACCGGATGAACGCGAACCAGACCAAGTGTTAAATAGACGGAAATAGAAACAAAAGAGCTAACCAGATTAGGAGAGAGGGGGCACCTTTAAACACAAAAAAGGGGTCACTTTCAAAGCTAAATTCGCAAACGGTACAAAAGATCTAAAGTCGATCTAACTCTACAAACTCCACAAACTCAATTACGACACCGCCTGTATCAGCGCGCGCGCCTTATGCAAGGTTTCTTCGTATTCGGTTTCCGGGTCGGAATCAGAAACTATCCCGCTGCCTACCTGAAAATAGACTTCCGGACCTTTTTTTATCATTGTGCGTATCGCGATATTAAGGTCCATTGAACCATGCAGGCTGATATATCCGATGGAACCGGTATATATACCTCTTTTGGTAGGTTCAAGTTCTTCGATTATTTCCATAGCGCGGATCTTGGGACAACCTGTTATAGACCCTCCCGGAAAGGCGTTCCTTAATACATCCATAAGGCCGTATCTTTTATCTAAAGAGCCGCGGATAACGGATATGGTCTGGAAAACTGTCGGATGCGGTTCCAACCGTCTGTTTTCCGATACGCGCACGGTTCCCGGCAGGCTGGATCTTCCCAGATCATTTCTTTCCAGGTCCACTATCATAAGAAGCTCCGCGGCGTCTTTGGCGCTGGATAGAAGTTCTTCCTTTAACAAAATATCTTCTTCCGGGGTTTTGCCTCGGGGACGTGTCCCTTTCATCGGGCGCGTTTCTATCGAATCCTCAGATACGCGGAGGAAGAGTTCGGGAGAAGAAGATATGATGCTATGATCCCCGTAATCCAGAAAAGCGCTGAACGGGGCGGGATTTATTGCGTTAAGCCCGCGGTAAAGTTCATAAGGATGTCCGTGCCATTCGGATCTGAATCTCTGAGAAAGACAGACCTGATATATGTCCCCGGCATGGATATATTCCAGGGCTTTTTTAACAGCTGAAATATAGCCTGGCTTAGTGAAATTCGAAGTTAATGTTCCGTAGGGATATTTGAGGGCTGATCCCTTTCTAGCGGGTGAAACCCGGGTCAGCAACGTGTTCTTGACGTTCCGCATCACTTCGGAAGCGCTTTGATACGAACGATCCTTTATATCAAGAACGCTTATATGAACACTATTAGGGTCCTTTTTGTCGAGTATCAGGATCACTCGGTAGAAGATAAAATGCATCCC